>JBAQUQ010000171.1:0-18380 GCA_049297615.1 Burkholderiaceae bacterium
CGCGAGGCGAGCGTGATCGGCGTCGTGCGCACCGGGCTGGCCGAGCGCGAGCTTGTGGCGCTGGCGAGCAAGGGCGCGATGCGCGTCCACACGACGCGCCCGGCGCGGCTCAGGTCGTCGAGCCAGGCCGGGTCGTATTCGTTCACGCGTGAGGGCAGGATTTCGGTTTCCCAAGATGCCGCCGGTGCCTCGAAGCCTTCGAGCTGCGAGACGATTCCCGCCACTGCGTCGGCGCCTTCGACGCGCGCTGCGGGCGCGACGCGTTGCCATTCGAAGAGAAAGCGCATGAAGTCGCGCGGCTCGACAGCTTCGATCTCCTGGCGCAGGCGGTTCACGGTGTAGCGGTGGATGCGCGCCAGCAGACGCCGCTCGCACCACTCGATGTCCACTGCATCGGGCGTGAAGCGCCCGCGCATCACGCTGCCCTCGGTCTCGAGCTGGACGAGTGCGGTCTGCGCGTCGGCGACGGCCAGCCCCAGCGGCGCTGCAAGCGAGCGTGCCGTCACCGGGCCCAGCCCCTGCAGGCGGTCGCGCAGGATTTCGACGAGCGCTGCCTCGCGCGTCCAGGCCTTGCGATAGTCGGCAGGTGCCTCGATCTGCGGTGCGAGCAGGGCCTGCGGAAACGCCGCGTCGAACTCGGGCAAGCGTTCGGCGGCGACAAAAACGTCCGCGTCGCCCGGCGTCAAGCGTGTCAATTGCGTAGCACGCGAAGCGCCCGCCAGCTCGTCAAGCAGGGCTCGCCAGGCCGGCTGCGATTCGATCTCGGTCGCGCTGAGAAACCCCAAGCCGAGCAATGCAGCGTGCAGTTCGTCGGCGTTGCGCGCCTCAGGCCAGACCTCGTCGCGCACCCTGCGGATCGCCTCGACGTCGAGCTTGCCGAGGTCGGAGGCACTCTGCGGGTCCAGCCAGCGCCGCGCCAGCACGGCCTGGGTGCGCCGCTCTTCGAGCGGCGCGTCGTCGAGAAAGGCATAGGGCCGCGCGGAGAGGATTTCGAGCGCGAGCGGCGAAGGTTCGGTGAGGTCGCGCGCCGTCACTTCGATCGTGCCATCGTCCAGCCCGGCGAGCAGGGCCTCCAGGCCATCGACATCCATCGCCTCGTGCAGACAGTCCTCGATCGTCTGCCGCACCAGGGGGTGGTCGGGAATCTCGCGATCGCCGACGATGTTCTCGCCGCACGCGAGCTGATCCGGGAAGATGGCGCCGAGCAGGTCTTCGGCGGCCATGCGCTGCAATTGCGGCGCCACCTTGCGCCCGCTGCGCATGCGCGGCAGCGCGAGCGCGACACAGCCGTTCCAGCGCCAGCGCGCGCCGAACATCGGTGCGTCGAGCAGGGCCTGCACGAGCAAGGGCCGCACCGTCTTGGCCGAGAGGTAGTGCGCCACTTCGTCGAGCGGAAAACTGTGCGAGGCCGAGAGAGAAAGGATGATTGCGTCTTCCGTCGCCGCGGCCTGCAACTCGAAATCGAACTTGCGGCAGAAGCGCTTGCGCAGCGCCAGCCCCCAGGCGCGATTGATGCGGCTGCCCAATGGCGCATGGATCACGAACTGCATGCCGCCCGATTCGTCGAAGAAGCGTTCGAACACGAGCGCGCCTTGGGTCGGCAGCCGACCCAGCGCTGCCTTGGCCGCCGCGAGGTAATCGGCGATCTGTTCGGCGGCCGAGCTTGACAGCGCGAGCGTGCCGCTGGGCGAACTCAGCCAGCTCAGCGCCGCAGCACGGCCGCCCGCGTCGAGGCGGGCCGAGATTTCATCGCGCAGCCGCGACACGCCGGCCGAAAGTTCCGCTGTCCGCCCCGGCGCCTCGCCGAGCCAGAACGGCATGCTCGGCGGCATTCCCTTCGCATCCTCGACGCGCACCGTGCCGCGCTCGACGCGAAGGATGCGGTACGAGGTGTTGCCGAGCTGGAACACGTCGCCAGCCAGGCTCTCGATCGCGAAGTCTTCGTTCAGTGTGCCCACCACCTGCGCCTGCGGCTCCAACAAGACGGTGTAGTCGGCGTTGTCGGGGATGGTTCCGCCCGACGTGACGGCGGTCAGCGCCGCGCCGCGCTGGCCGCGCAGCACGCCGTTCACCGCGTCGCGGTGCAGATACGCCGCGCGCCGGCCGCGGCGCGTATCGAAGCCGTCGGAGAGCATGCGCACGACCTGCGAGTACTCATCGCGCGTGAGGGCTCGATACGGCGTCGCGCGCCTGAGCATCGCAAACAGTTCGTCTTCGCGCCACTCCTGCAAGCCCACCTCGGCGACGATCTGCTGGGCGAGCACGTCCAGCGGTTGGCTCGGCAAACTGATGCGGTCGAGTTCGCCGCGCGCCACGCAGTCCAGCAGCGCCGCCGCCTCGCACAGTTCGTCGCGTGTCAGCGGAAACAGCCGTCCCTTGGGCGTGCCGCCCACGGCGTGGCCGGAGCGGCCGACGCGCTGCAGCAAGGCGGCGATCGAGCGTGTCGAGCCGATCTGGCAGACCAGGTCGACGTCGCCGATGTCGATGCCGAGCTCGAGTGAGGCCGTCGCGACCAGGGCGCGCAGCTCGCCGCGTTTGAGGCGCTGTTCCGAATCGAGCCGGTGCTCGCGCGCCAGGCTGCCGTGGTGCGCGGCGACTTCTCTCTCGCCCAGGCGCTCGGAAAGATAGCGCGCAGCGCGCTCGGCAAGACGCCGCGTGTTGACGAAGATCAGGGTCGTGCGGTGCTCGAGAACGAGTTCGGCGAGCCGGTCGTAAACGAGTTGCCAGGCCTCGCCCGACATCACGGCTTCGAGCGGCACCGGCGGCAATTCGATCGCGAGGTCGCGCCGGCGCACATGGCCGGTGTCGACGATGGCGCAGTCGGGTGCGCCCGAAGCGTCGCAGCGCTCGCCGACCAGAAAGCGTGCAATCGTCTCGATCGGCTTTTGCGTCGCCGACAGGCCGATGCGCGTCAACTCACGCCCGCAAAGCGCCTGCAAGCGCTCGAGCGACAGCGCCAGATGCGCGCCGCGTTTGTTGGCGGCCAGCGCGTGGATCTCGTCGACGATCACGGTGCGCGTGCTGGCCAGCATCTTGCGGCCGCCCTTGCTGGTGAGCAGGATGTAGAGCGTCTCGGGCGTCGTGACGACGATGTGCGGCGCGCGCCGGCGCATCTGCGCGCGCTCGACCTGGGGCGTATCGCCGCTGCGCACCGCGCTGCGGATGCCGGCGTCGGGAAGGCGCAGGCGCTCGAGCTCGGCGCGGATGCCGGCGAGCGGCACTTCGAGGTTGCGCTGAATGTCGTTGCCCAAGGCCTTCAAGGGCGAGACATAGACGATGCGCGTTTCGTCGGGGAGTGCGCTGCCGGCTGCAACCGCTTCGCGCACCAGGGAATCGATCGCGGCGAGGAAAGCCGCCAAAGTTTTTCCCGACCCCGTCGGCGCAGCGACGAGCGCGTGCCGCCCGGCCTGGATGGCGGGCCAGGCTTGCACCTGCGCGGGCGTGGGCGCGTCGAAGGCCGACGTGAACCAGGCGCGGATGGCGGCATGGAAGTAATCCAGAACGGTGGAGGACATATTGGGTTGGTTGTCTGCTCTGTCGAGCACGTTCAGGGTCTCCGGGCGAAGCGACATGAGACTCAAACGCGGAAAACCTTCTCGTAACTCAACTCGGCAAGTGCCTTCGTCCGTGCTTTGATCTCGATCGCGCTCCAATTTGTTGAAGCGCCGGCCAAGACAGGGTCAAGTGGAGTTGCAGCAGCCTTGTAGTGCTCCTTCTTAACAGCAAACAGCTTGTTCCCAACCTTGTTATTCGTACCTTCGTCGAGAAGTAGTAGATTGCCCAGCAACCCGGCCCCAACCACCGCGGTGGTTCCAGGCGGAGGATTTTCAGGCGCGATGTGCTCTATCGTCATCTTGGAGTAGTCGACCGGTGTCCCTTGCCGCTGATGTTGATCAATTCGCTGTAGCAAGTACTGGATTAGACCTTTCTGTTTCGTATTGCTAGATAGATACTCGAGCTGGCTAACGCTCGCCTCGAAGTCCAAATACGATGGAACGCGCGACTTCAGTTTTTGTCTGAAGGTCTTGATTGCGTCCGCACGCTTCTGCGGGGATGTCGCGTGTGTCAGTTCCTGTGCCGCGGCCGCGTACATCTTTGCGGTTCCACCACCGGTGCGCTGTGCCGTCAATGCAGTGAACTGAACGTGGAAGTTCTCCATTGAGCGAAGGACCTCCTTCGTCTTTGCCAGGCTCAGCTGCGATGCGCGATATGTCCGGAGAATTGCGAGAATCATCGGCAGTGGCTGCGCTACTCGAAATAGGACGAGCGCGCGAAGGGAGGCAAGAATTTCAGCTTCCTGGTTGCTCCACGGCGCGCTGGTCGGCTCAAGGATCTGCCTGTAGAGGTTCGAGTCCGAGGTCAAATCCTCGAGGTAAGGAGAAGCTTGCGCCTTGTCTACCTTTGCCTTGATCTCTCGAAACAGCTTCTCTTTTCCTGTGTAGGGATACCGCGAGATCCAAGAGTGGTAAACGAACGAGTTCACATCAATGTCCGCTGCAGACTCGTCGAACCTATCAAGTATCTTGTGCCACTTGTCGCGCGCAACGTCGACCCCCTTGTTCTTGGGTTTCATGAGCCGCGTGACCAGGTTTTTCACTAGGTCTGCGATTCCCAGGTCCTTACCGCGCGTATTGAGGGTCTCAAAGATTAGGTACGCCTCATCTTCGCCTTGAAGCTCAACCGTAATTAGCTGAAGCCGCAGAACATTGTCGCGAAGCGTCAGCAGGCGCTTCCGCTTCTCGTGGGCTTTCTTCTTGGTAGGAATTGTCGGATCCAGGTCTATGGCCGCAAGGGTTGCTTGGACTTGCTTTGCGAGGTATCTGAAAGCTGTTTCGATGGCCTCTTCCTCTGCCCCCGCATTCTTTGCGAGCTGGGGAGTCCCGTGCTTTTGGATGTACTCCTGCAGGTAGGGGTAAGAGCTTTCCGTTAGCAGCACAAATCGCTCTTGGTTGTCTACGTCCTTTCGCTCAATCAGCGACTGTGTCCCTTTTGCCAGCGCGATCTCACCAATTGAATCGAGGCCATTTCGAACCGTCGCAAGGAGGATCGTCGCGGTGGTAAGCCGCTGCTGCCCGTCGACAACCATGAAGACATCTGATGTCGTGTGCTCGCGATAGAGCACGAATGAACCAATGAAATAGTCTTGGTCCTCACTTGCAATCGCATCACTCCAAAAGTCGTCTACGTTCTCCTGATCCCAAGAGTACGGGCGCTGGAAGCGCGGAATCTTGTAGAAGCCGCCTTCCAGCAAAGCTTTCATCGTCTTGTCAGCGGGCTTGATGATCACGCTGGATTCCTATCGGGCTCGTTGGGTTTGGACAGGGTGATTCTTGCTTGAAAGCTGAATCCTTCAGACTCAGAGTACTTTGCGCGGCCAGTTTCCCATGTCCCAGCTCATTGGAGTCGACCTGGCCCAGGTATCGAACGGTCGCTTGGTTCCGCGCGGGTTAACAACTTGGCGTAAAGCGTTCAAAGCCTGCCTTCGACCAGCAACCCACGCGCCGCGAGATTGGTCAGCAGCGCCCTCAACCCAAACCGCCACGGCCTGACCTTGTCGGAGGTGTTCACGCGGTTGCGCAGGGCGTCGAGCTGCGCACTGCGAATCGTCACGATGTCGCCGAGGTGATGCGCGAATCCGGCGCCGGGCGCGCCGCGGTTGTCTGTCGGCGCGAACAGCATGCCGAGGAACAGCGCGAAGCCGTCGGGGTATTGGTGCGTGTTGCTGAGCGTCTGCTCGGCCAGGTCTTGCGGGTCGCCGCTGATGCGTTTCAACGAACTCGAGCCGCGCATCTCGAAGCCGTCTTCGCCCTCGACGAGCAGCTCGAGTTCCTGCGCGCGCACGTAGTCGAGCGAAAAGGTCTGGTCGAACAGACGAATGAAAGGACCGATCGCGCACGACGCGTTGTTGTCCTTCGCCTTGCTCTACAACGGCAGCCTGCGGTCCCGAAGTCGCGCAGGTTGACGTAGTTGCCGAGCGCGGCGCCGACGATGGCGCAGCGGCTGTTGACCGCGAGCACGACCTCGGGTTCGGGATTTTTCCGTTCCGACTGCGGGTGGATGCCGATCTCGGCACCGGTGCCGACGGCCGACAGCACCGGCGCCTTGGTGAGAACTTCGGTGTCGGGCCCGATGCCCACCGCCAGGTATTGCGACGACAGTCCCTGCTCGACCAGCAGCGCCTTCAGCTTCATAGCCTGTGCGGAGCCGGCAACGTTCGCCCTGAGATCGCCGCCGATCAGGGTCCCGACCCCGTCGGCGCAGCGACCAGCACGTGCCGCCCGGCCTGAATGGCCGGCCAGGCTTCGATCTGCGCTGGCGTGGGCGCGGCGAAGGCGGAGCTGAACCAGGCGCGGACCGCGGGATGGAAATGATCGAGAGCTGTCGATGACATGTCGACGACTACACCTCAAATCCCAACAGGCTCCACCAGTCACGTGCGCCGTGCAGCACACGTACGATCGACACACCGTCAGGACGCGGGAGGTAGAAGATCAGGTAATTGTCGAAGTCGTTGACGCGCCACTTGCGGAGTCCTGCGAGATCGGGATGCCGCAGCGTCAGCGCCATCCCGATCATGGGCTGACCGGCTAGATCGTTGAAACTGACCTCGGCATTCGTCAGGAAGCGTTCGGCAGTGTTCAACCCAGCGTTTTCCGCCAGGTAGACAAAGTGCTCCACCAGGTCGCGTCGGGCCGCCGCGCGCTGATAAACCTTCGGCATCAGCGCTGATTCTTTCGGCCCTGCACGCGCGCCAATGCCTCTTTGCGGATGGCGCTCAAGCGCTGCGGGGTCAGCTCGCTTTCGGCGCTGTTCAGGCCTTCGAGGAGCTTTGCTTCGAGTTCTGCTTCGCCCTTGCGTTTTTCGTCGGCGCGAATCAATTCGCGCACATATTCGCTGGCGCTGCTGTAGCGACCTTGGGCGACCTGTCCATCCACGAATCGCTTCAACGGGTCCGGCAGAGAAATGTTCATGCTTTGCATGGGGTAACTCCTTTGCAGCAACAGTGCCACAAATGGCATGTAATGGCAAGAACTGCCATGGCAAAGTATTACCCGTATTTGCTGGCGAGATGCCGCGGTCAAGGCGATGCTTGCTACTTCGGCGGCAGCGTTCGCAAGTACGCAGCGCGGCCGGCGCGGGCAGGACGGTTCGGGCGCGGCGACTGTGGGCGCTGTGATGGCTGCCCTGGCGAGCAATCAAACCGATGGATCGACGAGGGCGAGCCGAGCGAAGTATTTGCGGTAGTAGCCTCGGTCACGCGTGAGCAGCCGGTCGCATTGCGCGGCCGCGTGCGAGCCGATCAGAAAATCTGCGATCACGCGCAGGCGCGGCCCACCTGAAGCGCGATATTTCTGCCAGGTGAGGCCGGCCAGCGTCGCCGCTCTTTGCGATGTCGCGGCGAAGACTATCCCCGCCGCCTGCATGGCCTGAAGGAATTGATCGTCCGCGCCGAACGCGGCGCGTGTTTCGCTCCAAACCACTTCGTTGGCGACGACGGCACCCTCGTTCAGGCACAGGCGCAGGGCATTCGCCGATGCCGCGCCGAAGCGCGCGTCGGCGCCGAATACGTCGATCAGCACGCTGGTGTCGACGGCCGTGATCATGTGTCCGCGGCGCCCCGAATCTTGCGGACGAACTTGTCGGTGTCCATGCGTTCGCGAAGGCAGCCGAACACGCTGGCCACAGGGTCCGTTTCGGCCTTGCGCGCAATCAGTGAGCCGTTGCTCGCGACGAATTCCAGCGTCGTTCCCTGACGAATCCCGAGCTTGTCGCGCAAAGCCTTGGGAATGGTGACCTGTCCACGCTGCGCGACAACTGCTTTCATGCATCTTCTCCAGAGCCGTTCGGGTTCTGCAGCATCATACATGGATCATGTATTGGAAAGTATGCAAGCCTTGATGCGCATCGAGTGCTGTCACGGCAGCTGGGCGGCTGTGCTGTTCACGGCCATGACTGCGCCTTCATGAAAGAATGCAGTCCTCGGTTAGAAGCCCGTTGGCTTCGTCAAGCGATGCGTTGCCCGGCGCGAACCAGGCAAGCAGGGAAGGCCTTCCATGAAATCGTATGCCATGCAATTCGGCGACGGCCAATCGACGCTCGAGTTGCGCGATATCGCGCAGCCCGAACCGGGGCCGCAACAGGTGCTGGTGCAAGTGCGCGCCGCGGGCCTGAACCGCGGCGAATTCATTGCCGGCCACGGCCTTGGCAAGGCCGGCCCTGCCAAGCCCGTCGGCATGGAGGCAGCGGGCGTGGTCTTGAAGTGCGGCAGCGGCGTGACCCGCTTCCAGGCCGGCGATCGGGTGATGGGGCGCTGCCCCGGTGCGTTTGCCGAATACGCATTGCTCGATGTGCGCGAGGCGATGGCCGTGCCGCTGGGTTTGACGTGGGTCGAAGCGGCGAGCATTGCGCTGACCTTCCTCGTCGTCTACGACATGCTCGTCATGCAGGGTCGGCTGCAACGCGAGGATTGGATGCTGGTTGCGGGGGTGTCTTCGGGAGTCGGCGTCGCAGCCATGCAGACCGCCAAGGCCCTGGGCGCAAAGGTCATCGGCACATCGGGCTCGGCGGCCAAACTCGAACGCCTCGCGACGCTCGGCCTGGACCACGGCGTGTGCACGCGCAGCGCCGATTTTCACGCTGCGGTCTTGCAGGCCACCCAGGGCCAGGGCGTGAACCTGGTGGTGAATGCGGTGGGCGGTTCGGTGTTCGCCGAATGCGTGCGCTGCATGGCGTTCGAAGGGCGCTTCGCGACCGTGGGTTATGTCGACGGCGTGTTGAACGGCGAGATGGACATCGAGGCCCTGCACGCCAAGCGCCTCACGCTGTTCGGCGTGTCCAACAAACTGCGCACGCCGCAGCAGCGCGCCCAGGCCGTTCCCGGCTTCACGGCCGACGTCTTGCCCTTGATCGCCTCGGGCCGAATCAAGCCTGTCATCGACCGGGTGTTTCCGTTCGCGGAATTGGCCGCTGCCAAGGCTCACATGGAGAGCAACTCGCATGTGGGCAAAATCGTCCTGGCGGGCTTTGCCGCGTAGTGGCGCGCCGCAGCCAGCGCCAGCATTCACCCTGAGGCTTCGAACCATGCGCGTTGTTTCCATCCTTTGTGCGCTCGCCAGCGCCGGCCTGTGCACGAGCGCGGCGGCCCAGGGCGCGCCCTACCCCAACAAGCCGATCAAGGTGATTGTCGGCTTCGCTCCCGGCGGCGCGGCCGACTTCGTCGCACGCACCCTGATGGAACCTCTGGCGCGCACCCTGGGGCAGACGATCATCATCGAAAACCGCGCGGGCGCGGGTTCCAGCCTGGCCGCCGACAGCGTGGCCAAGTCGGCGCCCGACGGCTACACGATTCTGATCGCCAGCCCGAGCAGTATCTCGGTCAACCCCGCGCTCAACCCCAAGCTCGCCTACTCGGCGCGCGACCTCGCGCCTGTGGCCAAGCTCACCAGCTCGCCGCTCGTGATTGCGGCGCATCCGGGCAGTGGCATCAACTCGGTCGCCGATTTGATCGCCAAGGCCAAGCAGGCGCCGGGCGCTTTGAACTACGCCAGTTCGGGCAATGGTTCGGCGCCGCATCTGGGCGCGGCGCTGTTCAGCCAGGTGGCGGGTGTGCAGATGGTGCATATCCCGTTCAAAGGCGGAGCGCCGGCGATCCAGTCGGTGATTGCCGGCGACACGCATCTGACCTTCGGCACACCGCCCTCGGTCCTGCCCATGGTCCAGGCCGGCCGGCTCAAGGGCCTGGCGGTGAGTACACGGGATCGGACCGCGCTCGTGCCTGACCTGCCCGGCATGGCCGAGGCCGGCCTGCCGGAGTTTGCTATCGCCTTCTGGTACGGCTTCTTCGTCCCCGCCGGCACGCCGCCGGCGATCGTCAGGAAGCTCTTCGACGCGGCGGCGTTCGCCCTGCAACAAGAGTCGGTGAAGGCCGCCCTGGCGCGCGAAGGGACCGAGGTGTCGCCCTCGCTGTCGCCCGAACACTTCGCCGCCTTCCTCACCGAAGACGCCAAGTTCTGGGTCAAGCTGGTCAAGGACGCCGGAGTGACAACGCAGTAAAGCTCAAGCGGCACGCCCGAGGGCCAGGTGGTCCAGGACGAGTTGCTTGAACGCCGTCGCCTCGACCGCGCCCGCAGGCAGGCAATCGGCTCGCGAGCTGATCACCAGGGGGCCGTGCTGCGGATCGTCGGTCAAGCGGCCGTGCGAGCCCTTTACCAGGCGCGTGTCTTTCAGCGAGATCACGTCGAGCAACTGGCGCAGGCCCAGCTTGCGCTTGGCCAGGCGCCAGCCTGTGGCGAGCAGGGGGAAGCGGATGGCAGGGTCGATGAACAGCTCGACCGGGTCGTAACCCGGCTTGCGGTGGATGTCCACGGTTCGCGCAAAGTCGGGCGCGAGCGAATCGTCGAGCCAGTAGTAGTAACTGAACCATCGGTCGGCTTTGGATATGGCGACCAGCTCGCCGCTGCGTTCGTGGTTCAGGCCCAGCGCGGCCTGGCCTGAGGCGTCGAGAACGGTTTCGACGCCGTCGAGCTTTTCCAAGTACGCACGCACCTCGCCGATGCGGCCGCGGTCATTGACGTAGACATGGGCGATCTGGTGGTCGGCGACGGCGAATGCGATGCTGGCGCCGGCGTCCAGAATCTCGCGGCCGAATTCTTCCGCGCGCACCGCGAGCAAGCCCTTTTCGCGCAGCAGCCGATTGATGTGCACGGCCTCGACCACGGGCGTGATGCCGTATTCCGAGACGACGATGACGTTGCGGCCGCTCGCCGTTGCCGCATCGATCAGGGTGGCGCAGACCGCGTCGATCTCGCCCAGGTCTTGCGCAATCCGCGGATGCGCCAGGTCCGGGCCGAAGCGCTGCAGGTTGTAGTCGAGATGGGGCAGGTAGGTGAGGGTCAGCGACGGGTTGCGCGTTTGCATCACGTGCAGGGTGGCGCGCGCGATCCAGTCGCTCGACGAAATGTCAGTGAGCGGGCCCCAGAACTTGAACAGCGGGAAGGGGCCGAGCTTGGCGTCGAGCTCGTCGTGCAGTGTCTGCGGGTGGGCGTAGTGGTCGGGGATTTTTCGGCCGTCGGCCGGATACATCGGCCTCGGCGTGGCGCTCCAGTGGGCGCTCGAATACATGTTGTACCACCAGAACATTTGCGCGCAGGTGAAGCTCGCATCGAGCTTGCGCGCGGCGTCCCAGATCATTTCGCCGGCGACGAGACGGTTCGACTGGCGCCACAACCACACTTCGGCCAAATCCCTGAAATACCAACCGTTGGCGACGATGCCGTGGCTGCTGGGCATGAGCCCGGTGAGCAGGGTCGACTGCACGCTGCAGGTGAGTGCCGGCGTCACGCTGTTCAGCGCGCGCATGCCGCCGCGCGCCACCAGGCGCTGCAAGTTCGGCGTGTGCACGCCCAGCAGGGCCGGCGACAAACCCACGGCCAGAATCACGAGGGTCGGATGCATGAACCTAGAATAGCAGTCGCTGGAGACAATGATGAGCGAATCAGCGGCGAGACTGTTGCATGCCTGGCTGTTCGGCAGGCTCGATGCGCCGCGCTGCGCCTGGCTCGAGGAGCAGATCGAAATCCTCGCGGGCGACACCTCCGACGCAGCCCTGCACATCGCCTTGGGCATGGTTCCGCGCCGCCTCGGCGCCGGTGAATTCACCCTGAACGATGCCGACCTGGCCGCCGCTGAGCGGGCCATGTCGGGCTGGGAGCCGCGCGGCTGGAGCGTCGCCGATGCAGGACGCGTGTTGCTGCTGTGCCAGGTGTCGCGTACGTCCAAAGACTTCGCGCAACGATTCCGCTCGCTCTGCGCCAGCGCCGACGTCGCCGAGTTGACTGCGCTGTACCGCGGCCTGCCGCTTTACGCCGGCCCCGAAGCCCTGCTCGACCAGGTGGGCGAGGGCCTGCGCAGCAATATGCGGGGTGTTTTCGAGGCCATCATCCATCACAGCCCTTACCCCAAACTCCATTTCGACCCGCACCGCTGGAACCACATGGTGCTCAAGGCGCTGTTCATCGGCAGCGCCCTGGGCGCCGTTGCAGGCCTTGACGAGCGCGCCAATGCCGAGTTGGCGCGCATGTTGTGCGACTTCGCGCATGAACGCCTGGCCGCCGGGCGGCGCGTGCCGTTCGAGATCTGGCGCTGCGTCGGCCCGTTCGCCCAGGGCTCGATGCTCGACGATCTGGCGCGTGCCCTGGCCAGCGCAGACGCCTCCGAACAGCGTGGCGCCGCGCTCGCCCTGGCTGCGTGTCCCGACCCTGCTGCAGCGCGCTTGCTCGACACCCTGCCGGCATTGAAAGAACAGATTTCGCGCGGCCAGCTCAGCTGGGCGACACTGCAAGCCGCCTGACACCCCCAACGCTTCGGATGCACATCATGATGCTCATCGACCCTCACGCCCACATGATTTCGCGCACCACCGACGACTACGAGGCGATGGCCGCGTCGGGAATCGTCGCCGTCATCGAGCCGGCGTTCTGGATCGGCCAGCCGCGCACCAATGTCGGTTCCTACCTCGACTACCTGTCCTCCATCGTCGGCTTCGAGCGCTTTCGCGCCAGCCAGTTCGGCATTCGCCACTACTGCACCATCGGCCTGAATTCCAAGGAAGCGAACAACGAGGAATTGGCCGAAGGCGTGATGGAGCTGATCCCGCGCTTCGCACTCAAGGAAGGCGTGGTGGCGATCGGCGAGATCGGCTACGACGAGCAGTCGGCGCTCGAAGACAAGTACTACCGGCTTCAGCTCGAACTCGCGAAGAAACTCGACCTGCCGGTGATGATCCACACGCCGCACCGCGACAAGAAACGCGGCACGACGCGCTCCATGGACGTGTGCGACGAACACGGCATGGACCCGTCCAAAGTGGTCGTCGATCACAACAACGAAGAGACGGTGCGCGAAACCCTGGAGCGCGGTTATTGGGCGGCGTTCTCGATCTACCCCAGCACGAAGATGGGCAATGCGCGCATGGTGGAAATCCTGCGCCAGTACGGCGCGAAACAAATCATCGTCGATTCGGCCTGCGATTGGGGTATCTCCGAACCCCTGGGCGTGGCGAAAACGGCGAAGCTCGCGCTCCAGCAAGGCATCGCGCAGGATCAGGTACACCTGGCGTGCTATCAAAATGCATTGAGCGCCTACGGGCAGAGCGGCCAAATGAAGGAAGCAGACTGGCTGAATCCGGTGGCGATCGACCAACGTGCGGTGTTCGAGGGCAATTCGATCCTGCGCGGGGGCCGTGAACCCGTCGTCGCTGAAGGCGAAGGGCGGCGCTCGATGAGCAAACTGATCATCGAATGACCCAGCCGAGGAACGCAGAGATGGCCGCGCAAGCCCGAGCCCAAAACCCTGAGGCGATTCCCCGAACTGCCACGCACTGGCAGCGCTTTTCGGTTCCCTATGAGTTCCCCGTGGTGTTCACGGAAGGCGTTTTCGACCCCGAGAACACGGCACTGCGCGACGTGCTGTGCCGCTTCGAGCCGGCGAAGCGCCATCGCGTCGTGTTCTTCGTCGACGACGGCCTGATCGGCACGGGCCCGGGCCGAACCCGGCTGCTCGAATCGATCGAGAACTACGCCCGCGCGCACAGCGACGCGATCGAACTCGCCTGCGCGCCGGTGGCGGTGCCCGGCGGCGAAAAGGTCAAGTCCGAGCTGCACTTCGTCGAGAGCTTTCAGCAGACCCTGTTCGATCTGCACATCGACCGGCATTCCTTCGTCATTGCGGTGGGCGGCGGCGCCGTGCTCGACGCCGTGGGTCTGATCGCCACGACGACGCACCGCGGCGTGCGCCACATTCGCGTCCCCACGACCGTGCTCGCGCAGAACGATTCCGGCGTGGGCGTGAAGAACGGCGTGAACCTGCGCGGCGTGAAGAACTTCGTCGGCACCTTCGCGCCGCCCTTTGCCGTGCTCAACGACCATCGCTTCGTGATGAGCCTGCCCGAGCGCGACAAGATCGCCGGCATGGCCGAGGCGGTGAAAGTGGCGCTGATTCGCGACGCCGAATTATTCGGCTGGATCGAACGCCACCAGGACGACCTGGCCACGTTTCAACGCGACGCGATGGCCCACATGATCCGGCGCTGCGCCGAGCTGCACATGAAGCAGATCGGCCAGGGCGGAGACCCGTTCGAGACCGGCAGCGTGCGACCGCTGGACTACGGGCATTGGTCGGCGCACAAGCTGGAAAGCCTGACGCGCCACCATGTGCGCCACGGCGAAGCGGTGGCGATCGGCATGGCGCTGGACGCGCGTTATTCGGTCCTGAGCGGCCTGCTCGCACCCGGCCAAGAGACGCGCATTTGCGCCCTGCTCGAGTTCCTCGGCTTCAACCTGTGGCATCCGGCGCTGGCCAAGACGGGCCCGAGCGGCGAGCCGGTCATCCTCGAGGGGCTGCGCGATTTCCAGGAGCACTTGGGCGGCGAGTTGTGCGTGACCCTGCTCGCCGATATCGGCGTGGGCGTCGAGGTGAATCAAATCGACGCCGAGCGCATGCGCCAAGCCCTGCAGTGGCTGCGCCACCGGGCGGAGCCGGGCTGATGCGTCTCGCGGAGCCGCGCTGATGCATCTCGCGGCGGGCCCGCAGGCCGGGCCTGGGCTGCAAGGCGGCAAACGCCGCGACCTCGGGCATCTGACCTACTGCACCAATATCCACGCGGGCGAGCTGCTCGACGAGGTGATGCGCAGCCTGGCGCAGCACCTGCCCGACATCAAGGCGCGCGTCGCGCCCGACCAGGCTTTCGGCGTGGGCCTGCGCCTGGGTCATGCCGCGGCGCAGGCGCTGCGCGATCCGGCGCGGCTGGCTGAGTTGAAGCAACTGCTCGCCTCGGGCGGCTATTACGTCTTCACGCTGAACGGCTTTCCCTATGGCCCGTTCCACGGCCGCGCCGTCAAGGAAGACGCCTACCGGCCCGACTGGAGCGAATCGCAACGCCTGGACTACTCGAACGGCCTGGCCGACATCCTGAGCGAGTTGCTGCCCGCCGGCCAGGGCGGCAGCGTGAGCACGGTGCCTTGTACCTTCCAGCCCTGGGCGGCCGGGCGCCTGGACGCGATCACCGAGCACCTGATTGCGCATGTCGCGCACCTGCTGGGCATCGCGGCTCGCACCGGCCGGACGATCGCCCTGGCGCTCGAGCCCGAACCTCATTGCTATCTCGAAACGATTGCCCAGAGCGTCGAGTTCTTCAAGGACAGGCTGTTCAGCCACGCCGCAGTCGCGCGTCTGGCGAGCCTTGCCGGCGTGTCCGCCGGCGCCGCTGAAGCCGCGCTGCACCGCCACATCGGCGTGTGCTACGACGTCTGCCACGCGGCGGTCGAGTTCGAAGACGCCGCAGCGAGCATTGCCCAGCTGCGCGCCCACGGCATCCTGATCGCCAAGCTGCAATTGAGTTCGGCGCTGCGCATCGCGGCTTTCGACGCGGCCAGCGCGCGCCACCTCGCTGCGTTTGCCGAGCCGGTGTACCTGCACCAGGTGGTGCAACGCGAGAAGGCGGACAAGGGTGGGATCTGCGAGCTGCGCCGCTTCGTTGATCTGCCGCAGGCGCTTGCGGCGAGCGTGCAAAGCGGCGTCGGGCTCGGCGCCGAGTGGCGCGTGCACTTTCACGTGCCGGTCTTCCTTGAGCAGATGCAGCACTTCGGCACCACGCAGGCTTTCCTCGCCGAGATCCTCGAGCTGCACCGCGCCGAACCGATCAGCGCCCACCTCGAGGTGGAAACCTATACCTGGGACGTCTTGCCGCCTGCGTATCGCGAAGCCGGCCTGGGGGCAGCGATCGCGCGCGAATTGAATTGGGTCAAGGATCGGCTTTGTCAGAAGCTGCCATGAAACTACGAACGGCGCTCCAGCTCGGCCGCGTTTCCAACCTGCCCACGGTCTGGACGAATACGCTGGCCGGCGCCGTGCTGGCCGGCGTCGGCTGGGCCGGGTTCGGCACCGGCTTTGCGGTGATGCTGCTTGCGTTCTCGCTGTTCTACGTGGGCGGCATGTTCCTGAACGACGCCTTCGACGCGAAGTTCGACGCCACGACACGCCCCGAGCGCCCGATTCCGAGCGGCGCGGTCAGCGTCGAACAAGTGTTTCGCTACGGCTACGCGATGCTGGCGGCGGCGATCGCCCTGCTCGCCTGGGTCGGCTTCGGCTTTGAGCCGCGCGTCGGCGCCGCGCCGGCGCTGGCCGGACTGGCGCTGGCCGCGACGATCACGTTTTACGACTGGAACCACAAGAAAAATCGCTTCAGCCCGGTCGTGATGGGGCTGTGCCGCGTGCTCGTGCTCGTCGGCGCGGGGCTGTGCGTCACGGCCACACCGAGCGTGGCGCTGTGGATCGCGGCCGTGTTGATGTTGTGCTACCTGATCGGCCTGACCTATGTGGCCAAGCAAGAGAACCTGGGCAAGGTGGAAAACCTTTGGCCCTTGATTTTTCTCGCAGCACCGGTGGCTTACGGCGCCTGGCTCACGACCGTGCACACCGGCGTCTTGATCTTCTGGTTGCTGTTTTGCCTCTGGATGGGGGTGGCGTTGTGGCTGCTGCGCCGACGCGCCAAGGGCGATATTCCACGCGCCGTGGTCAGCCTGATCGCCGGCATTTCCCTGCTCGACGCGATGCTGATCGCCGCCATCGGCCCGGCGGCGCTGGCCGGCCTGGCCCTGCTGGGGTTTGGCGTGACGCTGGCCCTGCAGCGCTTTATCTCCGGGACTTGAATGCCAGAGGACCCAAAGTGCAAACACAAGGCCGGCGAATTCATCCCGGTGATCGACCGCTCGCGCTGCGAAGGCAAGGGGCAATGCGTGCGCGTCTGTCCGGTGGCGGTGTTTGCGGTGACGACGCTCGCGCCAGAGCAACGCGCGGGCTTGAGCTTGCGCGCCCGGCTCAAGGGAATGGCGCACCGCTGGCAGCAGGCGCTCCTGGTCAACCCGGGCGCGTGCGAGGCCTGTGGTCTGTGCGTGCAAGCCTGCCCCGAAGACGCGATCACGCTGGCGCGGGTCTGATGCGGAGCCTGCGTTGACCGCGCCACCCATCGCCGAACTGCCTGCCTGGCCGGACGAGTTGTTCGACCAGCTCAAGGGCGCCCAGGTGCGCCAGGTCGGCTATGTTCCAGACGCCGGCCATGCGCGCCTGATCGCGCGCTGCCGCGCCGACCCCGACATCCGCGACGTGGTACTGAGCACCGAGGAAGAAGGTGTTGCCCTGGCCGCGGGCGCGTGGCTCGGCGGCCAGCGCTGCGCCCTGTTGATGCAGTCCAGCGGAGTCGGAAATTGCATCAACATGCTCTCGCTGATTCGCTCCTGCAAATTTCCGATGCTGATGCTGGTGACGATGCGCGGCGAATGGGAAGAGTTCAATCCCTGGCAGGTGCCCATGGGCGGGATCGTCGAGCCGGTGCTGCAACTTTGCGACACGCACGTGGCAAGGGTCGAACAAGCCGAGCAGCTGCAACCCGTGGTGCGCAACGCAATCCGCCTGGCCTTCATTGAAGAACGCAGCGCCGCCGTGCTGCTGGCGCAGCGGTTGATCGGCCGCAAGTTATGGGTGGGGGAAGCGTCATGACGCTGGAGCGCCGCGCCGCGATGGCCACCCTGCTCGCGAACCGGCCGGGCCATCTGTTCGTCGTCCCGGGCCTGGGCTCGTGCACCTGGGACGCCTTTGCCGCCGGCGACGACGAGCGCAATTTCTATCTCTGGGGCGCGATGGGCGGCGCGGCGATGATCGGCCTGGGCCTGGCGCTCGCGCAGCCCGAGCTGCGCGTGGCCGTCATCACCGGCGACGGCGAGATGCTGATGGGCTTGGGCAGCCTGGCCACGATCGGCGTGCAGCGCCCAGCCAACCTGGCCGTCGTCGTGTTCGACAACGGACTCTACGGCGAGACCGGCAGCCAAGCGAGCCACACCCAAAGCGCGGTCGACCTGCTCACGGTCGCGCGCGGCTGCGGCATCGAACGCCTGCTCGATATCCAGGACGAAACCGGCCTGCGCGAACTCGCCGGCTTGCTCGCGAGCTGCGACCGAACCCTGTTCGCGCGCGTGCGAATCGCTGCCGACGAAGCGCCGCGCGCGCTGCCGGAAAAAGACGGCGTGAAGATCAAGGAGCGCGTGCGGCGCGCGGTGCAAAGCGCCCGCTTGCGCGACCCGGCATGGGGCCCGTGACCGGCAGGCGACACGCCGCTGTGATGGCCCTTTTATACGAATGCGTTCGATCGCATAAGAACGGTGGTCTGGGATTGGCCCCACGCCGCCGTTCGCGTTAGGTCAGCAGCCTGGCACCGTGGCGGCAGGGCGGTGGTGGTGCCCCCGTTCTCGGGCCCACGCTCGCGGACGAGCACCGCGGTCCGCGAGGTGTATCCGCGTCAACACCTTCGTGGCCCACAAGCGTAGAGG
>JBAQUQ010000172.1:0-6760 GCA_049297615.1 Burkholderiaceae bacterium
CGGCCGTCGTGCGCCGCCAGCTCGAGCGCCTCGAGCGTCTCGACGCCCAGCGCTTCATGCAGGCGATGCGC
Source organism: Burkholderiaceae bacterium (assembly GCA_049297615.1). GTDB lineage: Bacteria > Pseudomonadota > Gammaproteobacteria > Burkholderiales > Burkholderiaceae_C > JAEMQF01. The sequence continues at coordinate 72 of JBAQUQ010000172.1, forward strand.
AGTCTCGGCGCCGACGCCGGGAATGGTGCGAAACAGCGCGCCGGGGTCGGCCTCACCGCGCAGATGCTGGAGCTGGCCCCAGCGGCCGGTGATCAGGATTTCGGCGATTGCCGCGGCGATGCGCGGCCCGATTGCGGGCAGCGCGTCCAGGCCCGCCACGCCTTGTTCATCGAAGATGTCGCGCACGCTGAGTTTGAGCTGCGCCACGGTGTCTGCCGCCTTGCGGTACGCCGCCGCACGGTACGGGTTGCCGTTCTGCGCGTCGAGCAGCACGGCCATCTCGCGCAGCGATTGGGCGATTCCGGCGTTGTCGCCGGGCGGGGCCGATGCCCGGGCTGGGCTGCCGGTGACTTGGCCAGCGGCCGGGGGCTGCGGGTCTGGCGTCATCACAAGCGATCTGCCATTCATCGAAGATCCCCCTCGCGGCTCACGCCACAGTATCCCAGTGGAGCGGCCAACTCGGCAGCATGCGCGTCGTCGTCAGGGCGCCGAGGCGGCAGCCGTCGACGTTGAAGATGCGCTCGAGATAGCTGCGCGCCGCCGCGTCGGCGGCGCCCAGACGAAACCGCTTCAGTTGCAGCGGAACGATGTCCAGGCGCTCCAACTTGCCGCTGCGCAAGGCGAGCGTCGCGAAGTACAGGCAGCCGACGTCGCTGCGCAGGTCGGCGCGCTCGCCGATCCCTTCGTAGTCGTTGATCAGATCGCCGCAGCCGTAGAGGATCAGCTTGCCGCGATAGACCTCGGCGCACATCGGGTGATGCGACGAGTGGCCGTGCACGACATCGGCGGCGCCGAGATCGATCAGCTTGTGCGCGAACTCGCGGTGTGCGGGCGGTACCACGCGGCCCCAGTTGCCGCCCCAGTGGATCGAGATCACGACGCAGTCGCCCGTGTTGCGCCGGCGCGCCACGTCGCCGGCGAGGGTGCGCGCCGTCTCGTCCGACAAGTCGGGCAACAAGGCGACACCGCAGCGTCGCGGGCCGGCTGACCAACCCGCAGGGACGCCGCTGCTTTCGGCAGCGAAGCCGAACACCAACACGCGGCCCGTGTCGGGCAGCGGCAGAACCGCAGGGGTCCAGGCGGCATCGCCATCGACGCCGGCGCCTGCCGTTTGCAGCCCCGCCTTGTGCAAGCTGCGCAGCGTCTCGAGCAGGCCGTCTCGCCCCCAGTCGAGCACATGGTTGTTGGCCAGCACGCAGCAGTCGATGCGTGCCGCGCTCAGGCAATCGACGTTCGCCGGGTGCATGCGGTAGTGGATGCCCTTGGCCGGCCAGGCGTCGTTCGACGTCGTGACGGCGGTTTCGAGGTTGACGATGCGAAGTTGCGGTGCGGCGCATTCGATCTCGGCGAGCGCGTCGCCCCAGATGTAGCTCGGCACCACGGGAGCGCGAATCGGCCCGTTGACGCGTTCGGCCAGGTGAACATAACTGCGTGCGTCGCGCACATGGCTCTCGAACAGGCCCGGCGCGCTGGGCCGGCGCAGCACCTGGTCGATGCCGCGGCCCGTCATCACGTCGCCGGCGAGCATCAAGGTCACGCTGTCGCTTCGGCCCATCGCACCCTCCCTCGTCAGCCCTTCACGCAGATCAGGGGCTCGACTCGCGCAACCGTGCGCGCCAGGCCCGCCGCTTGCGCCGCGTCGACGACCTCGGTCACGTCCTTGTACGCACCCGGCGCCTCTTCGGCGATGCCCTGCTGCGAGGGGCTGCGGATCAGGATGCCGCGGCCGGCGAGTTCGTCCACCACCTGGCGGCCGTGCCAGGTCTTCTTCGCCTGCTGGCGGCTCATCGCGCGGCCCGCGCCGTGACACGCCGACGAGAACGCGAGCGCTTCGGACGATTGCGTGCCCGCGAGCACATACGAACCCGTGCCCATCGAGCCGCCGATCAGCACCGGCTGGCCGGCGAGGCTCAGGGCCATCGGCAGGTCCGCGTGGCCGGGGCCGAAGGCGCGCGTCGCGCCCTTGCGGTGCACGTAGAGCTCGCGCTTGCGGCCGTCGACAAGGTGCGCCTCGACCTTGCAGGTGTTGTGCGACACGTCGTACAGCAGCGCCAGCTTCGCTGCGGGCAACAGTTGAGCGAACACCTCGCGCACCAGGTGGGTGAGGATCTGGCGATTGGCCAGCGCGCAGTTGATCGCCGCGCGCATCGCGCCGAGGTACTCCTGGCCGAGCTCGCAGCGGATCGGCGCGCAGGCGAGTTCGCGGTCGGGAAGCGTCAGGCCGTGACGCGGCGCTTCCTCGACCATGCGGCTCAAGTAATCGGTGCCGATCTGGTGCCCCAGGCCGCGCGAGCCGCAATGGATCATCACGACGACGTCGCCGAGCGTCAATCCGAAGGCCTGCGCGATCGCGGCGTCGAAGACCTGCGTGACCTCCTGCACTTCGAGGTAATGGTTGCCGCTGCCCAGCGTGCCCAGCTGATCGCGTTGGCGTTTCTTCGCCTGTTCGGATACCGAGCCCGGCTTGGCGTGCAGCATCTGGCCACGCTCTTCGATGCGCTCCAGGTCGGCCTCGCTGCCCCAGCCGCGCGCGACCGCCCATTTCGCGCCGCCGGTCAACATGTCGTGCATCTCCTGCGCATTCAGCCGGATCGCGCCGGTGCTGCCCAGGCCCGCGGGAATGTGCTTGAACAGCGCATCGGCCAGACGCGCCTGCACGGCGAGAACAGAGTCGCGGCGCAACCCCGTGTGCAGGCAACGCACGCCGCACGACACGTCGAAGCCGACGCCGCCCGCCGACACCACGCCGCCGGCGTCGGCATCGAACGCGGCGACGCCGCCGATCGGAAAGCCGTAGCCCCAGTGGGCGTCGGGCATGATGCACGAGGCGCCGACGATGCCGGGCAGCGACGCGACGTTGATCGCCTGCTCGAAGCACTTGTCGTCCATCGCGCGCAGCAGCGCCTGGCTGGCGAAGACCGCGACGGGCACGCGCATCGCGCCGCTGGCGGGAAGCTCCCAATGGCAGGGGCCGCGTTCGTTGAGTCGCTTCGGGTCCATCACACGCCCATCACACGCCCATCACACGTCCATCACACATCCACCACGGTCTGCGCCGTCCACCGGCCATCGGCATCGCGCGCCACGCGCAGCGCCGTGAACGTCGCTCCCTTGACTTCAACCGCCGGGCGATGGCGTTGCACGCTGACGGGCTCGCCATGAACCGTGGCGCGCAGCTGCCGCCCGTCGATCGTCACCTGGAAGCGGCCGAACAGCATGCGCCGCACCGCCATCTCGTAGAGCAACGCGTTCAGCCAGGCGACCAGCATCATTTCGTCGCCGGCCGCCTCGCAGGCGATGCCGATCCGTTCGCGCGGCTGAACGCCGGCGGGGTCGGCGATCACCGCCGTCAGCGCCAGCGCCGCCTGCTCGAACGCACCCGCCTTGCTGCTGGCGATGCCGCGCACCCCGACGTCCGCCCCATGTTCGAAGTGCTCCCACGAATCATTCATGGTCCGATGCCACGGTGCTCGACTGCATCGAGTCGTCAACAACTGACAGGATAGCGACGCCGCAACGCCGCCGGTTGAGCATCATCAAACCGCAGCGCCGCCGATTCGCTCAGTATCGTGAGCGACATCGCCACTGATCTTCGGGACTGCCCAAACTGCTTGCACCACGCTCGAGCCGCGCGGCATTGCGCCAGGTCAAACGGGCGGGCTGCACAGCGGCACATGCTTGACAATGCTCGCGAATCTTGACAGCAAGGAAAGGTTGGCGCGATGAAGGACGTGGTTCTCGACCCTGCCCTGTACGAATCCCTCGAGGCGGGCCCCGACGCGATGCTCGAAGAGTGGCTCGCCGCAGAGGGCGATTACGTGCACTGCGGGCAGACGCTGGCGCGTGCCAGCCTCGTGCACGCCCACGTCGACGTGACCGCGCCGCGCGACGGCGTGGTCGAAGACATCGTCGTGCCGGTGGGCCAGACTTTCGCGCGCGGCGCGGTGCTGGCGCGCCTGATCGACACATGAAAGGCTAGCCGCCGCGCCGGCCGATCGCAGTGTGTCGTGTCGCTGGCCGAAGGCACGCTGCGCAGCGCGCAGGCGCAAGGCTTGCGGCGGCGCGGGTCGAGCGGAACTGTCGTCCCGTTGACCACGACGTTTGGCACCTTGGCACCCGCGGCCGGTCCGGCACTCCGTACTGCGTCGGAGTCGGCGACGCAGATCAGGCGCGGCAGGTGTTGCGACAATGAGCACAGCCAAGCGTTTGCGCTCGGGCCAGGCGTGACGCGAACGGCAACAGCGCGTCCAGCGCGATCAGTGCGACAGGGGCAATTCATGGCATGGCGTCTCCCGACGCCTGGGTATGGAAGCGCGCCGCTCGAATCTGAATCCCAGCGCGAGGCGCGGCGTGAATGCCGGCACACATGGGCCGGCCGCGCCGGCGCGCTTGGCGGGGACAACGCTGCAACGCGCCTGCCCTGCACAAGCGTCAGCAGCGTCGCAGTGCACGACGCACCCGCCGCAGCGCTGGGCGAGAGCGCAGCGCGGCTCGGCCAGCCATCTCAGCTCGTCGGATCTTGATCGGTGTCACCCGGCGCGGCACCACCGGCCGCAGCCGGGGCGCGCTGTTTCGGCGCATGCTGCTTGACCTGCCCGCGGCGCCGGCGCGCATAGTCCTCCAGACGCCGCGTCATCGCGTCGAAGGCCTCACGCAGGGCGATCGCGATCTCCTCATGCGCCTGGCGCTCGCCGGCGAAGAGTTCTTCGCCCGGCACGCGCACGTCGACCTTGACGGCATAGACGTGGCCCTGGCGGTGCCGATTGGCGCTCGCATCGATCACCACATGGCAACTGATCAGGTCGGGGACGAAGCGCTCGAGCTTGGCCGCGCGGCGCCGGATCTCGCCGTCCAGCGAGGGCAGCGCAGCCATGTCGCGAAAGCTCACTTGCAAGGGCAGTTTCATGGCAATGCGAGTCAGTGGTCGCCCGTATCGAAGTAGAACAACGCTTGATGGTGGTCACCGCGGTGGATCGTCGTGACGCGCTGGCGCGCCTGGCCGCTGAACGCAGCCTCGACTTCATAGCGCCCGAGCGGCAAATCGATGAACAACCAGGGTCCGTCGAGCCGGCCGTCGAACACGACGCGTTGTTTGGCGTCGCGGACCATCACGCGCACGTCGGACAGATAGGCACCTGACTTCATGGCGGCAGTCACCACCCACAGGCTGTAGCCACTGCCCTGGGCGTGCAGCGCAGCGCGCTCCTCGTGTGACACGCCGCCCGACACATAAGGCCAGCCCTGGGTCGTCTCTCCGGCCTGCGTGGCCCGAGTTGCCGCGGTGCAGGCCAGCAGCGAGGCTGCAAGCACGCAGCGAATAGCGAAGCGGATACGAGCTTTCATGTCGATGCTCCTGATGCTGAAATTCGTGTAGAGCCACAGATTAGGACAGCAGCGTTGCGCGATCCTTGAGACGAATCAACCGGGCGATGCGGGAAAGTGTTCTCACCGCCGGCGTTGCGGTCCACCATGGCCGGCATCGGGCTCAGCGCCTGACCAACCCGGTCAGGGCATGCCTTGGCACCGGTCCGTGCGCGGTGCGGCTCAGGTGCGTGAATACCAGGCCCGGCATTCCGCCTCGCGGCCGCGCACGACGCGCCGCCCGGCGAGTGGCCCGACGCCAGCAGTGACGACGGTGTACTGGCGCTCGCCGTGTTCCTTGTCTTCGCCGTAGACAACGACCCAGTCGCGCACCCGGCCGAGCTGGTGCGCGCGCGCCGTGTTCGAGTAAAGCGCCGTGAAGTGCCAGTCGCCGCGCTGGCTGTGCAAGGCTGGTGGCAAGCCGGCGGCGCCGCCGGCCCTGGCACCGAACACTTGCTTTGATTCTGCCGGCCGCACCACCGATCCTTCATTCATCGACGTCCCCTTGGCGGCTCAGGCCGCAGCGTCCCGGCACAGCGGCCAGCTCGGCAGCATGCGCGCCGTCGTCAGCGCTGCGAGGCAGCCATAGAGAATCAACTCACCGCGATAGAACTCGATCTGCATCGGGCGGTGCGACGAATGGCCGTTCACGATGCCGGGCGCGCGCAGATCGATCAGCTTGTGCGCGAACGCGCGGTGTGCGGGCTTCCAGGAAAGCCAGCTTGACGAGTCATGGTGGCCGATCGCACGCGGCGCGCGTTGATGCCGCGCAATGAAAGGGCAGCCCCGAGCTGCGCTTGCTCTTTGCGCCGTGCGGGGCTATCGTCGTCGCTTCATCGGGTTTGGATCGGAGCTGTGCCAAGGGCGGCCTGGCGAGGCTCCGAAGCAGTCGCAAAGCGGCCGTCGCTGCATTCACTCCCTCACGGGATTCAGGAGGACGGCTATGCCTGCATACATTACATTGGCGAACTTCACGGACCAGGGCGCGCGCACCATCAAAGATTCCCCTGAGCGTTTCGAGGCCTTCAAGTCTTTGGCCGAGAGCGCCGGCGTGACGGTCAAGAGCGTGCACTGGACGACCGGTGCCTACGACATCGTGCTCGTCGCGGAAGGCCCCGAAGACGCCGTGATGACCTTGAACATGAAACTGGCTGCGCTGGGCAACATTCGCACCCAGACATTGCGCGGCTTCTCGATCGCCGAGATGCGCAAACTGGTCACCCAGCTGAAGTGAGCCAGGCCAGCGGCGCCGCCCTGCGCGCCGCCGCTGGCGAAATCATCCGGCCCGCGCGCCCGGGCTCGGCGTCAGCGCGGCGGCGCAGCAGCTC
>JBAQUQ010000173.1:0-5510 GCA_049297615.1 Burkholderiaceae bacterium
GGCGACGACGGCGCCGCCATTGTCGCCAGGTCCGGCGCTCAGCCCCATCAGGCCTTTCAGGTGGGCCTCGGCCAGCACCTGGATGGCCATCGCATGGCCGAGTTCGGCCGCTTTCGAGAAATGCAGCAGCGCCTGCTTCTCATCTTTGGCAAGGCCGCGCCCGGTCAGATAGAGATTGGCCAGGCCGGCATGGGCGTCTGCGTCACCGCGCGAGGCCGCCTCGCGATACAAGCCGGCCGCGTCGTCGGGAAAGTCGGCCTGCTCGAGAATGAAGGCGAGCAGGGTTTGCGCGGCGGCATGGCCGGCGTCGGCCGGCGCGCGCAGGATGCGCATCGCGGCCGCGACATCGCCTCGGTGATAGGCCTGCCGGCCGCTGAGGTACTCGTCCTGCGGAGCAGCGCCGGCCGCTGCGATGCAGATCACCTGCATCGCGCACAGCACTGCCCAGCGCGATCGGCTGGCCAATGTGCGTCCTGCGATGCCCTCGGTCATGGGAGTGCAGACCAGCGATTTCCGTGCCAGACGCTAGGGTGGCGTCGAGACGGCCTGGAATTCCTCCAGCTTGCGGTACAAGCTGGACAGCCCGATTCCCAGGCGCTGGGCGGCGCTGCGGCGGTCGCCGCCGGCCTCTTCAATGGCGCGCTGGATCAACGAAACCTCGAAGCGCCGCACCCGATCGCGCAGGCTGCCTTCACCGCCTTCCTGGGGCACCTCTGCGGACGCGCCGGCGCTGACACGCGACACTTCAGGCGGCAGATCGGCGGCGCGAATACAGCCCCCGTCGGCCAGGATGGCGGCACGGTGCAAGACGTTTTCGAGCTGACGCACATTGCCGGGCCAGTCGAAGGCGAGCAGCATGTCTTCGGCCTCGGGGTCGATGCTCAGCGGCTGGCCCTGCGCCGCAGCGATGCCACGCTGCGCCATCAGGTGGCGCACCAGGTCGGGGATGTCGGTGCGCCGCTCGCGCAGCGCGGGCATGGCGATCTGGAACACGGACAAGCGGAAGAACAGATCTTCACGGTAGCGCCCCTGCGCCACCATCGCGCTCAGGTCGCGGTTGGTCGCGGCGATGATGCGCACATCGACCTTGCGGCTTTGCTCGGCGCCGAGCGGGCGCACCTCTTTGGCCTCGATGACGTGCAGCAGTTTGGTCTGCATCGCCAAGGGCAACTCGCCGATCTCGTCGAGAAAGATGCTGCCGCGGTCGGCCTCCAGGAACAGGCCCTTGCGCAGCCGCTCGGCGCCGGTGAAAGCCCCCTTGGTGTGGCCGAACAGCTCGCTCTCGATCAGGGTCTCGGGAATCGCACCGCAGTTGACGGTCACGAAGGGCTCGTCGCGGCGCGCCGACAGTTCATGGATACGCCGCGCAGCGACGCCCTTGCCGGTGCCGCTTTCGCCGCTGATCAGCACCGTGCTGTCGGTGGGCGCGACACGGCTGATCAGGCGCTCGGTGGCCAGCATCGCCGGCGAGCTGAACTGGAAGGCCGGCTGCGCGGCGCCCAATACCAGGCTGCGCAAGGCGCGATTGTCCTCGCGCAGGCCGCGCAACGCGTCGATCTGCTCCAGGCGGTGCAGGATCTCCTCGTTGCGAACCGGCTTGGTGATGTAGTCCCAGGCACCGGCCTTGATGGCGTCGATGGCCGAGTCGACCGAGGCGAACGCCGTGACCATGATGAAGGTGGCGGAGTGGCCGCGGGCGCGCGCCAGCTTGAGCAATTCGATGCCGTCGGTGATCGGCATGAAAACGTCGCTGAGCACCACATTGAAGGCGCCCTTGTCGAGCTTGGCGAGCGCCTCCGCCGCGGAAGCCGCCGTTTCAACCGGGTAGCCCCCCTTGGCGATGGCCGCGGCGAGCACCTGCCTGACGGCCGGTTCGTCGTCGACGACCAGCACATTCAGTTCGGGCATGACACTTGTCCTTGTTCAGGCGCTGCCGGGATCGACAGGCCAGACCAGTTTAATGCGCAGCGATGGCGTCTCGTCCTGATCGAATGCAAGCCGGCCGCCCAAGGGTTCGATCATGGCGCGGCTGAGCAACAGCGCGCGCTGTACTTCGGCGCGCGTGAAGTCGAGCCGCACCGGGAACTCGAGCCGCACCTCGACCGCGTCGCCGTCTTGCCGCGCCAGCACCCGCGCCGGCCTTGCCGCGCGCGGCAAGGCGGCCATCGCATCGCAGCCCAGCGACATCATCTGCATCAGCACCTGCTGCACCGCCGCGCCCGGCGCTTGCACGGCTGGCACGTCGCTCGCCAAATCGCTTTCGAAGACGATGTGCCGATAGCGTTTGTCATAGCCCATCAGCTGGACGACGCGGCCCAGCATCGCATTCACATCGACCCAGTCGAACTCGGTCGGCTGGGGCGCGGCCAGTTCGGCGAGATTGCGCGCCGCCTGCGAAGCACGCTGTGCCTGGGCCAGGATCAACCGCGCCGCCTCGGCAACGCGCCCAGCCGCGACACTGCCGTGCGGTGCGCTCAGGTCTTGCGCCACGCCGGTGATCACCGCGAGCGGATTGTTGACTTCGTGTGCGAGCCCCGCGGCGAGCGCACCGAGCGCCATCATCTTGTCGCGGTGCGAGTGGCGTTCGCCGTCGAGTTCGATCTGTCTCTCGCGCTGGTCCAGATCGGCGGCCATCCGGTTCACCGCGTGCATCAGGCGGCCGAGTTCGTCCTCGCGCTTCACGGGCAAGACCACACCGCGGCTGCCATGCACGATCTGGCGCGCGTGCGATTCGAGCCTGCCGATGTCGCCGGTGAGCCGCGCAAAGAACCAGGCGACCAGGATGCCGACGCCCGCGATGCCCGCCAGCGACAAGAGCAGCGATTCCAGGGTGACCGCGTCGAATTGGCGCTGGTAGGCCAGGGTCAGCTCGTCGCGCCGCTCGGCCAGGTTGCGGCGCCGGATCTCCAGGTCTTCCGCCACGCGGCCCAGCGCCTCGGCCAAGGCGATCCAGTTGGGATGCACAGGCGCGGCCTGCAGATCCGTGTAGCTGCGCGCGATGGCGCGCTCCAGCAGGGCATAGGCCGGGTCGAATTCCTGCAGTGCCGCGAGCAGGGTGCCGCACGACTCCATGGGCTGCCAAACCTCGGGCGGGATCAGGATTTCGGGAGCGGCAGCGTTGCCGGTCTGATTCACATTGACCCAGACGCCGTTGACCGACGCCTCGGCCAGGGCGAGCGCTTTCTCGTGCTTTGAGACTTGCTGCAGTGCCTGAATGCTGTCGTCGATCCGGCTGCGTCCGACCGACACATAGGCCATCGATCCGACCAGGTAGGACAACATCACCAGGGTCGCCATGAAACCCTTGGCGCGCAGTGACTTTCGCGCCGGCAGCGCGGTGACAGCGGCGCCGGGGGCGACGGCCTGCGCAGGCAAAGATGCCGCGTCCGGTGCTGCCTCGCCGGGCCGGATATCGCCTGCGCTGCTGCGGCGCGAATGGGCCAGGCCCTGAAGCTCGAGTGCCGCCCGCTGGAGGCTATTCGCCTGCGGGCGAGGCAGGCGCGCCGCCAGGCTCAAGCGCCAACCCCTGCTGAACTCGGTGCGGCGCCGGGAACAGCGATTGCATCGCAGCGGCCCACCGCCCGGAGCAACTCCATGTCGATCCTCAGGTCCGTCACCGTGCTTGTCCTTTCAGCATTCATGTCCGCTGCGCTGGCCGACCCGCTGCAAGACGGCATCGCCGCGATGCAGCGCAAGGACTATCCAAGCGCGATCAGGTTGCTCGAGCCCTTGGCACGTTCGGGCAATGCGCTTGCCCAGCTGCGCCTCGGACTGCTGCACTATCACGGCCATGGCGTGCGCGAGAGCGATGCGCAGGCATTGCAGTGGTTCGAGCGTGCCGCGAAACAAGGCTTGGCCGAGGCCCAATTCCACCTAGGCAATATGTATGCCTACGGCCTTGTCGACCCGCTGCTCGGCGCCGATCCGAACCGGCTCGCTGCGCAGTGGTACTTCGAAGCCGCGCGCCAAGGCCACGCCGAGGCGCAGTACAGCCTGGGCATCATGTTCCTCACCGGCACGGGCGTGGTCCAGGACGAGGACGAAGCTGCGCGCTGGATCGCCCGCGCCGCGGCCCAGGGTCACGCCGACGCAGCGGCCTATCTGAAGGGCAAGGCTCAATAGGCGCGGCATGCGAGGCGGCGGCAGCGCCCTGGTGAGGCGCCGCGTGGTCGAGCAGCCCGGCCCCTGGCCCGACAGGCTCCTAGTGCGCCGCCACCGAAGCAGCCGCTGCGCCCTTGAGCGGCAAACCCAGGCGCAGAGCGAGCCGCGCGTCGGCCCAGTCGCGCGCGCCGACGATGCGCTCGCGCACCCTGCCGTCGCGATCGAGAATCAGCGTTTGAGGCAGGCCGTTCACGCCCAGGGCCGTGCGCGATAGCTGCGCATCGCCATCGCTGAAATTGGCGAAAGTGATGGCGTTGCGCAGCAGGTATTCGCGCGCCAGGTTGCGGTCGGCATCGACGCTGAGTCCGAGCACGACGGCTTGTTTCGGATCGAGCCTGCGGTGCAGTCGCTCCAGAGACGCCATCTCGGAGCGGCAGGGTTCGCACCAACTCGCCCAGACGTTGAGCACGACGATCTTGCCACTCCAGTCGGCCAGGCTCGCGCTACCACCGCCTTGCAAACTCGCCAGCCTGGCTTGCAGGGGCACAGCGGCCGCTTGCGGGGCCGGCGCATCACAGCCGCCGAGCGCCGCAACGATGCTGCTGCACAGCAAAGCGCCGAGCAGCCTGCGGGCGACCTGGCACGGGCCCCAGGATCGGGAATCGCTTCCCGAATTCGGGAACGTCGCCAGCGCCGCGGCGGCGCCGTCGCCATGGCCATCGCCAGCAGGGTGTGGGTGTTCGCGCATCGCTGAGCTCCGGGAGGGCTGTCGGGTCACTACGGCCTGACTGCCTTGGCCGCGCCCTGCGGTGGCGCCTGGGCTCGCGCGGCATCGCGATGCGCTTCCCATTCCCACAGGGCCGAGCGCGCACGGCGCAAGTGGGCCTCGCTTTCGTTGCGCGCCAGATGCAGGTAGCTGCGCATCGCGCCCACGGCGAGCTCGAGATCGCCCTTGCCTTCGAGCGCCAGGGCCAGCCCGTAGTAGGCATTGGCCTGTGTCGGGTTGAGCGCGGTCGCGGCGTCGAAGAAATCGCGCGCCGCGTCGAAGCGCTCCAGGCCCAGCATCGCGAAACCCATGTTCACATGCGCTTCGGGCAAACGCGGCGCGAGTTCGAGCACGCGGTGCAGCGCGGTCACGGCGCGCTCGTACTGCTTGGCGTGCAACATGACTACCGCCTGGGAGAAGCGCTCCTCGATTTCCTGCCGGTGCACAAGCTCGGCAGGGCTTTGAGCACTGCGCCCGGGCCCCGCTGGCACAGCATATGACGAGGACGCGCCGACGCCGCTGCCCGGCGCGAGCATGACAACCATCCCGCCCACGGCGATCAGGCCCGCCGTGAGCAGCAGGGCCAGCAAGCGCCGGTCGACGCGCCCGGCGCTCAGGGTCCGTGGCGCGCGCCCGGCTTGCG
>JBAQUQ010000174.1:0-4917 GCA_049297615.1 Burkholderiaceae bacterium
GCCACGACGAGGGCACCACGCGGCAAGGCCGCAGCCGCGCCGCCGCTGCCCGGCGCGTCGCCGAACAGGACGGCCTCGGCCTGGTCGCCGTTGACAACCATCAGCCACAGCAGGTCGGCGTCGCGCGACGCTTCGCTGACCGAGCTGACCGCATTGCCACCGGCCGCAGTCAATTCGGCGAGCGCTTGGGCGCGCACGTCGAACCCGCGCAGCGTGTGACCGGCCTTGACGATATTGGCGGCCATCGGCTGCCCCATGGCACCCAGGCCGACGAAGCCGACTCGCATGAACAGTCCCCTTCCTATTCCTTCACTGCGCCCGTCATCGCCGACACATAGTGCTCGACGAAAAAAGCGTACAGGATGACCAGGGGCAGCGAGCCCACCAAGGCGCCGGCCATCAGCGAACCCCAGCGGTACTGGTCACCGTCGGTGAAGGCCGAAAGAATCGCCACCGGCACCGTTTTCTTCTCGGTGCTGTTGATGAAGGTGAGCGCGTAGATGAACTCGTTCCAGCACAGGGTGAGGCAAAAGATCGACGCCGAGATCAGCCCCGGAATCGCCAGCGGCAACACGATCTTGGTGAGGATTTGCCAGCGGTTCGCGCCGTCGACGAGGGCGCATTCCTCGAGCTCGTAGGGAATCGTCTTGAAGTAGCCCATCAGGAGCCAGGTGGAAAACGGGATCAGGATCGTCGGGTAGGTGAGGATCAGCGCGAAGGGCGTGTCGAACAGGCCGTATTGATAGACCACGGTGGACAGCGGAATGAACAGGATCGACGGTGGCACCAGATACGCCAGAAAAATCGCCCCACCCACCCACTGCGCGCCGGTGTAGCGGATGCGCGTGATGGCGTACGCCGCGAACACGCTGGCGATGAGCGACAGGACCGTCGCCGACACGGCGATGAACATCGTGTTCCACAACCACAGCGGATATTCGGTCTTGAACAGCAATTCACTGATGTGCTCGAAGGTCGGCGCGAGCGTGTAGTAGGGATTGTGCGTGTCCAGGTCGAGCAACTGGTCCTTGGGTTTGACGGCCGTCATGACCATCCAGTAGAACGGGAACAACAGCACGACGGCGATGACCGACAGCGGCATGTAGACGTTGACCACGCGCTTGGGCAAGGTCGACAGGTAGCTCATGCCCTCCGAAGTGTCGGTGTCGGTGCCCGTGCCGACTCTTTTCGCAACCGCTTCAATCATTGTCCGACCCCTGCTGCCGCAATGTCAGCCCCTCGGCCGCGGCGTACCGCAGCCGGTCCCCCAAGGGGACATCGCCCGGCTTCGGGCGGCCGGGCGCCCGGCTCGTGCATCGGCCAGGCTTCAATCATTGTCCGACCCCTGCTGCCACTTGCGCCGCTGCAAGCCGAACCACGACACCAGGATCGCCGCCAGCAGGAAGGGCACCATGGCGGTGGAGATCGCCGCCCCCTCGCCGATGCGCCCTCCCAGGATGGCGGTGTTGTAGCTCATCGTCGCCATGAGTTCGGTTGCACCGGCAGGACCCCCGTTCGTCAGCACCTTGATCAACTGGAAGTCGGTGAACGTGAACAGCACCGAGAAGGTCATCACGACGGCGATGATGGGCGTCAGCAGAGGGTAGGTGATGCGAACGAACATCTGCCAGCGCGTCGCGCCATCGAGCGTGGCCGCTTCATACAGCGACGGCGGCACGGTCTGCAGGCCGGCGAGCAAGGTGATGGCAATGAAGGGCACGCCGCGCCAGACGTTGGCGAAGATCACGCTGTAGCGCGCGTGCCAGGGGTCGCCCAGGAAATCGATATTTCCTTCGATCCAGCCGAACTGGCGCAGCGTCCACGACACGATGGAAAACTGCGGGTCGAAGATCCACCAGAACGCGATGGCGCTCAGCACGGTCGGCACGATGAAGGGAATCAAGATCACGGCGCGGATCATGGCCTTGAACGGCAGGTGGTTGTTCAGCAGGAGTGCCAGATACAGACCGACCGCGAACTTGATGATGCTCGCCACCACGGTGTAGAAGATCGTGAAGAACACGGCGGTCTGGAACTTCGAATCGCCGATGATCCACTCGTAGTTCTCGAGGCCCACAAAATTCCCGGGCCTGCCGATCTTGGCGTCGGTGAACGACAGCCACACGCCCAGGCCCAGCGGGTAGACGAGGAACAGCAGCAGGAATGCCGCCGTGGGCAGCATGAACATCAGCCCGAGGAAGTTTCGGTTCGAACCGATGTTCTTGACCATGCACTGCCCTGCGCCCAAGCCGTTGCCGGTGCCTGCGCCTCAGCGATAGATCCGCGTGGCCTGGCGCTGCGCCACCGCGATCGCGTCCTTGATCGACGCGCGACCGGTGCACACCGTGGCCAGCATGTCGAGCACGATGAAGTCGGCCAGTGCCGAGGCCGCCTTTTCGCCCACCGAACCCAGGCCGCCGGCGGTGAGGGTGCGCTTGCCGGCGTCGCGCAGCATCGACAACTTCGGGTCGGTGCTCCACACCGGGTTGGCGTCGTAGAAGTTGAGCGGGTGCGTCAGGTAGGCCACCGAATCAATCAGCCATTTGTTGTAGTTCTCGGCCTCCAGCATGAAGGCCATGAAGGCCTTGCAGGCGTTGGGCACCTTGGAATACTTCATCACCATCATCGGATAGGCGATGTGGAACTCGGTGGGCTTGCCCACCGGGCCGATGGGCCACAGCGAATGGTTCATGTCGTCCATGACTTCCTTGGCCTTGGCGTCGCCCTTGGCGGCACCGGCCTTGGCCGCGGCGTAGATCGACACGCCGTTATTGGTGAGCGAAATCTGGCTCTCGAGGAAGGCCTTGTTGTTGAACGCATCGTTCCACGACGCCGTGCCGGAGACGAAGGTGTCGGACAAGGCCTTGGCGTATTCGAGCGCCTTCACGGTCTCGGGCGAATCGATGATGACTTTGTCGTTCTTGTCGACCAGGTTGCCACCGTGCGACCACAGCACCCAATGGACCCAGGCGTTGCCGTCGCCCGAGGCGCGGCCCAGCGCGAAACCGCCGGGGACCGACTTTTCCTTGAGCGCTTTCATCAATTCGAGAAATCCCGCTGTGTCCTTGGGGATCTCCTTGAAGCCCGCCTTTTCGATCATGCTCTGGCGGAAGTTGATGACATTGCCGTTGTAGGCCACCGGAATCGCAATCCACTTGCCCCCCGGCCCCTTGCCATAGGTTTCGGCGGTCGGGGTCCAACCGCCGTATTTCTTGCCCAGGTAAGCCGCGACATCGCTCACATCGGCGCATTTCGTCGGGAACAAATGCGGCAGCGAATACAGACCCCAGAACATGTCAGGGCCCTGGTTCGTGTTCGCCGCGACGCTGGCCTTGGGCTGGACGTCGTCGAGCGACTCGTTGATGACCTTGACTTCGACCTTGGTCGCCTTCTGGAACGCATCGACGAGCGCCATGAAGCTGTCTTCTTCGCTTTGCACGAAACGCTTCCAGCGCAACAGCTGAACCTTCGCGCCGGCTTCGGGCTTCCACGGTGCGCTTTGCGCCCAGGCCTGCGCGAACAGGGCCAGATTGGCGGCGCCTGCGGCGCCGGCGAGTGCGGCGCCGGTTTTCAGGGCGTCGCGGCGGGTGAAGTTGCTGTGCGTCATTTCTATCTCCTCTACTGAATCGGTGGGGGTGGATCGGTTGACGTGGCGGGTAAGTCGAGCGGCGTCAGATCCGTTGGCCGCTCGCGGGGTCGAACAGATGGGCGCTTTCGCGGCGCGGCCTCAGCTTGATGTGCTGGCCCGGGCGGAATTCATGGCGCTCGCGAAACACGCCGACGAGTTCTTGCACACCGAGTCGCGCGAACACCTGGGTCTCCGACCCCGTGGGTTCGACGACAACGACTTCGGCGTCGAAACCGTCGTCGGCGATGTCGAGGTGCTCGGGGCGAATGCCGTAGACGACGGCGCGTCCGTCGATGCCCGATGCCGCGCTCGGCGCGGGCAGGCGCGCGCCGTTGGCCGCTTCGACCACGGCGCCGCGCAGCGTGCCTTCGATGAGGTTCATCGCCGGCGAGCCGATGAAGCCGGCGACGAAACGGTTCGCCGGGTGGTCATAGAGGTCCAACGGAGTTCCGACTTGTTCGATGCGCCCGTCGTGCATCACGACGATCTGATCGGCCATCGTCATCGCCTCGATCTGGTCGTGCGTGACATAGATCGACGTTGTCTTCAGGCGCTGGTGCAGTTCCTTGATCTCGGTGCGCATCTGCACGCGCAACTTGGCGTCCAGATTGGACAGGGGCTCGTCGAACAAGAACACTTGCGGGTCGCGCACGATGGCCCGACCCATCGCCACGCGTTGGCGCTGGCCCCCCGAGAGCTGGCGCGGAAAGCGCTCGAGCAGGGGCTCCAGGCCCAGGATGGCCGCTGCCTTGCCGACGCGCTCGTCCATGAGCGTCTTCGACATCTTCGCCAGCGACATCGAAAACGCCATGTTGTCGCGCACCGTCATGTGCGGATACAGCGCGTAGTTCTGGAACACCATGGCGATGTCGCGTTCCTTGGGCGGCATCAGGTTCACGACCTTGGCGCCGATCAGGATGTCGCCGCCGGAGATGTTCTCCAGGCCCGCGATCATGCGCAGCAGCGTGGACTTGCCGCAACCCGAGGGTCCGACCAGGACGGTGAACGATTCGTCGGGAATTTCGATGTCCACGCCGTGCAGCACTTCGACGTCGCCGAAGCGCTTTCTCACCGCGCGGATCGATACACTGGCCATGTCGTGTTTGCCTGCCGGGAAGGGGCCTCGCTGGCGACGATAGCCTCGATGGCGCCGGGCGTCGCTCCGTAGTTACCCGTTGAATGGCGGCCAAGTGATGTGATAACCTGACCATCATGCCAATCGCTTCTTCAAGCGGCGGCGCCTCCGGCGGCGTGCCGCTCGGCGCTCGTGCAGGCACGCGCCCGGCACG
>JBAQUQ010000175.1:0-14034 GCA_049297615.1 Burkholderiaceae bacterium
GACATGCCCCCCCTGCTGCAATCGCTGCGCGCGGCGCTGGCGCAAGCCGACACGCCCACCGCGGTGCGCGCCGCGCACACCCTGAAGTCCTGCGCCGCTACCGTGGCAGCTCGAGAACTGGCGCGCCTGGCCGCCGCGACCGAAACGCACGCGCGCGCCGGCGACATGGACGAAGTCGCACGGCAGCTGCCCGAACTGGCCGCCCTCGTGGACCAGACGACGCGCCAACTGTGCGCGATTCGCGACGAATTGCAGCGCGCTGAGCGCGCGGCCAGCCCGGCATGAGCGCCCTTTTTCCTGCCGGCGCAAGTGCCGCCCCGGATTCGATGCGGGGCCGGTTCACGATCCTCGTCGTCGACGACGACGCCATGGTCCGCTTGATGGCCAAGGCAGCCCTCGTCGAGGCCGGCTACGACGTCGCCGAGGCCGAAAGCGCCGAAGCGGGCCTGGCGCGGTTCGAACGTGCACCCGCCGACCTGGTCTTGCTCGACCTGCTGCTGCCGGGCATGGACGGCTACGAGGCGTGCCGGCGCCTGCGCAGCCACCCGGCGGGCCAGCACATTCCCATCATCGTCATGACCGGCCTGGGCGACCGCCAGTCGATCCACAAGGCCTACGAGTGCGGCGCCACCGACTTCATCACCAAACCCATGGTCTGGGACTTGTTGCCCTACCGCGTGCGCTATGCCTTGCGCTCCAGCCAGGCGCTGCACCACTCGGTGCGCAATCAGGCCCTGCTGTCGAGCTCGCAGCGCATCGCCAATATGGGCAGTTGGGAATGGCTGGTCGCTCGCGATTGCCTCAGCTACTCCGAGGAGCTGGAGCGAATCCACGGCACGGCGCCCGGCATGGCGCAGGGAGACGCTCGAGCCCGTCTGCTGAGCATGGTGCATGCCGGCGATCGCGAGCTCGTCGAGGCGGCGCTCGCGCGCACGCTGCGCGACGGTGAGCCCTACAGCATGGAGTTCCGCATCGTGCGCAGCGACGGCCATGTGCGCCACTTGTTCGAGCAGACCGACGTGGAGCGCGATTCGGCGGGCGCGGTGTTCGCCGTGCGCGGCATCCGGCACGACATCACGCAGCGCACCGAGGCGGCGCGGCGCATCCACTGCCTGGCCTATGTCGACGCTCTCACCGGCCTGCCCAACGGCACCCTGTTTCGCGACATGGTGCAGCAATGGCTGCTCTACGCCGCGCGGCGCGAACTGCGCTGCGCAGTGGCGATGATCAACTTGGAGCGCTTCGAGTTGATCAACGACACCCTGGGCGAACTCATCAGCAACCAGGTGCTCCAGGCGGTGAGCCAGAAGCTGCGCGACTGTGTGCGCATCGAGGACCCCAAGGGTCTGATCGACGCGGCCACCAGCCAGGAGCCCCTGGCACGCCTGGGCACGGGCGAGTTTTCGATCTTCCTGGCCGACATCGGCACGCCGGAACAGGCATTGCGCGTGGTGCGCCGCATCGCCGAGACATTGGCCGAGCGCATCGTCGTCGACGGCCATGAGTTGACGCTCGGCGCGAGCATCGGCATCGCCATCGCACCCGACGACGGCGACGACGGCGACACCCTGCTGCGCAACGCCGGCACGGCCATGCACGCGGCCAGGCGGGAGGGGCGCTCCCAGGTGCGGCTCTACAACCAGACCATGGGCCAGGTCATGCGGCGCCGCCACACGCTCGAGATCGAACTGGGCAAGGCCCTCGAATGCGGAGAACTGCGCGTGTTCTATCAGGCCAAGGTCGACGCCCGCAGCCGCCGCGCCGTCGGCGCCGAAGCCCTGCTGCGCTGGCAGCATCCGCAGCGCGGCCTGGTCAGCCCGGCCGAGTTCATTCCGGTGGCCGAAGAGTCGGGCCTGATCGTACCGATCACCGACTTTGTCGTCAGCACGGTGTGCGGTCAGCTCGCGCAGTGGCAG
This sequence comes from Burkholderiaceae bacterium, assembly GCA_049297615.1. Lineage (GTDB taxonomy): Bacteria > Pseudomonadota > Gammaproteobacteria > Burkholderiales > Burkholderiaceae_C > JAEMQF01. The sequence goes on from JBAQUQ010000175.1 coordinate 1,917, forward strand.
CACGGCGCAATTCAGGCAGTGCCCGTGTCGGTGAACCTGGACGCCAGGACCCTGCAGGACGAAGGCCTGGTCGAGCGCATCCGCAGCGCACTCGAGTGCGCCGGCATCCATCACTCCCTGCTCGAATTCGAGGTTACCGAAACCAGCCTGATGAAAGACCTCGACAGTGCGGCGCGCGTCCTGCGCGACCTCAAGTCGCTCGGCTTCAAGTTGGCGATCGACGACTTCGGCACCGGTCATTCCTCGCTCACCTACCTGAAACGATTTCCCTTCGACATCCTCAAGATCGATCGCGGCTTCGTGAAGGATCTGCCGCACGACAAGAACGACGCCGCGCTCACCTCGGCGATCATCGCGATGGGCAGGAGCCTGAATCTCGAGCTCGTCGCCGAAGGGGTGGAAAAGACCGAACAGGCCGATTTCCTGACGCAACTGGGCTGCCATCTGGTCCAGGGTTTCCTGTTCAGCCGGCCGGTACCGGCCGAGCAATTCACGGAACTGTTGCGCGGCGCGACGCTCGGTCCCGCGGCCGCCGAACCCGCCCTGGGAGCCTGGTGTGCCTAAGGCCAGCGCCCAGGCGCGATTGGCGCCCTCGGCGCGTCCGGCGCAGCTCGCACCCGAGGCCGGCGCCGGCTCGGCCGAATTCGATTTCGGCCCGGCCGACTTCAAACGCGTGCGCACCCTGATCTACGAGCGCGCGGGCATCAATATCAACCCGGGCAAACAGGCCATGGTGTACAGCCGCGTGTCGCGGCGTCTGCGCCAACTCGGCCACGCTTCGTTCGGCGGCTACTTGCAGTGGTTGGAGAACGCCAGCGGCGCCCAGGCCGAAGCCGAATGGCAGGAGTTCGTCAATTGCCTGACGACCAACCTCACTTCGTTCTTCCGCGAAGAGCACCACTTCGACGCCCTCGCGCAGGAACTGCCGCGCCGCACCGGACGGCCGCTGCGCCTGTGGTGCAACGCGGCCTCGACCGGCCAGGAGCCGTATTCGCTGGCGATGGTCGTGCACGAGACGCTGGGCGCCCAGGCCCAGGTCACGATCCTGTGCACCGACATCGACACCCAGGTGCTCGAGGTCGCCGAGCGCGGCGTCTACGCTGCCGACTCGCGCGGCTTGACCGAGGCACGTTTGAAACGCCATTTCATGCGCGGCACCGGCGCCAATGCCGGGCTGATGCGCGTTAAACCCGAACTGCGCCGCTTCGTCGAGTTTCGCGCGCACAATCTGATCGACAGCCGCTGGGGCTTGGGCGAACCGTTCGACATCGTGTTCTGCCGCAATGTGATGATCTACTTCGACGCGCCCACCCAGCGTCAGGTGCTCGAAGCGATGCACGCCGTGATGCGCCCGCAAAGCCTGCTGTTCGCCGGCCATTCGGAGAACTTCACCGAATCAAAAGACTTGTTCCGCCTGCGCGGCAAGACGATCTACGAACGCCTTTGAGTGCCACGATGTCAGCCACCCCGCCCTCTTCGCCCGCCGCTGAGCGCCTGGAGCAGCTCGAGTCGGTCCGGCGCAAACCCGGCGAGGCCTCGTTCTTCTTTTTCGATGCGCATTTCAACAACCATGCGGTGAAGATCCTGCCCGGCGAATACTTCGTCGACCGCCAGGACATCCTGCTCACGACGACCCTGGGCTCGTGCATCGCCGCCTGCCTGTGGGACCGCGAGGCGCGGGTCGGCGGAATGAACCACTTCCTGCTGCCCGAATGCAGCGGCTGCGACGCTCCCGACGGCGGGCGCTACGGCTCGTTCGCGATGGAACTGCTGATCAACGAATTGCAAAAACTCGGTGCCCAGCGCGGCTCGCTCGAGGCCAAGGTGTTCGGCGGTGGCCAGGTGATTTCGGGAATGCAATCGATGAATGTCGGCGAGCGCAACACCCGTTTCGTTCTCGACTACCTCAAGACCGAGCGCATCAGCGTCGTCTCCAAGGACGTGCAGGGCATCTACCCGCGCAAGGTGTGCTTCCTGCCCGCCAGCGGCAAGGCGATGGTCAAGCGCCTGGCCTCGGCCAATACCGGCGTGCTGCAGGCGCAGGAGCGCGCTGCGGCGGCGCAGGCTGCGCCCCTGGCCAGCGGCGGCGGCTCGGTCGATCTGTTCTGAGTTGCCAGGAGCCTGTCCATGCCCAAGACCCGCGTGGTGGTGATCGACGATTCGGCCCTGGTGCGCAGCCTGCTGCGCGAAATCATCAACCGCCAGCCCGACATGGAATGCGTGGGCGCGGCGGCCGACCCCCTGGTCGCACGCGAGACGATCCGCAACCTCGACCCGGACGTGATCACGCTGGACATCGAAATGCCGCGCATGGACGGCATCGACTTCCTCGGCAAGCTGATGCGCCTGCGGCCCATGCCCGTCGTCATGGTCTCGACCCTGACCGAGCGCGGCGCCGAGGTCACCCTGCGCGCCCTCGAACTGGGGGCGGTCGATTTTGTCGCCAAGCCCAAGATCGGCGTCGCCGACGGGCTCGAGCAGCTCGCCCAGGACATCGCCGAGAAGATTCGCATCGCCGCGAAGGCGCAGATTCGCCGGCCGGCGCACACCGCACCGATGGAGTTGACCCCCCTGCCTGAGCGCGCTGCGGCAAGCCGCGCCGCACCGGCCGCCCTGGGCCGCCTGTCCACCGAGAAGATCGTCTTCATCGGTGCCTCCACCGGCGGCACCGAAGCCACCAAGGAGGTGCTGTCGCAACTGCCCGCGGACAGCCCGGCGCTGATGATCACGCAGCACATGCCGCCGGGCTTCACCAGGAGTTATGCCGCACGCCTGGACGGCCTGTGCAAGATCCGCGTCGCCGAAGCGTGCGACGGCGAACGCATCCTGCCCGGCCACGCCTACATCGCACCGGGAGGCCTGCACCTGGCGGTGCAGCGCAGCGGCACCAACTACGTCGCGCGCGTGTACGAGGGCGAACCCGTGAACCGCCACAAACCCTCGGTCGAAGTGCTGTTCAAGTCGGCGGCGCGCTGCGTCGGCCGCAACGCCCTGGCCATCATGCTCACCGGAATGGGCGCCGACGGCGCCGCGGCGATGCGCGAGATGCGCGACGCCGGCAGCTTCAACCTGGTGCAGGACGAGGCAAGTTGCGTCGTCTTCGGCATGCCGCGCGAGGCGATCGCCGCCGGCGCAGCGCACGAAGTGCTGCCGCTGGAGAGAATCGCGCCCAGGCTGCTCGAACACCTGCGCGCATCGCTCGGGCCGTCGCTGAATCGGCTCTAGGTTCCTGCCGGGCTCTTGGGAGCCTGTCGGTGCTCGGTTCGGACCATGCGCCCGCCAGCGCACTGCGTCTGCCGCGGGCAGAAGCAGGCAGCAGGCGCGCTCAAGCCGCGGCGTTCAAGCGCGTCAGGTCGGTCTTTGCCTCATGCTCGCTGCGTTCGCGGGCGATCGGCTCATTCGCCGCCGGGGCTTCGCCCTGGGTCGCGCGGTCGCGGCCCTGCTCCTTGGAGCGGTACAGGGCTTCGTCGGCAATGCGCAGCAGGTCTTCCAGGCGAATCGCCATCGTCGAGTCGGAGATTCCGAAGCTGACGGTGAATTTGGGCACCTTGCTGCCCTCCAGCGCCTTGGCCAGCCGGGTGCGCGCACGACCCGCCCAATCGAAGCCCTGGCGTGCCGTGGAACCGGTGAGCACCAAGGCGAACTCCTCGCCGCCCCAGCGCGCCACGATGTCGTGGTCGCGCACCGATTTCTTCATCGTGTCGGCAAACAGGCGCAGCGCTTCGTCGCCGACCAGGTGGCCATAGGTGTCGTTCAGCATCTTGAATTTGTCGAGGTCGGCCATCACCAGGGCGAAGGGCTGTTGCTTGCGCATCAGCTCCTGGATCGCGGCCTCGAGGGCGCGCCGATTCGCCAGCCCGGTGCCGGCGTCGGTGGCCGCCTGCAGCTGGGTGCGCTCGAAGGCCCGCACCACGCCGATGCGTGCCGCGGCCTGGCCGCCGATGGACGTGAGTTGCGCCATCTGAACCTGGTTCATCGGCCCGGTGCTGTGCAACACGCCCAGGGCGCGGCCCATGAAATGCAGGGGCACGCACACCGCCGAGATCGCCCCTTCCGCACCGGGGCGGCCGCGCAGCCGCTGGCAGGCATTGATCGCCTCGCTGTCGGGAAAGCTGACACTGCTGCCGCGCCGCACCGCCTGGCAGGAAAACGGTGAATCCACGTTGCATCCGGGCGCGCCGGCACTGGGGTGTTCGGTCGCGCGTTGCAGCACCGCCTGGCTGGAGTCGGCCACCAGCAGCTCCATCGGCCGGTCCGGCGCCACGACAGCCATGGCGCGCTGGATGACGAGGTAGGCGTCAGCCTCCGAGTCGGCCATCTCGAGGGCTTCGCTGAGCTTGTGGTTGAAGCTGTGGCGCTCGGAGTCCTGCAGAGCCTGGCCGAGCATGTCTTGCAGTTTGTCGGCCATCGCATTCACCGCACCGCCCAGACGCCCCACTTCGTCGTCGGCCTCGATCTCGGCACGGCGATCCAGATCGCCGCAGGCCACGGCCGAAGCCGCGCTGCGCAGTTTGTGCAGCGACGAGCGGATCGACTGCCCCATCCACTGCACGACGATCGCCATCAGGACCAGGCCGAGCAGGGCCGTGCCGGCCACGGCAAGATTGGCATTGATCTCGAGCGCTTCGGCATGCACGACGGCGCCCTGGTTGAGCTGGCGCAGCGCCTCGGTTTGCCGGGCGAAGGCGCCCAGCAGTTCATTGAACGCGGCATTGAAGGCCGGCAAGGCAGCCTGCGCCGCGCGCCGATCGGCAAGCGCCAGCGTGATCATGGCCTCGGCCGAATCCAGGTAACGATCGACCAAGGCTCGGTTCGACAGCACTTCGGCACGCAGTTCGGCCTCCACATCCAGCGCCGCCAGGCGTGTCATCGTCTCGCGCAGGGTCAGCGCGCTTTGCCTGGCGTCCTTGCGCACGTCGTCGGCGCTGGGTCCGGCAATCTGCCCCACCAGAAGGGACGAATAGACCCCGGCACGCAGCTCGTCGCGCATCCTGTTCGCGGTTTGCACCAGGCTGAGCGCCGCGCTCTGGCGCACGACTTCCTGGGTGACGGCCTGGGTGCGCGACAACGCGATCGCCGCAACGCTGGCCATGACCACCAGACAGAAGAACAGCAAGACACTGATGACGCGCAGCTTGACCTGCACCGACATGGTTTTTGGCAATGAGATCAATTTTTTCTCCCACGTGTGCAACCGGCCCGCAGTGAAAGGCAGCGCACGACAACTGAGCAGATTGCATCCTCAACCGTGGATATCGGCGCCGTGCCGATCACGGGGAAACGCTTTCGCCGATGGTTCCTCATCGAAGGTCTTCGGCGTGCACCCGACTCGACTTGAGACGATTCAGCCGCGCCCACCAAGTCGGTCACACACTGCAGCCCTCGCACCCCGTGCCGCCGGCGGTGAAGCGCTCGGCGGTGCCGATCTGCGCGTCGCTGAGGCCCGGCCTCCCGGGGCGAGGGCACATCGCAGCGTTTGACAGCGCTTGGCGATCACGGCGTCACGTCGACGTCGATGCGCATATCGGGGTGAACGGCGCATTCGACTTCCACCTTGCCGGGTTTGTCGAAGGTCACGGTCTTGCTGCCGCCGCTGCCGAAAGACCCGAGGTCGAAGCTCTTGGCGGCCGAGAGCGAGAAGACGTTGTGCGCGAAGTTGTCGTCGTTGACGAACTTCACCGTGTCGCCGACCTTGACCGAGATCTTCTTCGCGGAGAAGGCCTTGTTCTTTTGGCTCACGACATGCTCTTGCGCGGCCCATGCCGCACCGGCGATGGCCAGCGCGGTGCACGAAAAAACATAAGCCAGGTGTCCGGAGCTCGTCATGGGCGGTGTTCCATTGCAGCGATGGGAGGAATCAGGAGTGCCGTGCCTTGGCCCGGCATCGGGTTCGCGAATTCGGCGGACTCCGTGGGTCCATATCGACGCTCGAAGCGGCGAGTTGAGCTCAAGGCCTGTTGCCGATTGACGAAATGAAGGCACGCCGGCCATCGGCCTGCACGGCTCGACATTCACTCCTCACGGAGCCCCTATTGAACTTCATCTCGACAGCCATCACCGTCGCGATTGCCCTCGGCGGCGAGAGCCTGACCCGCCATGCCTGCGCAGCGACCCGTGTCCTGGACACCGAAGGCCAACCCATCACGCTCGAGGCCGGCCACGCCAGCCTTCAGAAGTGGCGCCTGCCCGCCACGGTGCCGCACCCGGCCGACAACCCACCGACGCCGCCGCGCGTCGAACTCGGCAAGAAGCTGTTCTTCGACCCGCGCCTGTCGGGCGACGGCAATATCAGCTGCTCGTCTTGTCACAACCCCATGTTCGGTTGGTCGGATGGGCTGCCCACCGGCCGCGGCGCCAGGAGCGCGGTGCTGGGCCGGGCCAGCCCGACCCTGTACAACACCGCCTACAACAGCGTGCAGATGTGGGACGGCAGGAAGACGTCGCTCGAGGACCAGGCCATGAGTCCGATGCAGGCCGTCGCCGAAATGAACACGGACACGCAGAAGCTGTTCGCCTGGCTGAACGCCAACCCGGGCTACCGCGGCCTCTTCGAAGCGGCGTATCCGGGCCAGGCGATCGGCGCCGAACCCTTGTCCAAGGCGATCGCCAGCTTCGAGCGCACGATCGTCGGCAATCACACGCCCTTCGACCAGTGGGTGGCGGGCAAGCAGGACGCGTTGACGCCGGACCAGGTCAAGGGCTTCGCCCTGTTCATCGACCCGAACAAGGCCAACTGCACGTCATGCCACTCGGGCGCCAACTTCACCGACAACAGCTTCCACAACCTCGGCCTGGCCTCGTTCGGCAATGAAAACCCCGACCTGGGGCGCTACGCCGAGCGCCCCGTTGCCAGCCTGAAGGGCGCGTTCAAGACCCCGACGGTTCGCGAAGCGGTCAACACGGCTCCCTATTTCCACGACGGCTCGGCCAAGACGCTGGCTGAAGTGGTCAGCTTCTACGTCAAGGGCGGTGTGGTGAAGACCAATCTGTCCAAGAGCATGAAAGAACTGGCACTGACGCCCGAGGAACAGGGGCAGCTGGTGTCGTTCATGAAGGCGCTTTCCAGCCCCGCCAAGCCCTTCACCCTGCCGGTGCTGCCGCATTGACGGCGCGCTGATGGCGCGTGCGGCGGGGCGCGCTGCGGCCGTGCCGCAAGCTCAGTTCGTCTGGTACACGATGCCCAGGGGATCGACCGCTTTCTGCAGTCGCGCGCTGACGGCGCAGCCGAACACCGGGAGCGCCTGCGGCGCCGCGCCCTTGCCCAACTGTCGATGGATGCTTTCGTCCAGTGGCGCGATCGCTGCCGGATGGCTGTAGTAGCCGCCGAGGTAGCGCAGCGTGCCCGCCGCGTCGAACGCGGCCAGAACCGGCGCCGACTCGAGGCCGTAACGCGCCGTGAACTCGGCGCTCGACACGTTGGTGAATTCGAAACCGGCACTCTCGGCGGACTGGCGCCCGCCGCCATCGCCGCCGACGAACAAGACGATCTCCTGCGTGAGCGGAAACGGGCCACGCGCGAGCAGATGCGCGAACAGCCTGCGCGTGCAGGAACAGTTTTCGTAGATCACGTGGACGAGCATGGCGCGGCTCGGGTCGCGCCGCAGCGCGAGCAGGGCGCGCGTCAGCCAGGCCTCGTCGTCGGGTTTGGGCATGGCCGCCATGTGGCCGAGCGACAGTGAGCCCAGGCCGATCAAACAGACGATCGCCCAGCCGGCGAGCAGGAGCTTGCCGATCGTATTGCGTTTCCTGGACGGCGCCGGCGCCGGCGTGCCCGGCAGTTCGCCATCCCAGGGCAGGCGATCGCCCGGCTCGTCAGCGCGAAAGCGTGGCATGCCGGCCCTGAACATAGGATGCCTGCACGGACTTCAGGTCGGCCAGGATGCGCGCCGGATCGTCGGGTCGAAGCAGGGCTGCTGCGACCCGGCCCTGCGGGTCGAGCACGAACAGGGACGTCGAATGGTCGATTCCCGATCCGCTGGCCGCATACGCTGCACCGACATCATGGCTGAAACGCAGAGTCGCCTCCGCGCTTCCGCTCAGCCCCACGATGTGCTCGCTGAAGTGGGTCAGGTAAGCCTTCAGACGATGCTGTGTGTCGCGCGTCGGGTCGATCGAAACGAACAGGATCTGCGTCGCTGCCGCGGCCACGCCGCTGGCGGGATCGCTCGCCACCGAACCCAGCGCTTGCAAGGTGGTCGGGCAGACATCCCCGCATGAGGCAAAGCCGAAGAACAGCACGCTCCAGCGCTGCTGCAGGCGTCGCGGCGCAAAGACTTCGCCGTCCGTGTCGACCAGCAAAGGCAGGCGCACGGGCTCGCTGCCATTGATCGTGTGCAGGGTTTGCCGCAGGGCGGCCAGGCGTTGCCCGGCCTCGTGCCCGGCGGGCTTGTGCAGCACGTAGAAGCCGGCGAGTGCGCCCAGGCCAAGCAGCGCCAGAACGACGACGAGGCTGCGCTTCATCATGGTGCTCACGGGTTCGCCGTCCTTGACGCGCGTCAGAACATCAGGACCGCGCCCGAGGCGGGTGCGCCTTCGCCCAGCAGTGGCTCGACTTCGGGCAGATCGGTTTCACCGTCCAGGACCCGCGACGCGCGCTCCTCCAGCACACCGAGGTCTCGCTTGACCAGATCCAGCGTCTGATTCAGGCGATCCTCGAACTGCAGATGGGACAGCGCTTCGTTGGACAAATTCAGCACCGTGTCCAGGCGTCCGGTGCCGCTCGCGTCCACCTGCTGCGAGGCCGACTTGACCTGTTCGGCGACGACTTCGATGAACGACCCGGTGCGCGCACCAATCGATTTCGCGCGCGTCATCAAGGCGGGTATGCCTGCGCGCAGTGCCTCGACATTCGTCGTCACGCCGCGCGCCACGTCCTGGATGCTGCCGCTGAGTTCGCGCATGTTCGAAGCGATCACCGCGAATGCCTGCCCCTGCTGGCCGTGTCGGGCGGCCTCGATGCGGGCATTGATGGCCAGCAGGTTCGAGAACTGCGTGAGCTTGCCGATCGCCTCGATGGATTTCTCGATCCCACGGGTCAGCTGCAGCACCTGCTGCACGGCGCCTTCCTGGGCCTGGATGTCCTCCTGCATGTCGCGAACGAAACCCGACGCTGTTGCCTCGGAACGCTTGATCGAGTCGATGGCCGCCTGGTCCGCTTCTGCAACGATGTTGCGAACGTTCTCCAGAATCGATCGCAGCACGTCGCCCAGGGCGTGAATCTCGCGTTCGGACAGCGCTTGAATATCCGCGAGGATCGCCTCGACGCGCTTCCTGCCCTGCGCGATCTCGGCCACCGCGTCCTGATGGATATCCTGGGCTGCGCGACCGTCCACGGCCGCGACGGCGCTCACCACGGTTTGCCGCGGCCTGGGCCATGCTGAACTGAAGACGGCCCACAGCCGCGCAGGAGAAGGCAGTCTCGAGAGCATGGCGGATCAGGCAGTGGTCAGCTTCTTCGCCGTTTGCACGAGCTGATTGGCGTCGAAGGGTTTGACGATCCAGCCGACCGCCCCAGCCTCCTTGGCACGCTTGATCATCGACATCTGGCCTTCGGTGGTCAGCATCAGGATCGGCAGCTGCTTGTTCTGGGGCTTGCTCTTGACGGCCTCGACCATCTCGAGCCCGTTCATGTTGGGCATGTTGACGTCGCACACCACCATGCTGATGCTGCGATTCGAATCGATCGCGGCCACTCCCTCCCGACCGTCGGCGGCCTCCACGGTGCTGAAGCCGGCCTGCTTCAAGGCCATCGACACCTGCTGGCGCATGGTTTGCGAATCGTCCACCACGAGAATAACTTTCGACATGACTGACTCCGATCGTGTCCAGATTGAAGAGCTGGCCTAGGCCGGGACGGCCAGGCTCTGCCCGGCGCGTTTCACGAGTGCGGCGTGGCCCTCGTAGACGGCATGGCTCTTGGGAAATACGAAACTGATGCGAGTGCCCAGACCCGCGCGCGAGTCGACCTTGATCGAACCGCCGAGCGCCGCGCAGGCATCACGCACCGCGCTCATGCCCACGCCCCGGCCCGAGAGCTCGGTGACGCTGTCCTTGGAGCTCAGGCCCGACAGGCAGATCAGCTGCTGCGGATCTTCGATCACGTCGGCGCCCACGCGCAGTTGGCCGGCCTTGGCCTTCAAGGTCTGCCAATCGACGCCGGGGCCGTCGTCCTCGACGCTGACGATGAATTTGTCGCCCTGGGTCGAGGTCGACACCGTGATCAGCGACTGTTCCGCCTTGCCCTTCGACTGGCGCTGCTCGGGAGCGTCCACGCCATGATCGACGGCGTTGCGCAGCACGTGGATGAAGGCCGACCAGAAGGGGGCGAAATGCTCGCTGTTGAAGCGCAAGTCGTTCGGATTGATCGCCACGCCGACCTTGCTCTTGCCCATGCGCTCGGCGATGCCCTTGATCTGCTGCTCGATGCGCGCCAGGCGCGTGCCGGTGCGCTCGAGTTGCCAGGACTTGATCATCTGCGTGACGTACTTCGTGTCCACGCCTTTGTGCACAGCCTCGAGCAGGGCTGAGTGGTCCGCTTCATCGATGTCGATCGATTTGCGGCCGCGCTCGCCGAGCATGGGCTTCACGTCGGCGCGGATCTGGTTCCAGATGTGCTGCAGGTCCGCCGTTTCGGCATCGGTCGGAGCCTGGTCTTCTTCGGCGATCCGGTTCTCGAGTTCATGGCAGGCTTGCGAGAGCCTGCCCATGCCGAAGATCGCCGAGTTGCCCTTGAGCGTGTGCGCCAGCCGTTTGACATGGTCCAGGTTCTCGTAGCGCTTGTCCTGCAATGTCTCGAGGATCTGATCCGTCTCGTCCATGAATTCGATGAAACCGGTCTTGTCGCGCGTGATGTGCTGGAACAGGTTGAGCAGCTCGGCCTGGTGCCGCTCGGTCGCTTCCTTGCGCAGGCGCTCGGTGATGTCGGTGAAGATCATCAGCATCTTCTCTGGCTTCGCATCGGCGTTCGCGACCGGCGCACGCGGCGCGGCGCGGCGCTCGACACCTTCGGGGGCGCTCGAGGCGAGGCTCGCATCGCTGATCAACTGGTAGTTCACCGCATAGGTCTTGTCCTTGTCCTTGACGCGCTGCGGCAACTGGGCGATGGCCACGTCGCTGGGCAGGATGTCGTCCCTGACGCTTTCCAGACCCATCTCGAACCATTCGGCGAAGTTCGGATCGCGCTGGCCGAGCCAGGCGTTCAGCGATTGACCCGCCACCGGTGCGCCGAACCATTGCTCGACCATGCGTGAGCATTCGCTGGACATGCGTCCGTCGAGATCGATGGTGACCAATCCTTGTTCGACGTTGTCCAGGATCAGGCGCATGTCGCGCTGCTTCTCCTTGATGGTGGCGGTGCGCGCCTGAACGATCTTCTCCAGCCCGATGACGTTGTCGAAGAACTCGCGCGAGATGTAACACGCCGCGACGGTCTCGAGCACGACGAATGCCGCGTGCACCAAGACCACCCACCACTGCGCGTCGTAGTTGAACACGCTGTTCGGGATGATCAGCCAGACGACCAAGTGATGCACCGCGACCGTGACCGCCGCGGCCAGGTTCACCGTCGGATTCGCGAACATGCACAACATCGCCAGCAAGGCGAAGAAGTAGAAGTGCATTTCGATCTGCACCGGCCCTTGGCCGAAATGCACCAGCAAGCCTCCGGTGAGCATCGCCGTGACGCCGTAGACCACGGACAAGGCGCGCGGATTGCGCAGCGTCCGGTAGGCGATCGTCGGACCGACCAGGACGGCCAGCGTCAAGGCCAGCGCGGACCCGGGACCGGTTCCGCAGGCCCAGGCGATGGCCATCAGGACCGGAATGTGCAGGTAGAAGAAGATCAGCGCGATCTTGTTCAAGCGTTTCAGATAGCTCTGCTCGAACGCCGTGATTTCCCGCGGGAGAAGCAGGTACTTGGTGAGTTGCATCGGGAACCTTTCAGATTGCTGGTGGCCTGCACGACACGCACCAGCGCGGCGTCGTTGTGCTCGAGCATGAAGCCGACTGTTGGCGCCGCCGGCGTCATCTCGTGTTCTGCATTTCGACAAATCGCCGGCGAACCTGAGGCCGAAGGCCACGGTCTTGCCCAATGCGGCGCCGAAAGCGTCGAGCCCCGCAC
>JBAQUQ010000176.1:0-5962 GCA_049297615.1 Burkholderiaceae bacterium
GGTGTCGCCGGCGCCCGTGGCATCGACCGGCTTGCACGGGAAAGGGGCGATGCGGTGCCGCTGCTTCGCATCGGCCACGAGCACGCCTTGCGCGCCGAGCTTGAGCGCGACGATGCGCGCGCCCAGCGCCAGGCAATGGTCCACCAGGGCGTCGGCGTCGGTCCGACCGGTGATGGCCTGCATGTCTTCGAGGCTGGGCAGGCAGATGTCGCAGCGGCGAATCACGTCGGTCATCACCGCGCGCGCGCGCTCCAGCGACCACAGCTTCAGGCGCAGGTTGGTGTCGAAGCTCACCTGCACCCCGGCGCCACGCGCGCACTCGATCGCAGCGTAGCCGGTGTCGCAGGCCTGCGGCGAGATCGCGAGCGAGATGCCCGACAGGTGCAGAACGCGCGCGCTTGCGATGCGCTCACGCGGCAGGTCCGCCGGCGTCATGCGGCTCGCCGCCGAGCCGGCGCGGAAGAAGTGGAACTCGTGTCCGTGTTCGCCATGCGTGACGAAATAGATCGCGGTGAAAGCCGCGGCGTCGGTCTTCACGCCGTCGTGGGCTACACCTTCTTCGTCCCACAGCGCGCGCAACATGCGGCCATAGGGGTCGTCGCCCAACGCGCTCACATACGCCACACGCGCGCCCTGGCGCGCCGCGGCGATCGCGAAGTTGGAACTGTCGCCGCCGAAGCCCTGCAGGTACAGGCGCCCGCCACCTTCTCCCGTCTGGTTGAACTCGACCATCGGCTCGCCGAAGGCGACGATGTCCAGGGGGCGGGTGGAGGTACGGGCGATGGCGGGGTTCATGGCGTCGAAGCTCAGCTCGGATCCTGCCGGTCTTTGCCAGCCCCTTGCACAGACAGCGCGGCCACCGGAAAGTCGCGCAGCAACTGCGCCGCCGAAACCGAGGTGCCTGCGAAAGCGTGGCGTTGCCCGCTGATGGCGCATTCGAGCGAGGCGGCTTGTGATGAAGGTTGCGCCGTGATCCCCTGCGGCCAAACGATGTGCGTATCGCCCCAGACCGCGCCGACGGGCGCACCCCCCGCTTCCAGCCCGAGCGAGGCATACAGCCGCGCCGCCACCACGACGATCGACTGCCGGCCGTCGCTGCGCGCGAACGCGATCAGGTTCGCCGCGCGTTCGCCGCGCACCTCCAGCGCCAGGTAGTCGGCGCGCCGCAGCAGCGCCTCGTGCTGCTGGCGCAGCTGCAGTGCACGCCAGGTGGCCCAGAACTTGGCGCGACCGTCCACCGCCTGGGCCAACATCTCGCGCAAAGCGTCCGCACGCTCGGGCCGTGCGGCGATCTCGCGAAAACCGGCGAGCACCGTGCGGCGCCGTTCGAAGTCGACAGCGCGGCGATTGTCGGGGTCGACCAGAGTCAGCTCGATCGCCTCGCAGCCCTGGTAAAAATCGGGCACGCCCGGCGACAGGGTCTTGAGCGTGGCCATCGTGATGCCGTTGAGCGCCCCGTGCCTGGCGAACACGGCGGCATTGATTTGCAAGTCGCCGAGGAACAGGTTGCTCTCGCGCGGCGTCAGCAGCGCCTGCACGAAGCCGACGAGCGCGTTCTCGTAGGCCTGGTGGGGATTCATCCAACTCGTCACCACTTTCGATTCGCGCGCCGCTTTCAGCGTCGCCTGTTCGACGCGCCCGGCGTACACGGCCAGCGCCTGCGCGTCCAGGGGCCCCACCGGAAAGCTGCCGACCAGCCGCTGGTAGAGCTGGTACTCGTCATTGCGCGTCGGCGCCGACGAACCGTCGACGATGCGACGATGGCTGCGGTTCATGCGGCTCCAGCGCCGCACCGCGAGCCTCCACGCCGCCGGCATTTCGCTGATGACGTCGATGCGCGCGCGCGTGTCTTCGGAGCGTTTCGCGTCGTGCGTCGAACTCGCCAGCATCGAGTACGGCCAGTTCTGCGCGCGTTCGCGGTTCTCCGCGTGGAAGGCCGCGACCGAGGTGCCGAAGGCATCGGGGTCGCCGCCCACGTCGTTCACGGAGATGAGCCGCTGGTGGCGGTAGAAGGCCGTGTCCTCGATACCCTTGGCCGCCACCGGCGCGGTGTATTGCTGCAGGCGCTGAACGAATTGCCGGTAGCGCTCGCCCAGACCGGCGCTCGCGCCGGGCAGCGGCCCGCCGAGCAGGACGCGGCGCAGAAAGTCGAATACGCTGGAGTCGGCCGCCAGGCTGCGCCGGCGCGCCCGGCCGATGGCCCAGTCGATGAAACGCCGGTCCTGCGCGCTCGGCTTGTCGACGATATAGGTGCGGTACACCGGAAACGAGGCCACCACTTCGGCCAGCGCCTGGCGCAGCGAATTGAGGGTGAAGTCGCGCGTGCGGCGGTCTTCGCGCGCCAGGCGCAGCAGCCTGGCGGACAGCACGGTCAACTCGCCGGCCAGGGTGCCGTCCATGACGAGGTGGCGGCAGTGCCAGGCCAAGGTGTCGAAATCCTCCGCCTCGTCGCGCACGAAGGCGCGCCAGACGCGGTCCAGGCGCGTCTTCGCAGAGGCGTCGATCATCAACCCATTGATCAGGTTCGCGAAGCGGTAGCCGGTGGTGCCGTGCACGGCCCAGTCGCGCGGGACCTGCTCATGCGGCGCGACGATCTTCTCCACCACGACGTACAAGGGCATGTGGGGCGGGTCTTGCGCGCCGGCCGCTTCAGGCGTGGGCAGGCCGGCGAGTTCGGTGTAGCGCCGCTGCAGCCGGCGGAAGTAACTCGCCGGGTCGGCCAGGCCATCGGGATGATCGATGCGCAGGCCGTCGATCGCACCGCTGGCCGCTAACTCGAGAATCAACTGGTGGGTGGCTTCGAACACTTCGGCACGCTCCATGCGCAGGGCAGCGAGTTCGTTGATGTCGAAGAAGCGCCGGTAGTTGATTTCGTCGCCGGCGACGCGCCACTGGGCGAGGCGATAGGGCTGGGCGTCGATCAGGGCGTCGAGCGCGTCGAAGCTGGCGCGCTCGCCCACGACGCCGTTCATCGATCCGATGATGCTTTCGATGCCCGCCCCGAGTGCCGAAAACTCATGCACCTGTTCGGCCAGTCTGGCCTTGAGCAGGGTCTTGTCGCGCTGCCGCAGGGTACGCGCCGCAGGATCGGTGCTGCTGTGCGGCGGCAGGCGCTCGAAGGCTTCTGCGAGGCGGATCACGGACGCGGCGCCGCTGGCCGGCAGGGCGGTGGCGGACAAACCCCGCAGGGCGCGGCGCAGCAGGGCGCCATAGCCCGCCGGGTCGACGGGCAGCCGGTGTTCGTGATAACTCAGGGTGAAGTAGCCGCGCGCGGCGTCAAAGCCGAACACGAGTTCGCCGCGTTCCAGCACCACCCCGTACTGATCGCCCAGGATCGGCAGCAGCACGCGGCCGGTGAGCGCCGGGTCGGCGGCAGCCCAGTCGATATCGAAGAATTCGGCGTAGACCGAAGCCGCGCCGTTCTCCAGCACGTCGAGCCACCAGGCGTTGTCGCCGCTGAGCACGCCCATGTGATTGGGCACGATGTCCACCAGCAGGCCCATGTCGTGCTGGTGCAGTGATTCGACCAGGCGGTCGAAGTCCTGGCGCGTGCCGAGTTCGGGGTTCAACGCGCCGTGGTCGACGACGTCGTAGCCGTGCTGGCTGCCCGGCCGCGCGCGCAGCGGCGGCGAGCAGTACAGGTGACTGATGCCCAGTTCGGCCAGGTAAGGCACCAGGGCACGGGCATTCTCGAAATTGAAGTCCAGATGCAACTGCATGCGATACGTGGAGCGCGGTATCGCTGCCAGCGGCGCGCCGGCTCGCGCCGGGCGCTCGCGCGCGAAGGTGCGCGTGAGGTCGACGAAGCGCGCATCGTCGGCCCAGCGCTCGAGCGGCAGGTTCAGCTTGCGCCGCCAGTTCGGATACTGGTCCGTCGTGCCCGGCAGGTTGACCTGGTCTGTGGCGAGCAAAACGTCTTCGAGTTGGGCGACGACGATTTGCGCCGGGCCGCGTGCCAGGTAGGCGTGAACCGCATTCGCACCCGCCGCATCGAGAGCGGGCAGCGCCGCCGGATCGGTGCCGGTGCCGGGCGGTAGCAGTTGCTGCGATTGCAATGCGAGCAGCAGCCGCTTGCGGTCGCGGGCTCGCTCTTGGGCCTGTTGCGCATGGTCCTCAGGCCGCGGGAACAGATTGAGACGCTGGCGCAGCGCGAGGTCGCGGCCTTCCCACCAGCCGGCGAGCGTGGCGAGGTCATGCGTGGAGGCGACGGCGATGGCCTGCGCTTCATAGTCCGCCGGGGCCATGAAGTTGCCCACGCCGTCGCGCTCGAAGTCCAGCACGCGGTACGACAACACCCCAGCGGCGCCGAGCTTGCTGCGCACTTCGTCGGGCACCGTACCGAGGTCTTCGCCGATGACGAGGCAGCGGTTGCGCCGGCTCTCCAGCGTGACGATGGCGAGCAGTTCGTCGAACGGGTAGTGCACATAGGCGCCCTGCGAAGCGTCGGCGCCCGGCGCGATCCAGTACAGCCGCATCAGCGCCATCACGTGATCGATGCGCAAGGCGCCCGCGTGGCGCATATTGGCGCGCAGCGTGGCGACAAATGGCGCATAGCCGGCCGCGCGCAGGCGTGTCGGGTCGATCGGCGGCAGGCCCCAGTTCTGGCCCTTGGGGTTGTACTCGTCGGGTGGCGCACCGACGGACGCGCCGAGCACGTAGAGAGTCTGTTCGCTCCACGCCTGTGCGCCCGCGCGGTCGATCGACACCGCCAAGTCGACGTACAGACCGACGCTCAGCCCCGTCCCCTTGCCGAGCCGGCGCCAGCGCTGCGCCACCGCGGCGAGCTGCGCGTCGGCCTGCCACTGCAGGTACTCGTAGAACTGAACCGCCTCGATGCGTTCGCGCTCGAACTCCGCCACCTGGGGCGAGTCGGGGTCGCGGTAGGCCTGCGGCCACACCGGCCAGCCCCAGACCTGCGGATCTTCGCCGTGGAAGTGCGCCTGCAGGGCCTCGAACAATGCGTGGCGGCGCAGCGCGGCGCCACGCTGCCTGCGAAATTGCTCGAACTCGCCGGCGCGCGCCGTGCCCAGCGCCAGGTGTTCGAGCTGAAAGTGCGCGTACAGCTGCTCGAGAACTTCGCGTTTGGCCTGGGCAACGCCGACGTGGTCGACGAGGTCGGCGCGACGCAGCGCTTCGAGGCGGGCTTGATTCGCCGCAGCGGCGAACCATGCACGCGCGCCGGCGCATTCGGCGAAGTCGGGGATCGCCTCGACGTCGAGATATTGCACATTCAGGAACAAACGGCTCGACGGGCTGTACGGGCTGGCGTGCGCCGGGTTGTGCGGGAACATCGCGTGCAGGGGGCTGACCCCGACGACGCCGGCGCCGGCCTGGCCCCAGAGGTCGATCAGCATCGCCAGATCGGTGTAGTCGCCGATGCCCCAGTTGCGCTGCGAGCGAAGCGCGTACAACTGCGCCGCCGCGCCCCAGACCTTGGCGCCGCTTTGCAGCGCCGGCGGCGTGTAGCCGGTGCGCGGCGCGACGATCAAGGTGCAGCGCGCCAGCGTCTGGCCATTGCACTGTATCGACAGCGTGTGATACCCCAAAGGCGGACGCTGCCCAGCCGCCAGGTCAGGCGCGACATCGCCCTGCTGCACCGAGCCATCTTCGAGCTCGATGCGCCAGCTCAGCGACTCGCTGGGCTGGGTGCCGCGCGGCGCGGCGCCCGGGGCCTGCAAGGGCAAGCGCCACGCCGCTTCATCGTCGAACAGCAGGCACACCGGCGGCAGGATTTCGGCGCGCCGCTCCAATTCGTGCGCAGCGATGGCCCTGTCGATCGCCGCCGGCGAAGTGTCGGCGGCATCCAGCGCGGCCATCACCACCAGCAAGGCCGCCAGGGTTGCGTCCGTGACCTCGTGTGCCTCGCCCCAAACGTCTTCGTACGAGGCGGCGATGCCTTTCAACTCGGCGAGTTGACGCAGCCGGCTGAGCGCAGTCACGGCCGTTCCAGCGAGACCCGTAC
>JBAQUQ010000177.1:0-25197 GCA_049297615.1 Burkholderiaceae bacterium
AGCACGTGGTGGCGCGCGCCGACCAAGGCGACCCAGCGGTCCACGCCCAGGCGCACGGGATGGTCATAGCCATTGGTCACGCCGCAGGCCTGAGGCGACGACACCACCCAGCGCGGTTCGAGTTCCCACAGTTCGAGTTGCTCTTCGACGCGCCACTTGATGCCGTCTCCGGCGACCACGCAGCCGAGCATGCACGACGGTGCGGGCAAGTCGCGCCAATCGGTGTCGGCCAAGGTATCGATGGTCTCGAGAAACGCCGCGCCATGCGACAGCAAGTGCGCGCCGGGCCGGGGCGCTTCGTACAGCGCCCACTTGAGCCGGGTATTGCCGACGTCGATCGCGAGGAAACTCATTGCAGCCCCAGCCCATGCGTGGCGACGGCGCCGCCCGCTAGCGGCGGAATTGTGCCGTTAAAGCGGCACCGTCGGCTGTGCCGGCCGCGCCGGTCGAGTACCCCGGCGAGCCGGCGCTACACTGCAAGTTGACGTATACGTCAATTCAATTCCTTCAGGCCAGTGGCTCGCGCAGCCCACGGCTTGTCCAGGACAATCCCCATCCGGCGCAGCGCAAGGAGACTTCGCGTGACCGATCTTTCCGCCGAATTCAAGGCATTCGCCGACTATCGCCCGACGCACAGACTGCGCCTGGTCACGGCTGCGTCGCTGTTCGACGGCCACGATGCGGCCATCAATATCATGCGGCGCATCCTGCAGGGCATGGGCGCCGAGGTGGTGCATCTCGGGCACAACCGCTCGGTCGACGAAGTCGTGACGGCGGCGCTGCAAGAAGACGTGCACGGCATCGCGATCAGCAGTTACCAAGGTGGCCACCTCGAGTATTTCAAGTACATGGTCGACCTGCTTCAGCGCCGTGGCGGCGCGCACATCCGCGTCTTCGGTGGTGGTGGCGGCGTGATCGTTCCCAGCGAAATCGCCGAGTTGCAGGCCTACGGCGTGGCGCGCATCTACAGCCCCGAAGACGGCCAGCGCATGGGCCTGGCCGGGATGATCGGCGAAATGCTGATGCGCTGCGACGCCGATCTTTCCTTGCATGCGCCGAAAGACGTGGCACAGATCCAAGGCCACAGCGACGCGGCGTGGCGCGCGCTCGCCCAGGCGATCACCGCGCTCGAAAACGGCAGCTGCGACCCCGCCTTGCGGCAAGCGATGCTCGCCGCGGCAGCGTCTGCGAAGATTCCCGTGCTCGGTGTCACCGGCACCGGCGGCGCAGGAAAATCCAGCCTGACCGACGAGCTGATCCGGCGCCTGCGCCTGGACCAGGGCGACACGCTGCACATCGCGGTGATCTCGATCGACCCGAGTCGGCGCAAGAGCGGTGGCGCGTTGCTCGGCGACCGCATTCGCATGAATGCCATTTCGCCTTGGGGCCAGAACGGCGCGCGCGTCTACATGCGCAGTCTGGCCACGCGCAACCAGGCCCAAGGAGGCGGCAGCGAGATCTCCCAGGCCTTGCCTGACGTGCTGGCGGCGTGCAAGTGCGCAGGCTTCGACGCGATCATCGTCGAAACCTCGGGCATCGGCCAAGGCAACGCGGCCATCGTGCCCTTGGTCGACACATCCCTGTACGTGATGACGCCCGAGTTCGGCGCCGCCAGCCAACTGGAGAAGATCGACATGCTCGACTTCGCCGAGTTCGTCGCGATCAACAAGTTCGACCGCAAAGGCGCGGCTGACGCGCTGCGCGACGTGGCCAAGCAGGTGCAGCGCAACCGCGGGGCGTTCAAGCAGCCGCCCGAAGCGATGCCGGTGTTCGGAACCATGGCGAGCCGCTTCAACGACGACGGCGTGACCGCGCTCTACCAGGCCCTGTTGCCGCGCCTGGCGGGCTCGGGACTGAAGGTGCGCGAGGGCAGCTTGCACAAAGTGCAGGTTCGCCACAGCACGAACCAGGTGGCGATCGTCCCCGGCGCGCGTGCGCGTTACCTTGCCGACATCGCCGACTCCGTGCGCGGCTACAAGCAGCGCGCCTGCGCCCAAGCCCGCCTGGCGCGTGAAATTCAGCAACTGCGCGCCGCGGCGCGTATGCTTACCGTGGGCAAACCCGACAAACCGCGCGCCGCTGAAGCGGCGCTGAACCTCGCGCAAGCGCGTGAAGCTCAGCAAGACGCCGACGCGCGCAAGCTGCTCGCCATGTGGCCGCAGATGCAAGCCGCCTATGCCGCCGACGAATACGTCGTGAAGATTCGCGACAAGGAAATCCGCACGGCGCTGACCCACATCACGCTGTCGGGCAGCAAGATCCGCAAGGTCGCGCTGCCGCGCTACGAGGACGACGGCGAAGTGCTGAAGTGGCTGATGCTCGACAACGTCCCGGGCAGCTTCCCGTACACCGCGGGAACATTTGCTTTCAAGCGCAGTGCACTTGAAAACGACAGCGAAGACCCGACCCGAATGTTCGCCGGCGAGGGCGACGCGTTTCGCACCAACAAGCGTTTCAAGCTGCTCAGCGCGGGCCTGAAGGCCAAACGCCTGTCCACCGCGTTCGACTCCGTCACGCTGTACGGCAACGATCCCGACCTGCGCCCTGACATCTATGGCAAGGTCGGCAATTCCGGAGTGTCGATCGCGACGCTCGACGACATGAAGGTGCTGTACTCGGGCTTCGACCTGACGCACCCGGCCACGAGCGTGAGCATGACGATCAATGGCCCGGCGCCGACGATCCTGGCAATGTTCATGAACGCGGCGATCGATCAGAACCTGGACAAGTTCCGCGCCGACAATCGCCGCGAGCCCACCGACACGGAGGCCGCCAAGATCCGCGAGTGGGTCTTGTCCAATGTGCGCGGCACGGTGCAGGCCGACATCCTGAAAGAGGATCAGGGCCAAAACACCTGCATCTTCTCCACCGAGTTCTCGCTCAAGGTGATGGGCGACATCGCGCAGTATTTCGTGCACCACGACGTACGCAATTTCTATTCGGTGTCGATCTCGGGCTACCACATCGCCGAGGCCGGCGCGAACCCGATCAGCCAGCTCGCATTCACCCTGGCCAACGGCTTCACCTTCGTCGAGGCCTATCTTGCGCGCGGCATGCACATCGACGACTTCGCGCCCAATCTGAGCTTCTTCTTCAGCAATGGCATGGACCCGGAATACACGGTGATGGGCCGGGTGGCACGGCGCATCTGGGCGGTGGCGCTGCGCGATCGCT
This sequence comes from Burkholderiaceae bacterium, assembly GCA_049297615.1. GTDB lineage: Bacteria > Pseudomonadota > Gammaproteobacteria > Burkholderiales > Burkholderiaceae_C > JAEMQF01. The sequence continues at coordinate 3,175 of JBAQUQ010000177.1, forward strand.
ACGGCGCCAATCAGCGCAGCCAAAAGCTCAAATACCACGTGCAGACGAGCGGGCGCAGCCTGCACGCCCAGGAGATCCAGTTCAACGACATCCGCACGACGCTGCAGGCCCTGATCGCGGTCTACGACAACTGCAACTCGCTGCACACGAATGCGTATGACGAGGCGATCACGACGCCCACCGAGGAGAGCGTGCGCCGCGCGATGGCGATCCAGCTCATCATCAACCGCGAATGGGGGCTGGCGCGTTGCGAGAACCCGAACCAGGGCGCTTTCATCATCGAGGAGCTGACCGAACTGGTCGAGCAAGCCGTGCTCGCCGAGTTCGAAGCGATCACCGAGCGCGGCGGCGTGCTCGGCGCGATGGAAACCGGCTACCAGCGCGGCAAGATCCAGGAGGAGAGCATGCACTACGAAATGCAGAAGCACAGCGGCGAATATGCAATCGTCGGCGTGAACACGTTTCGCAATCCGCAGGGCGAAACCGCGCCGAACAAGCTCGAACTCGCGCGCTCGACCGAGGCAGAAAAGCAGTCGCAACTGCAACGCCTGGCCGAATTCAAGACGCGTCACGCCAAGGCGGCGGCGCCGATGCTCAGGCGACTCCAGCAGGCCGTCATCGATGACGGCAACGTCTTCGAGGTGCTGATGGACGCGGTGCGCGTGTGCTCGCTCGGGCAGATCACGAACGCGCTGTTCGAAGTGGGCGGGCAGTACCGGCGCAATATGTAGGTCTGTCGTTAGACTGCGCCCATGAATCCGATGGCCTTTGAGATCGATCGCCGTGCCGTGCTGGCGCTTTCCCTGGTGCCGCTGTGGAGCGCCAGCATCGTTGCGCGCGCCGACGACGCCTCGCTCGTTCGCCTGCTGCGCCAAGGCGGCGTCGCGGTCCTGATGCGCCATGCCCAGACGACGCCGGGCGTCGGTGACCCGCCTGGCTGGAAGATCGAGCAATGCTCCAGCCAGCGAAACCTGGACGACTCGGGCATCGCCCACGCCCAGCGCATCGGGTTATGGTTCGCCGCGCAGAACTTGCGTCCGACCGCGGTGCGCCATTCGCCCTGGTGTCGCACGCGCGACACCGCGCGGCTCGCCTTCGGCCGCGGCGAGCCGTGGCCGGCTCTGGCCAATATCTTCGAAGATCGAAGCGGTGCCGACATGCAGGCGGCCGAGGTGCGCAAGTTTGTCCAGGCGTTGCAGCCGGGCGAGTTGGCCGTGCTGGTCTCGCATGGTTCGACGATCAATCACATCGTGGGGGTCGGCACCGCGACCGGCGAAGCGGTGCTGGTTCGCGGCCGCTCCAAAGCAGGGGCGGCGGCCGGGAGCGGGCCGCTCGAGGTGCTGGGCCGCTTGCAGGTACCTTGAGGTCGGGAGCGTCCGTGCATCCGCTGCAGCGAATGGCGAGTCGGTTCAAGGGCGGCGTGCTGCTCGCCTTGCTCCTGGTGGGCGGGCAGGTGTTTGCGCAGGCCAGCGCGTCGGCGCTGCGGCTCATCCAAGCCACGCCGGAGGCCGAGCGCGGCGTGCTGCAACTGCCGTTCAAGGACGAGTTGCGCAGCGACTGGCATTACACGCCGCGCAGCCGCGACGGCCTGGCATGGCGGGCGATGTCACCGGCGCAGCGCGACGCGACGATCGCGCTGCTGCGCAGCGCACTCACCGAGCCGGGCCTGGCCAAAGTGCGTGCCCTGATGTCGCTCGAGATCGTCCTGCGCGAACTCGAAACCTTTGGCCTGTCGCGCGACCCCGACAACTATGCGGTGGCGATCTATGGCCAACCCGCTGCGCGTGACGCAGCCTGGGGTTGGCGCATCGAAGGGCATCATTTGTCACTGCATTTCAGCCTCGAAGGCGATCGCCACCTGGCGACATTGCCGCAGTTTTTCGGCGCCAACCCGGCCCAGGTGCCGCGCGATGTCACTGGCGGACCGCCCAAGGGCTTTCGCCTGCTCGCCGCCGAGGAAGACCTGGCGCGGTCGTGGCTGGAGAGTCTGACCCCGGCCCAGCTTCGCGCGGCCGTCTTCGGCGAGCAACCCTTCGGTGACATCGTCACGCGCAACGCCGCGCGCGTGAAGCCCATGGCGCCGGTGGGATTGCCCTTGAGCGACATGAACGCGGCGCAGCAAGCCACGGTGTTGAAGCTGGTCGCGGTTTTCGCTGAACATCTGCGAGCCGATTTGACGCAAGCCCGGTTGGCGCGAGTTCGCGCTGGCGGCCTCGATTCGATACGCGTGGCCTGGGCCGGCGCCACGCAGCGCGGCGAGCCGTTTTACTTTCGCGTACAAGGCGCCGACTTCCTCATCGAGTTCGACAACTCAGGCGCCAATCACATTCATTCGGTGTGGCGGGATTTCGACGGCGACTGGGGCCGCGACGTGCTCGCCGAGCATTACCGGCGCGCCGCTGCACGAGGCCAACCGCACCGTCAGCCTTGACGCTCGGGCCGGTCTTCGAGGCTACTCGGGACTGCCGTGCCCGACCTGCCCCGGCGGTTCGCGCCGGCGCGGATCGAGATTCACTTTGGAGAGATCGCCCTGTATCGCAGGCAAGGCCAGCAGGCGTGGGTCCATCACGCGAAACCACAGCGGCGGCACATAGGCCAGGGGAAACATGCCGAAGTAGCCGCTCGGCAGTTGCGGCAGGCTGTCGAAGTGGCGCAGGCTCTGGTAGCGCCGCGACGGGTAAGCGTGGTGGTCGGAATGTCGCTGCAAGTGGAACAGCACCAGGTTCGACACCAGGTGGTTCGTGTTCCATGAATGCTGCGGCTGGGGTGTCTCATAGCGCGGCGCCGCTGGCGTCGAACCCGGGAGCGTCGCGCGCAGCAATCCGTAGTGCTCGACGTAGTTGGCCGAGGTCAATTGCCACCACGCGGCGAGGTTGTGCACGGCCAGGAAGGGCAGCATGAGCGCGCCCCAGGCGAGAACCAGGCCGCCTTGCAGCAGCAGGGTCACGGCGTAAGACTGCAGCATCGTGTTGTGCCTGCTCCACGGCGAGCGGCCGAGTCCCGCGAGTCGTTCCGTCTCGAGCGCCCAGGCGCGCCGCATTCCCCCCGGCAACTCGCGCAGCGCGAAGCGGTAGATGCTTTCGCCCATGCGCGCACTCGCGTGATCCTGCGGTGTCGCCACCCAGCGGTGATGGCCGCGCCCATGCTCGACCGTGAAGTGGCCATAGGCCGGCACCGCCAAAACGAGTCTGGCGAGCCACTGCTCGAGGCGTGTCGCCTTGTGCCCGAGCTCGTGGCCGGTGTTGATTCCCAGGCCCGAACCGGCGCCGGCCACATAGCCCAACAGCAGCACCGCCCACCACGGCATCGCCTGGGTGCCGACCCACCAGGCGCAGCCGATCAAGGCGACGAAGTGCAAGGGCACGGTGGCCCAGGTCAACCACCGGTAATAGCGCTCGGCTTCGAGCTGCGGCACCACTTCTTCGGGCGGGTTGTTCGAGTCTTCACCGACCAGTGCGTCCAGCAGGGGCAGCAGGCCGTAATTGACGAGCAGGGGCAGACCCAGCGTGATCGGCCAAGCGCTTGCCGCGTGCGCCGCGATGCCAGTGAAGGGCGTCAGTGGGAACAGCACCGACAGCGCCCACCCGAGGCGTTTTCGGTCGCGGTAGGCGATCGGCTTGCCGCCTGCGGTCATGGCGTTCAGGGTATGCGACATGGCAAAGGTTTGGCGTCTGCTTTATTGCCAAGTTTGGGTGCGTCTGCGTCTGGACGGGGTATCTGCGCCAGCCCTGGCTAGTAGTCCAGATTCCATTGGCCACTGGCCGGCGCAAGCTTGGCAGCGCCGCCGAGGATTCGCCCCAGCGTCGCCTTGATCACGTCGACATCGTTATCGAAGCTGCCGTGCGCCGCAGTGACCTTGCGCGCGCCGGTCTCGATTTGCCTGCGGTCGAGCGCATCGAAAGTGGCATTGGCCACGCCTTTGCCACTGCGGTAGAAGCCGTGCGGCGCTGCGCTACCCCACCAAAACTCCTGCCAGCGCTGCAAGTCGACCCGGATGTCCCGCAGGCGCGGCTCGTTCCAGTGCTCGTCGTGATTGCAGGCTGGATCGAAGGCTTTGAGCAGCCCGAGAATGGGCATCTTGTGCATGTCTTCCAGTGCACGGCTGACCAGGTACAGCAGGGATTTTCGATACGGCCCTACCGTGTCGGCGCGTTCACGATCGTCGGACAGAACATCGACGTGGAAATTTTTCCTGTCCAGGATCTTGGCAGTCTGCACGGCTTCGATGTAGTGGGCGTTGGCGAACGCCACCGTGCAGGCGGGTGCGTACAGCGAACACGAGGCGAGCGCCTGTTTCGCCGCGCCGGTTGAAAACAAGTCGAGCATATGCCCCAGCACGATCGATCCGGCCGAGTGCCCTGCCACATGCAGCTCAAGGCGATGCCCCTGCCCTTGCAGCGCCTGAGCGAGCGCGGCCAGTTCCTGCGCCACCAGGGACAGCGCATTGCCCGGCTGCGCACCGAGCATGGCGTTTTGTTTCATCTCGGACCAAATGCTCTTCGCGCCCAGGTTTTGCGCCAGCAGCTCGATCGCCCGGTCCCACGCGTCGCGAGCGGCCTCTTTCAGTTTGTCGAGCATGCCCGCCGAGAAGGGCAGGTCCACGCCGACCTCCTTGGCACGGTCTTGCAGCAGGTCCTTGATGATCTCGGCAGCACCCGACTTCCACGTGATGAACAGCGGATAGATGCCGTTCTCTTCGAAATACGGCGCGAGGATGCGGCAGCGCACGCAAGAGTCCTGCTCGCTGTTCAAGCCGCCGTGGGCATACAGCAGCACGCGCTTGGTCAGGCCCGGCTGAGCCGCCGGGTGCCGCGCAAAAAAGCGCAGGGCATTGTGTCGGGTCACTTCGGCCACGGCTTGCGGCGCGTCGGCGCAGGCAAGCAAACGGTTGATCGGCATGCCGTTGTTGCCCATCACCACCATGCACTCACGTGCGCTGGCATCGTCCAGCGGCTGCCAATAGGGCTTGCCCGCCTGCGGCAATGCGCTGGCGTCTGCGACCAAGGCCGCATTCAAGCCACCTGAGCCCGCCGAAAAGGCGCGCGGTGAGCGAAGCGCGAGCCCTGCGTTGCGCTTTGCATCGGCCGGCACGATCGGCACGCCGAGCGAAACCGTCCAGGCGTCAGTCCCATTGGCGACCCAATCGGCGTAGCTCAAGATGGCAAAGCCCGACAAGCCCCAGCCAGTACCCCAGGAGTTTTGCACCACAAAGCCGCTCGCGGTGTAGCCGACCAGGGCGAACGCGTGCCCGCCGATCATCTTGGAGGTGCTGCCGAATTCGATCGTGGGCAGGCTGTCGTAGTCCGTGAAGCGTTTGTTCGAAGCCGACAGGGTCCAACCGCTATGGACGTCGGCAGAGACATAGATCGCGCCGATCTCGAACAAGGCCGCTTGCATGTCCGAAACGGAGCCCTTGTCGATACGGTAGTAGATGCCCAGCGGGCGCGTCACCGCATCGGTGTCCCATCCAGGTGCGGGTGCCTCGAATTCGGGCACCTTGCCGGTCCTGGGATGGACCGTATAAGGCCACAGCGCACGTTGACAGATGCCGTGCTTGTGCCAACCTTTGAGCGCACCACGGCAACTCGATCCTGAATAATCTTCGCCCGGCCATTCGTCATAAAACTTGGCCAGGTGGTACGCCATGCGCGGGCTGACATTCACCTTGCCACCGATATCTCGCGCCCAGAACAAATAGTTGATGACCGCAGCAAGCCCAAAGCCCGTGCAGGCGCCTTCCTGACCCTGATCGAGGATGCGTGCGGCGCTGGGCTCGAGGTAGTCCGGCAGCAGGGAGCGCACCTTGTCGCGCGCAGGAAACTCGCGCGGCAAATTCACGACCCGCGGCGTATACGGCCGATCGCGCAAATCGAGGCGGTCGGCGCGTGCGTCGAGCTTGAGCTCGCGCTTGCCGATATTGACAATGGTGCGGGACATGGCGGCAGCCTCCTATTTCAGCCAGTCGGGCAACGCCTTCCCAAGCTGCTCGTCCAGCGTGGCCGGTTCCGGGGCCCGAGGTTGCACTTTAGCCACTCGCTGACAGGAATTCTGGCAACTATTTACATCGCCGCCAAACGCCGCAATACCTGCCGAGGCGTCTCTTCGGGCGCACTCCGATCGCGCGTGGCGCGGTCTGGCCGCTGCGAGGCAGATCAGGGCGCCGCGGGGCGCACCTCGAACGCATAGGTCGCCTGGTCGGAGCGGCCGGTGTACTCGAGGCCCTTGCGCAGCGCCCAGATCGACATTTCGTGGTGCAGGGGGATCACGGCCTGCTTGTCGCCGATCGCCTTGTCGGTGGCGTGGGCCAGCAGGGCGTTGCGCTGGGTCTCGTCGCTTGTCTTCATGGCACTGAGGATCAAGGCGTCGACGCTCGGATCGGAGAAGCGGCCGCGATTGGCCTGGCCCATGCCGGAGCGCGAATCGTAGCTGCCGATGAGGGCGCGCAGGGGCGAACTCGCTTCGCCGGTTTGCGTGCTCCAGCCCGCCAGATAGAACGAAAAATCGAGCGCTGCAAGGCGCGAGAAGAACAATTTCGCGGGCAAGGCCTCGACGCGAACGCGAATCCCTACCCGCGCCAGCATGGCGGCCACGCCATGCGCGATCGGCACGTCCTGCAAGTAGCGGTCTTGCGGTGTGTGCAGGGTCAGCGCAAATCCGTTCGGATAACCGGCTTGCGCCAACAAGCGCTTTGCGGCGTTGATGTCCTGCGCAGGCGCGCTCAGATGCCGGCTCGTTCCGGCGCGGTCTTGTGGCAGCAGTTGCCCGGCGGGCAGGGCACGCCCGGCGAGATTGCGCTCGACCAGAACACTGCGGTCCAGGGCGAGCGACATTGCACGGCGCACTGTCGGATCTTGCAGCGGATTGTTCGGCAGCGCCTTGCCGTCCTTGGCCTTGACGAAAGGCGAAACGTTTCGCTGACTGTCCAGGTGCAGGTAAATGAGCCGGTCCGTCACGGCCGAAACGAGTTGCACCTTCGGCTCCTTGGCCAGTCGCGTCATCTGGTCGGCGCTGACCTCCTCGATCATCTGCACTTCGCCGGCCAGCAAGGCGGCCAGGCGCTGCGCGGGGTTGGCGATGAAGCGCAATTTCAACGACGACCACGCGGGCTTGGCGCCCCAGTAGCTGTCATTGCGCTCCAGCTGCACGAACTTGCCGGCGACGAACTGCTTCAACTTGAACGGGCCGGTGCCGATGTGCCAGGCGCCGCCGTCGGCTGCCGCGGCCTGGACGATGCGAATCGACGCCAGGTCATGGGGCAATAAGGGGTAAGGGTGGCGCGTCCTTATCCGCAGCGTGTGCTTGTCCACCTGGCCGACCGATTCGATGCGCCGCGTGAATTGGCCGAACGACGCTGCGCCGTCAGGCAGCGCCGCGGCCCGATTCAGCGATGCGATCACGTCGGCGGCCGTGCACGGCGTTGCGTCATGCCACAGCACGCCGCGGCGCAGCTTGAACTCCCAGGTCGTCGCGTCTCGCATCAACCAAGACTCGGCGATCGCCGGGCGCAGAGCCTCGCGCGAATCACGCGAAATCAGGGTGTCGAAAACATGGTCGATGACGCTGTTGTGCCCCGCCGCATTGCGTTCGTGAGGGTCGAGCGTTTGCACAGGCGTGGCCAGCCCGATCGCGAAGTCCTGCGCGTGCGCGCTCAGAACCGCTCCGAACAGCAGCCACGCGATCGAAGATCGAATCCGAATCCGGCACAGCATTGCGCGAAGCTCATTGCGGCTCATGGGCCGAATCATGCTAGCGCAGCGTGCCGCCGGGCGGGCGGAGATTGCACCGGAAGCGGCGACCGTGCGTCGGCCGAACCCCGCCCTTGAGGACTGCATCACGCCGCTGCCGGCCTGCCCTGTAGGCGTAACGTTTCGTAGTGGCAGCCGGGAAATTGGTGCCTGGCCCGCTCCCTGCGGTGTCCGACGCGTGGATGTGTAAAACGCCACGCGGCCGTGTTGTTGCCTCGTCCGGCTGGCTCACGTGCCGGTTCGGATTGCCGAAACTGCCTGAACCATGCCGAACCGTCTGAAGACCGCAATGCCTGCACCCGTGGCTGAACCGATGACCCGACGCAGGGCCGGCGTGGACGATGTGCACCTGCGCGAGCGCTTGATGGCCACGCAACCCATGCAGCGTGTTGCGGCCCTGCACGATCTCGAGTGCGAACTGGTGCGCAGCGCCCATCCGCCCAGCGCGCAGCTCGCACAGGCGATTCAGGAATTCGTGGCGCGCGGCATGCCGTTCTACTCCAACGTCGACCCGCACTATCTGGCCTGGGTCGACCGCGCCGTCGACTATTGGGAGCGTTTGCAGCGCGCAGGAGTTGCCGAACCCGCCGCGGCGTCGGCGCGCGCGCAAGGCAGAGCGGCTCGCAGCGTGATCGCTTGAGGCGCGGCTGAACCTGCGCGCGGATCGCGCTGACTCGTTCAGCGCTGTTTCAGGCTGGGTCCAAGCACTTCCAAAGACCGTTTTCCGAAATGGCCTGCGCCTCGTCGCGCAGTTTGAACAAGTGCGCCGTCAGGGAGCGCGCGGCAACAGCGTGCAGGCGATGCGCCACATCGTCATAGACGCGTGGCAGCAGCGTTTCGATGCTCGACGGACCGAGTTCGCGCAGCACTGCCAGCAGTTTCGCCTCGCGCCGGCCGCGGTGCTCGATGATGGACTGGATTGCCCGCTGCGGCTGTGCCATCAGAAAGCCATGGCCCGGCGCGAGCCATTCCAGTTCTTCGCCGAGCAGGTTGCGCAGTGAGTCGAGGTAGGCGCGCATGTCGCCGTCGGGGGGATTGATGACGACGGTGGACGACTGCATCACATGGTCGCCGGTGAACAGCAACTTTTCTTGTTCGAGCAAATAACACAGGTGGTTCGAAGCATGACCCGGCGTGTGGATGACGCGCAGCAGGGTGTCGCCAGGCAGTTCAAAGCGTTCGCCCCCGACCAGCGCGATGTCGGGGACGAAGCTGCGGTCTTGCCATTCGGGATAGTCGGCGACGCGCCCGAGCAGCTTGGCACCGCTGCGTGCCTGCAGGGCCAGGGCCGCAGGCGAGTGGTCTTTGTGGGTGTGCGTGACGAAGATCCAGCGGATGGCCCCGGGTGCCGCGGCCAGGATGGCTTGCACATGCTCGTCCAGCGCCGGGCCGGGGTCGATGACGGCCCAGCTGTTGCTGGCGCCGCCGCCGACCAGATAAGTATTCGTTCCCGGACCCGTCATCACGCTGCCGTTGTCGGCCGTGACGCGGATGACCCGCGGCGACAAGCGCACGCCCCTGCCGGGGACCAGATCGTAGGAACAGTCGCCTTGGCCAGTGGGGTCGAGCCGGCCGATCTCGGCCCAGGCGTATTCGTCGGGAAGGACCGGCCGTCGGCCCTGCGCGCCGCTGCCCAGGCGTGGCATCACCAGGGCCACGTCGCGCGGCGCGCCGGCCCACGCGAGCAAGGCCTGCACGCTGGGCTGGCGACTCAGCAGTTCGAGCGTTTTCAGCGTCGGTGTCATCAGCTTCAGGGCGTCGCCGCGCGCCAGCGCATCGGCGGGGCGTAGCCAGAGCTGCTCGAGCATTTCCGTGCCGTCGTGCGCAGCGACCTGGGACGCAGGCGCAGCAGCGATGAAAAACCTCGTGTCGAAGCGCTTCGGGCGGCCCGGTGGCGTCAACCAATGGCTGAGGTAGATAAGCCGGTCCACGGCGAGCTGCAGCCCGGCCTCGCGGCACAAGTCGACGATGGAGCGTTCACCGCGGTGCAGGGGGCCGCGCCACTGCGCCCAGCGCGCGCCGGCCGGGCCGGCCAGATCAATCATCGTTTGCGTGCCATCGACGGCAAAAAGCAGACCCGCTTCCTCGAAACATTCACGCAGGGCAGCGACGTAGTAGTCCAGCCCGCCGCTGGGCACACCGAGTCTGGCGCTCGCCACGGCATCGTCCAGGCCGCAGCAACAAGCATGCGCTTGCCGGTCCGCGGCGTCGAGCATGCCGCCGGGGAAGACCCAGGCGCCACTGTTGTGATCGCCGCGCTCGGCGCGGCGTGACAGCAGGACTTCGAGGCCGCCCGGGCTGTCGCGAACAACGACCAAGCTTGCCGCCGTGCGTGGTGGCCGCTCGGTCAATGGAGCCCCAAGTACAGCAGTCATCCGCCCCACACATCGCGCGCGACGTCCACCACTCGCTCCAACTTGCGCCACTGGTCGTCGTGCGACAGCGCGTTGCCGTGGTGGGTGCTGGAAAATCCGCATTGCGGCGACAGGCACAGATCTTCCAGAGGAACGAATACGGCGGCCTCGGCGATGCGGCGCTTGAGCAGGTCTTTGCTCTCGAGCTCGCCGAGTTTTGTCGTCACCAGGCCGAGCACGACGCGCTTGCCGCGCGGCAAGGCCTGCAGCGGCTCAAAGCCGCCGGCGCGCTGGTTGTCGAACTCCATGAAATAACCGTCGACGTCGGTCGAGAACAGCGCCTGCACGACCGGGTCGTAGCCGCCCTGGGCAACCCAGGCGCTCTTGAAGTTGCCGCGGCAGGTGTGGATCGTGACGAACAGGTCGGCCGGCTTGTCCGCGAGCGCGGCATTGATCGCGTCGGCATAGGTGCGCGGCAGCAGGCTCGGGTCGTCGCCATGGGTGCGGCTCGTGGCCTGAATTCGCGGGTCGCACAGATAGGCGAAGCTCACGTCGTCGAGCTGCAGGTAGCGGCAGCCGGCGTCGTACAGGTGGCGAACCGCGACACGGTAGGCGGCACCCACGTCGGCCCAGAACTGCCCGATGTCGGGATAGACCTGCTGCGAAATCCCGGCGCGCCCGGCGCGAAGGTGCAGCATGGCCGGCGAGGGGATCGTCATCTTCGCCGTAGCCCGCGTGACGGACTTCAGGTACGCGAAATCCTGCACCATGATCGGCCGGCTGCACTTGATTCGGCCGGTGACGGTGGGCACCGGTGGCTGTTCGCTCTGCCCTTCGACGTTGAACTTCGGCCCCGGGTTGGATTGCAGCGTGACGCCGTCGAGCTGCGCCAGAAAATCCAGGTGCCACCAATCGCGCCGGAACTCGCCGTCGGTGATGCTGCGCAGGCCGAGATCCTGCTGGCGCTGCACGGCCTGGGCCACCGCCAGGTCTTGCGCCTGCGCGAGCGCAAAGGCATCCAACTCACCCGCCTTGAACGCGGCGCGTGCACGACTCAGGGCCGGCGGACGCAGCAGGCTGCCGACATGATCGGCCCTGAAGGGGACGGTAGCGATGGGCAGGCTGGACATCGTGTCGTGTTGCGACGGGTCGGCGCAGCGGCGATCATAGTTCGGCGCTGCGGGCCGCCCCGGACGCGGACCCGACCCCCGAGCCCGACACCGCCCCTAGGACAGGATCGCGCGACGCACCTCAGCCAATGGCGCGTCGTCGCGCAACTCGCCCCGGGTCACCCCGAGATCGCGCCACAGGGCGGGCAGGTCGGTCATTGCCGCGCTGTCCTTCATCTGCTCGTACAGATCGGTCAATGTGGTTTGCCCGACGGCGGCGTCGGCGGTGGCCAGGATTCGCAGCAGTGGCCATGCGACGCGGTAGTCCCCGCCGGCGGCGAGCACGCCACGCAGCGCGTGCTGCAAGCCGCGCCCCGGTGTGCCTCGCGTTCGAATGCCGATATCGGCGAGCAGGGCGAACAATGCGCCGCCCCAATAGGTGCGGCCCCAGGTGGGTGTGTGGTCCAGGCCGCGGTCGCCGCTTTGCGGCAGGCCATGCGGCATTTCGCGCATCCAGGCGTGCCAGACGGAACTGGCACTGACCCAACCGGCTTGGCCCCGCGCCAAGGCCTCGACATAGGTTGCGATTCCTTCGTGCAGCCATTGCTGCGAGCGCGGCACACGCGGCAATGCCAAGTGCACCATTTCGTGAACCAGGATCCAGTCCGCGCTGAAGTGAGCCGGCGTCGTTTCCCGCCCGAGTCGGATGCGCAGCCACGGCGACGGCTCGGCGTAGCTGACTCCCGCCCGTACCCCATCGCCATCGGCCGGCACGACCAGCAGCTCGACCTGGGGCAGCGGAAAGCGGCCGAAATAGGCCGCCACCGCCGACGCGCTGCGCCTGACCCAAACCAGGGCGAACTCGCGCAACTGCGCGTCCAGGCCGGGAGCGAACTGCAACTCCAGCGTCGCACCGGCTACGTCGAGCATGCGTACGACCGGGGCCTCATCGGCAGCGTTCGGCGAGTCCTGTGAGTGCACTGAGTTGCGTGCGTTGTCCGAGGGGACCATGCAGCCGAGCAAGGGCGTGGCCGCAGCTGCCACGAGCACCGACCTGCGCGCGGCCCGCTGGCGCATGCCCGGCGTGGCTGTGGGCGCAGGGGTGCGGGCGAAGACGGCGTGCACGAGCGGCATCCGAGACTCGAAGTCTTGCAAGTATTCATCAATCGACGACTGGCAGGGCAGGGTCTGGCTTGTCGGGTCAATGCCCGGGCTGACACAATGGCAAGCTCATGGGGCTGCGGAGACCGGCGTTGCACAATGGCGAATGGATTGGACGAGGCGGCTGCCTGGCATTGCTGGTTTCGATCGGCGCTCAGGCGCAGGCGAACGGACTGGCCGAGACCGCCCGAGAGGTCAAGCAAGCCACGGTGCAAGCGGCGCGCCAGACCGGCCAGGCGGTGAAACAGGCCGCACTGGCCACTGCCAAGGCGGCCTCGGCGGCTGCCACCGAAGTTGCCGGCTCGGCGCGCGCGGCCTACGCTTCGGGCAAGACGGCGACGAAGAAAGTCGCCGCCGAAGGCGCCGAGAAAACCAAGGAAGTCGCGGCCAAGGTCAAGAGCGCTGTCAAGGACTGAGGACGGGTCGCGCCGGCAGCCTGGCCGTGCAACCAGGCGAGCCGGTGCCGCGTATACGCCGGGGCGGGACCAAGGAGGCGGCGGTTCAATGTCGTCCTTCAGCCGCGCCGGTCGTCGTCACTCGGCGCTGAGTTCGACCGATCACGCAACGACCATGAGGATGGCAATGATTCAAAACCGGCATTCGATGCGCCTGTGGCCGCGATCGGCAACCGCGGTCCACAGGCTGGTGCGGGCCTGGCGCGCTCTGCTGGGCACGGCCGCCGCCGCAGCCCTGGCGGCTTGCGCGGGCCTGCCCGTCGTCGAACGCGGACCCATCACCAGCACGGCGATACCGCTCACACAGCAAACCACGCTCGGGCGCATTGCCAACGCCTACCGGCCCGTCCAGGACCACTCGGGTTTTCGACTCATGCCCCTGGGCACGTTCTCGCTCGCCACGCGCGTCGAGTTGGCGCGCCGCGCCGAGGTGTCGCTGGACGTCCAGTATTACCACTTCGAAATGGACGAGACCGGACGCTGGCTGTTGCGCGCCCTGCGCGACGCGGCGGATCGCGGCGTGCGCGTGCGCCTGCTCATCGACGACTTCTACACCGGCGGCCAGGACGAGTACTTTCTCGCCTTTGCGGCGCACAAAAACGTCGAGGTGAGAATTTTCAACCCCTTCTGTTGCTGGCGCGAGCGCGGCCAGCTCGAGCGGTTCATCGCCTCGGTGGGCGAATGGGGCCGCGTCAACCACCGCATGCACAACAAGCTGTTCGTCGCCGACGGGGCGATGGCAGTGATCGGCGGGCGCAATGTGGCCAACGAATACTTCCTGCGCAGCAAGAGCGAAAATTTCATCGACGTCGACGCCTTCACGGTCGGCTTTGTCTTGCCGGCACTGCAGGAACTGTTCGACCGCTACTGGAACAGCGACGCGGTCTACCCCATCCATTCCGTGACGCGAAGCTCCAAGAGCGACGCCGAACTGCGTGCCTGGTTCGAGGACCGCACCGGCGCGAAAGAAACGCCGCCTCCCGCGCCGCTGCCGAGCAATGACGTGCTCGGCTACGGGCCGATCGCCGAGGATCTGGACTTCGGGCGGCTCGGCCTGCACTGGGGCTACGCCTATACATTCGCAGACCACCCCGACAAGCCCTTCGACGGCGAGGTCGGCGGCGAACTGCTCGAAACCAGTGTCACCTACAACGCGATCGAAGCCCTGCGCAAGACGAGCCGGGAACTGGTGCTCACCAGCCCCTACCTGGTGCCGGGCAAGGTCGGCATGGACTTGTTCAAGGAACTGCGCGACAAGGGGGTCAAGATCACCTTGATGACGAACTCGCTGGGTTCGACCGACGAACCCATCGTGCACGCCGGCTATATCCAGTATCGCGACCCGATGCTCGAACTCGGCATCGACCTGTATGAAATCAGCTCGTCGCGCGTCAAGCGCAACCGGCGCATGAACCTGTTCGGCTCGTCGCTCGGGCGGCTGCACGCGAAGACGGCGGTGATCGACGGCAAGACCCTGTTCGTCGGCTCGATGAACCTCGACCCGCGTTCGGCGACGATCAATACCGAACTCGGCGCTGTGATCGAAAGCCCGGAATTGGCGCGTGAACTCAAGCGCATCATCGATATCGACCGCTTGCAGAGCGCCTATCGACTGCGCCTGGGTCCCGGCGGATTCTGCGAATGGACGACCACCGAAGACGATGGCCTCGTCGTGCTGACCGAAGAGCCCGACTCGTCACTCTGGCAGCGCATCAAGCTGTGGATGCTGCGGCCATTCGTTCCCGAATCCTTGTTGTAGCGGTGCTGCGCCGCAGTGCCGGCGCGAGCCCGTCCCAAAGTCCGAAAGACTCCTAGACGTCAGCCGTAGCGCGCACTTCCTCGAAGCTGGTGTGGCCGGCCAGCACCTTGTCGATGCCGTCCTGGTACAGGGTTCGCATACCTTTTTGCATCGCCACTTTCTGCAGCGCGGACGGACTGGCATTGGTTTGCACAAGGTAACGCAGGTCGCGCGTGACCGTCATCAACTCGTGCAAACCCAGGCGCCCGCGGTAGCCGCTCTTGTCGCAGGCTGGACAGCCGACGGTATGGAAGTGCCGCAGGCGGCCGTCTTTGGCGTGGCGCTTGGTCCAGTCGGCCAGAACGCCGGCATGCGTCACCGGCGGCTCGTCGACGCCGAAAGACTGCATGTATTCGGTCAACAGTTCGTCGATCTGGTCCTGCGTGGCCGGCACGCTCGTCACGCATTCGCCGCACAGGCGCCGTGCCAGGCGCTGCGCGAGCACGGCGATCAGCGAATCGGCAAAGTTGAACGGGTCCACGCCCATGTCGATGAGCCGGGTCACGGTCTCGGGCGCGCTGTTCGTGTGCAGCGTGGACAGCACCAGATGCCCTGTGAGCGAGGCTTCGACCGCCATCTGCGCGGTTTCGCCGTCGCGGATCTCGCCCAACATGATCACGTCGGGGTCGGCGCGCAGGAAGGAGCGCAGCACTTTCGCGAAGGTCCAGTCGGCCTTGATATTGACTTGCACCTGGCGCAGGCCGGGCTGGGTGATTTCGATCGGGTCTTCGACGGTCCAGATCTTGCGCTCGGGAACATTGATGTGCGACAGCGCCGAATGCAGCGTCGTCGTCTTGCCCGAGCCCGTGGGGCCGACGCACAGGACCAATCCATGCGGGCGCTCGACGGCGCGCGACAGTTGTTTGAGGTTGTACTCCGACAGCCCGAGGTTGATCATCGGGATCGGCTTGGCGGATGCCAGGATGCGCATCACCACGTCCTCGAGGCCGCTATTGGTCGGGATCGTCGCGACGCGCAACTCCACCTTGTGCTGGGGCGAATACTTGGCGAAGTTGATCTTGCCGTCCTGGCCCTTGCGCTGCTCGGAGATGTCCAGGCCGCACATCACCTTGATGCGCGCGATCAGCGGCTTGCGGTAGCTCGCGGGCAGCTCCAGGTAGGTGCGCATCAGTCCGTCTTTGCGAAACCGAATGCGAATCTTCTCCTGGCCGGGATAGCTTTCGATGTGGATGTCGGACACGCCCTCCCTGTAGGCCTCGACGATCATGTTGTTGATCAGGCGCACCAGGGAATTGCTCGACTGCTCCACCGGCCCGCTGACCTCGTTGCGCGAGCGCACCGCGCCTTCGCGCTCGAGAGTCTCGACCAGCTTGCCCGTGTCGTCGCCTTCGGCGTCGAACTCCTGGCCGGTCGGCCCCTTGCCGCTGTAGCGGCCCGTGTCGGCGCCGACCTTTTCGTAAGCCGCGAGCAGGACATCGTCGATCGACTTCGAATGCACCAGCACCGGAACGACCTTCATCTGGGCGACGAACTCGACTTCGTCGAGCGCCGCGCGGCGCCGCGCCGGATCGTCGATCGCCACGACCAAACGCCCGCCGCGCAGCAGCAGGGGCACCACCTGCAGGCGCGACGCGACGGCGAAACTGAGCTTGGCCAAGGCCGCCACCTCGAGCGGGAATTCATCGACGTTGACCAGTGGGAAACCCATCTTGCGCCCGAGCGCGACGCGCAGATCATCCGTGGTGACCACACCCATGCGCACCAGGAGCTCGCCCAGCGGAATATTGCGATCGACCTGCTGCTGCGCCAGCG
Organism: Burkholderiaceae bacterium; assembly: GCA_049297615.1. Classification (GTDB taxonomy): domain Bacteria; phylum Pseudomonadota; class Gammaproteobacteria; order Burkholderiales; family Burkholderiaceae_C; genus JAEMQF01. Next base: position 19,570 of record JBAQUQ010000177.1, read on the forward strand.
CTTCGTCGAGTTCGAGTCTCGTCACCAGGCCAAGCGACAACAAGGCCTCGCCGATGCGCACCAGGGGCATCCTCGATTGCTTGTCGATCGCCTCGAGCAGCTGCTGCGGCGAGACCACCTGGCGCACCAGCAGGATGTCGCCGATCTTGCGCTCGCGCAGCACCTGCTGTTCGTCCGCGGCCTTCTGCACCTGTTGCGGCGTCGCGCGTTTTTGCTCGACCAGCACCTCGCCGATGCGCGCGCCCATCGACACCGACTTGTAGGCCGCGCGCGGCACGAAAGTGCGCAGCACGGCACCGGTTGCCGGGTTCCCCGCTTGACTGGGCACGCCCGGAGCCGCCCCAGGGCCGTTGAGGGGCCCCTTCGTGGCCTCTGGAGTCGCGCGAACCTGGGGTGCAACAGCGTTGCTCGGGTCGGCGGGCGGGAACAGGAACAGGCCGAATTCCTTTTCAACATGGCCGACGCTTTCGCCGCGCAGCTCGCCGCCTCCGGCCAAGGCCACGCGAAACGGCGACGGCCGCAGCTGCGCCAGCATGCTGGAGTGGGGGTCGCCCTGGGCCAAGCCGGTCGGCGCGATCGGCGTCGTCAAGGTCAATGTGAGAAAGTCGCTGAAGCGCAGCGGCATCGTCGTGCGAGCCGGCGGAATCTGAACGTAGGCCACCGACTGCTCAGGAACGAAAAACGTCAGGCGGCCGGAACTGCGCGCGCCGCTCAGGCCGACGATTTCGCAGCCCAGCGGGTCGGTCTGGTCCTGCGCCTCGGGATAAGTGGCGTAAGGCGGCGGTGGCCAACGAAAACCGGCTGGGCTGGACTTCTCAGCTTGCGGCGGCAGTTCCAGCGTTGACGGGATCGTTGTGGTGTCCCAGTCCGGCACTGGTGGTCTCTCTGCCATCTCGCTCCTCGCGGTCGTACCGGCTGCACAACATGAACCGGCGGGCGTTCTCGGCATCCTTTACGAGCGAGGAATGGTATCCCAAGGCGTTGTTTTCGCTGCGCCGGGCAGACTCGATAACGCCTCGGCGCGGCTCACCTGCGCCAGATGTGTCACGAATCCCGGCCCCAGCTCGCCATTTCGGTGACCCCCATCGGAGCCTGCCTCGCCGTGGATCGAGCCCGCGCCGAGGCGGTTCGCTGCGCCGGTTCGACCTCAGGTGCGCGCCAGCGCCGCGCGGTCGATCGGCAAACTGCGCAGGCGTTTGCCGGTGGCAGCGAAAATCGCGTTCGCGACGGCCGGCGCGATCGGCGGTGTGCCGGGCTCGCCGATGCCCCCGGGCGGCTCGCGGCTCGCCACGATGTGCACCTCGACGCGCGGCATTTCCTGGATCCTCAGGACCGGATAGTCGTGGAAGTTGGACTGTTCGACCCGGCCATCCTTGAGCGTGATGCGCCCGTACAGCGCTGCACTCAGGCCGAAAACGATGCCGCCTTCGATCTGGCGGCGGATGATCTCGGGATTCACGGTCATGCCGCAGTCCACCGCCGCGACGACGCGGTGCACCTTGGGCGTGCCGTCGGAGCGGACCGAAACCTCGGCGACCTGCGCGACGTAACTGCCGAAACTCTGCGCCACGGCGATGCCACGCGCCACGCCCGCGGGCAGGGCCTTGCCCCAATTGGAGCGTTCGGCGGCGAGTTCGAGGACGCCCTTGTAGCGCGGCTGGCGCGTGAGCAGGGAGCGGCGAAATTCGAAAGGGTCTTTCTTCGCCGCAGCGGCAAGCTCGTCGATGAAGCTTTCCATGAAGAACACGTTCTGCGAATGCCCGACCGAGCGCCAGAACCAGACCTGCGGGCCCGGCTCGGCACGGCCGTAGGCGATGCGTTGGTGTGCGATGTCGTAAGGATGGTCGTGGATGCCTTCGAGTGCAAACGCATCGACCCCGTTGTCGGGAATCTTCATGAACCCCGAAGCCGCCATGATCGAGGGCGTGGCCACGCCTACCTTGAGCAGGCTGGGCATCCCTGAAGCATCGAGCGCGCCCTCGAAGCGCGCCACTGACGCCGGGCGGTAGTAGCCCGCCGCCATGTCGTCTTCGCGGGTGTAGATCAGCTTCACGGGTTTGCCGCTGAGCTTGGACAGCCGCACCGCAGCGATGGCGAAGTCGGGTGCGAAGCGCCTGCCGAAGCCGCCGCCGAGCAGCAGGGTGTTGACCTTCACCTTGGTCGGCGAGACCTGCGCCACCTGGCCGAGGATGCCCTGTGCCGGGCCCTGGCTTTGTGTGCCGGCCCAGATTTCGACCTCGTCGCCGCGTACATGTGCGGTGCAATTCATCGGCTCCATGCAGGCGTGCGCCAGGTAAGGCGCTTCGTAGAGCGCATCGACGCTGAGCGCGCTGTTCGCCGCCGCATCGCGCACATTGCCTTCGTCGCGGGACAGCGCGTCAGCATGGCCGGCCGCCGAGGCCAACATGTCGCTGACGTCGGCCGATGACAGCGTGGCGTGGGCGCCGAGGTCCCATTGAACTTGCAGCGCGTCTCGGCCGCGCTTGGCGGCCCAGTAGCCGTCGGCCAGGACGGCCACGCCGCCGGGAATCTCGATCACCTGGCGCACACCCGGGACGAGTTTGGCCTGGGCCTCGTCGAAGCTCTGCGGTTTGGCGCCCGGCAGCGGCGCGTGCGCCATCACGGCAATCAACATGCCCGGCACCTGCGCATCGATGCCATAGCGGCCGGCGCCGTTCACTTTCAGCGCAGTGTCCAGGCGCTTCAGCGGCTTGCCCAGCAAGTTGAATTCCTTGTTGCTCTTGAGCTTGGGCTGGGTCGGCACCGGTAGTTTGGCGGCGAGCGAGGCGAGCGCGCCGTAGGAAAGTTTGCGCCCCTTGGCATCGATCACGAAGCTGTTCTCGGTGCGCAGGCTGGCGGCGTCGAGCTTCCATTGCGCGGCGGCTGCGGCGACGATCATTTCGCGTGCTGCCGCGCCGGCCTTGCGCAGCGGCTCCCAATGGGCCCGGATCGTGGTGCTGCCGCCGGTGGCCTGGATGCCGAGCATCGGGTTCACGTAGGCCGGGTCAGCGGGCGCTTGCATCACACCGACGCGGCTCCAGTCAGCGTCGAGCTCTTCGGCAAGCAGCATCGGGATCGCAGTCAAAACGCCCTGGCCCATTTCGGCCGGGCCGCAGACCACGGTGATGGCGTTGTCAGGCGCGATGCGCAGGTAGGCGTTGAGTGATTTCGCCGCGCCGCCCGCCGCCTGCGCCTGGACCCGCGGCGCCGCGGCGGGCAGGGTGAATCCGAGCACCAGGGCGCTCGCACTGCCGCGGCGCAGAAAGCCGCGCCGCGTGGTCGAGGTGATATCGCGCAGCGCCCGCGCCGCGGTCGAGGTGTCGCTTGCAGGACGATGGGCCATGTTCAGACTCCGCGAACGTGCAGGTTCGCCGCGGCGTCCTTGATCGCCGCGCGAATCTGGTTGTAGGTGCCGCAGCGGCAGATATTGCCGCTCATCGCGGCGTCGATCTGGGCGTCGCTCGGGCGCTTGTTGAAGGCGAGCAGGGCGCAAGCGCTCATGATCTGGCCCGATTGGCAATAGCCGCATTGGGGCACATCGTGCAGTGTCCAGGCGGTCTGCACGGCCTTGCCGATGCGGCTGGCGCTGATACCTTCGATGCTGATCACCTGCTTGCCGGCTGCGGCCGCCAGCGGGGTCGAACAGGATCGCACCGCCTGGCCGTCCAGGTGGACGGTGCAGGCGCCGCACAGCGCCATGCCGCAACCGAACTTCGTGCCGGTGAGTTGCAGGTTCTCGCGCAGCGCCCACAGCAGCGGCATCTCGGGATCGGCGTCCACCGAATGCCGTTTGCCGTTCACCGAAAGATGGATCATGGGAAAAGCTCCTTGTCGATTCGGCCCGCACAGGAGCGTAGCGCAATCCAGGCACAATCCCGGCGCAACCGGCCGAGCCGAGAAAAAGGCCACGCCCACGCCGCGAGCGTGGCCAGGGGCAGCGCCGCCCTACACGCCATCCAGGCCGCTTTGGCCGATGATGTGTGTCGCGCTGCAAGCCTTGCCGGAATTGACGCGCCCTCGTCGCCACTGCCCGGAAAGACGCCTTGCCATGGACATCCTGCGTGGAATATTCGACCGCATCCTGCTGCTCGTGAGTTTTCTCGTCGCCGGCTGCGTGCCGGCCTTCGTCACGCAATACCGCCAGCGGCTCGGTGGTGCACTCGACCAGGTCACGAAGGACCTGGCGCCGTTTCGCGAAATCGCCAAACAGCTCCATGGCGGCAAGATCGACAAGTTGGTCGAGCACCATCAGTTCCACTCGGACCCGACCTTCCAGGCCGAGGGCAACGCGATCCAGGCGATGCTGCGTTCGCTGGATCGGCTGCGCGCTGCGGTGGAAGCGCTCGACACCGACATCGTCCATCAAGTGCTGGCCTTACTCAAGCGCGGCGATGCGCAGATCGCCAAGGCCACCTGGGCGGCCTACGAGCCCGCGCTGAGCTTCAGCGCCGAAGGCCTGTTGTTCGCGGGCGGCACGGCCCTCGTCGTGTGGCTGCTGTTCATGCTGGGCTGGATGCTGTTCTTCGGCTTCTTGGGCTGGGTCCGTCGAATGCGCGCCTGAAGGCCTCTAAACTTCGAGGCTCCTGGACACATGGGGCCCGACGTGACCCAGCAACCCCCGGCGCCCGATGCGCAGCATGACAAGGCGCCTGCCGCGGAATCGTCCGGGTTCATGCGCCACACCCTGCCCGTGGGCACCTCGATCGGCGGCCTGGAAATCACCGGCCTCATCGGCGAAGGCGGGTTCGGCATCGTCTACCTCGCCTTCGACGCGACCCTGCAGCGCCAGGTCGCGCTCAAGGAATACATGCCCTCCTCGCTGGCCTCGCGTTCGGCGACTTCGGCCGATGTCGCGGTCAAGTCGCAGCGCCACCTCGACACCTTCAACGCCGGACTGAGGAGCTTCGTCAACGAGGCGCGTCTGCTCGCGCACTTCGACCATCCGGCGCTCGTCAAGGTGCATCAGTTCTGGCAGGCGAACCGCACCGCCTACATGGTGATGCCCTACTACCAGGGGCCGACGCTGAAGGCCGCCCTGCTCGAGATGGCCGAGCAAGGCCGCAGCCCCGATGAAGCGCTGCTGCGGCGCTGGCTCGCCCCCCTGCTCGATGCGCTCGAGACGCTGCACAGCGAGCACTGTTATCACCGCGACGTTGCGCCCGACAACATCCTGCTCACGGCCAATGGACCCTTGCTGCTCGATTTCGGCGCGGCACGGCGCGTCATCAGCGACATGACGCATGCCTTGACCGTCATGCTCAAGCCCGGCTATGCGCCGATCGAGCAGTACGGCGACGCGGCGAGCATGGCCCAGGGCCCGTGGACCGACTTGTATGCCCTGGCCAGCGTGGTCTATTTCGCGGTCACCGGCCATACGCCGATCACCTCGGTGGAGCGTGTCATGGGCGATCCCCTGCCGGCACTCGCGAAGGTCGCCGCCGGCCGCTACAGCGCTGGCTTTCTGCAAGCCATCGACCATGCCCTGGCAGTGCGCCCGAAAAACCGCCCGCAAAGCGTTGCGGCCTTTCGTGCCCTGCTCGACGCGGGCTCGCCCGGTGTGCCGGCCGCTGAGGCGACGCCTGAAATGCCTGCCGCGCGCGCAGCCAGCTCGCCGGGCGAGATCGGCAG
>JBAQUQ010000178.1:0-6585 GCA_049297615.1 Burkholderiaceae bacterium
CGTCTCAGGGTTCGCGCAGGCTTCTTGCAGTGCTGGCAAGGCGATCAAGCTGGGTCGTCGTGGCAGGCGTGTGCGTCCTCGCGTTCGCGATGCTGCTCTTCAGCCCATCCGCCAGCCCCCACTGGCCGGACCAGCCGCCGCACCAGATGGCCAATCTCGGCGAACTCAAGCTCGAGCGGGGCGGCGTGATCCCGAACCTGAAGATGAGCTATGTCACACACGGTAAGCTCAACGCGGCAAAGGACAACGCCATCCTGTTCTTGCATGGCTACGGTGGCAACCATCACCTCGTCGACCACCACATTGGCCCGGGCCGGGCCCTGGACACCGATAAGTACTTCGTCGTCTGCTCCGATGCGCTCGGCGCCACGCAAACAGGCTACGAACATTCCACCAGCCCCACCAATAGCGGGCTGAAGATGAAATTCCCGCAATACAACCATCGCGACATGGTGAAGGCACAACACCTGCTCGTGACGCAGGGTCTGGGCATCCCACATCTGCACGCGGTCACAGGTGTCTCGTCGGGCGCGGCCGATACCGTGCAGTTCGCGGTGAGTTACCCCGACTTCATGGACGGCATCTTCCCGTTGGTGGGAGGTGCCCTCTTCGGGACGCACGGTTTCTTCCGCGGAGAGTTCACGGAATCGATCATCACGTCGTGCGCAGGATGGAACGGTGGCAACTACGACGAGAACCCGAAGGCCTGCGCAACGAACGCGATCTCGGTAGTGACGACCATCTTCTACACCCGCGATTGGTGGGAGCACCACATCGACACGCCCGAGGCCTACCAGCGCTGGCGAACCGCGATGGGCGCCTTCTATCTCGATGTTCAGGACACACGCGATCTCTACTACCTGAACCGGTCGTTCGGGCACGGTTGGCTCGGCGACACGCCTGGCTTCAACGGCGACGTGAAGGCTGCGCTGCGCTCGATAAAGGCGAAAGCGCTTTTCGTTTATACGAACAGAGACGAATTCTTTCCGCCCAAGAAGATCGAGTTCCAGATGAACACTATTCCCGGTGCACGTGGGGTACTGATCGAGTCGGACGCTGGCCACACCATCTGGTACAACGCCGACCCGCAGGCCACCGTGACCGTGTCCAACGCGATCAAGGCCTTTTTGGCGGAGCTGACAGCCAGCAAGACCGCTGCCAAGTGATTGGGTTGACACGTCAACCGGAGCAAGCGCCATGGACCTGACCACGCGGCCTGAACTCAACCGCAGACGTCTGCTGGAACGTGCTTCGGCGCTCGGTGCGGCCAGCCTGTTCGGGCTCGGTCACGGCCCGGCCGTGGCCGAGCCAGCACCCGAGACCGGCACGGTGCGCTTCTGCCATTCGCCATCGATCTGCATCGCGCCGCAATACCTCGCAGGCGACCTGCTGCGGATGGAGGGTTTTACCGACGTTCAGTACCTTGCGCTGGGCACCCGGGCTGGCCCGGATGCACTAGCCGAAGGCCACGCCGACATGACGATGTGGTACTCGACCGGCTTCGTGCCGGCGCTCGACACCGGCAAGCCGGTTGTCATTTTGGCCGGAGTGCACATCGGCTGCTGGGAGTTGTTCGGTCACGAAAACCTGCGTGGCTTGCGCGACCTGAAGGGCAAGACCGTCGTCTGCGAGAAATTCCTCAGTGGCGACCACATCCTGCTGTCGAGCATGCTGGCCTATGCCGGCCTCAACCCGAACGACGTGAATTGGCTGGCCCGCCCCGGCGGCAGTGCCATGAATGCATTCATTGACCGTAGGGCCGATGCGTTCCTGGCGTTCCCCCCCGAACCGCAGGAGCTGCGTGCGAGGAAGATCGGCCACGTACTGCTGGACACAAACGTCGACAGGCCCTGGTCGCAGTACTACTGCTGCATGGTCGGCGCGAACCGCGACTACCTTCAGCGTTACCCCATTGCCACCAAGCGTGTGCTGCGCGCGATCCTGAAGGCGGCTGACCTGTGTACCTCGGCGCCGCAGCAGGTGGCCGGGTACTTGCGCGACCATGGGTATGAGCCGCGCTACGACGTCGGGCTTGAAGCGTTGAAACGTGTGAACTACGACTTCCGCAGCGCCAACCCGGAAGATACATTGCGCTTTCACGCGCTGCGGCTGCGCGATGTCGGCATGATCAAGTCCACGCCGCAAAAGCTGATCGCCCAAGGGACCGACTGGCGCTTCCTGAACGAGTTGAAGCGCGAGCTCAAGGCCTGAACTCAGACACTTTCTGCATGCGGTCGCTTGCGCCCCAGCTCGAGACAGAGATGAAAGCCTGACCCTTGTATTCGATTGCCAACCCTGTTGCTGCGTCATAGCCGCGCGAGTCAGCCTGGAGTGACCTTCGTCCACGGTGCTCGCCGAAGCAGGCGCGGCGTCGATCGCTTCGAGCACATAAGGCACACAAGTGTATTATCTTGGCCGTGAAGCCCATGCGATGGAGCGCCGAGAAAAGTCTTTCGCTCAAGGCGGAACGCGGCGTTTCTTTCGAGGAGGTTCTCGCGGCTATGTCCCAAGGTGGGCTTCTCCGGGTGCTCGACCACCCGAACCGGGCGAAGTACGGGCATCAGAGCTTGCTTGTAGTGCGGATTCGCGACTACGCGTATCTTGTGCCTTGTGTCGAAAGCGAGGACGAGATCTTCTTGAAGAGCATCATCCCGAGCCGCAAGGCGACGCGGGATTTCTTGTCGGGAGAAACTTAGGATGAACGGCGAACGCTTGTTGGAACAGGAGATTCTCGCCTCGTTCGAGCGGGGCGAATGGAAACCGGCCCGGAACCAGAAGGGCGAGATCGCGCGCCTTCAGACGGCGGCGCAAGCTGCGTTGCTCAAGAACAGAAGAGTCAACATCAGAATCTCGTCGCGAGACCTCGAGGGGTTGCAGGCCAGGGCCGCTGAAGAGGGAGTTCCGTACCAGACGCTGATGGCCAGTGTGCTGCACAAGTACGTATCGGGCCGCTTGGTCGAGCGCAAGGCATAGGCATGAAATGACGCTGCGGCGCCCACGTTGGCAGATCGTGTTGCTGGCGTTGGCGCTTGCGCCCGCGCTCGCCTTGCCGGCCGGCAGTGCGCACCTGCCCGTCATCGGCCCTGCTCCAGCCTTCGCACTGGACTCCTCACGCGGCCCGCGCGTCGCGCTCGTCGACCTGCGCGGCAAGGTGCTCGCCGTCACGTTCATCTTCACGACCTGCACCGACAGTTGCCCGATCCTGACGGCCAAGCTCGCCGAGATCGGGCGCGCGCTCGGCGCCGACTTCGGCCCGCGCATCGCCTTCGTCGCGATCAGCGTCGACCCGCTGAATGACACGCCGGCAAAGCTGCGCGACTACGCGGCTGCGCACCGGGCGGACGCCCCAGGCTGGCACTTCCTGACCGGCACACCCACTGCCGTCGGCGACGCGTTGCGCGGTTTCGGCGCGTACGCCAAGAAGAGCGAGAGCGGCGGTGTGGACCACCTGTTCATCACGTCGCTCGTGGACCGGGCTGGGCGCCTGCGCGTGCAATACCTCGGCACGCGCTTCGACGCGCGCGAAATGCAGCGCGACCTGCAGGCCTTGCTGCGCGAGTGAATGCAACAGTGAGCACGCCCCTGCTGCGCTGGTTGCCGCTGGCCGTGGCGCGCACGCCGGCCACGGTGTACACGAAACTGCTCGTGGGGTTTCTGGCAATCGTCGGACTGTTGATCGCGATCGGCGTCGTCAGCCTGGCCGAACTCGGGCGGCTGAACCAGCGCGCCGAAGACTTCGTCAAGCTGCAGCGCAAGATCGCCGCGTACCGGCAGATCCAGCACAGCACGACCTCGCAGCTGTACAGCGTGGCGACGGCGATGCTTGCGCCCGACCCTGCAGCGCTGGACGCGACGCTGCGCCAGCTGAATCAGTTCGGCTATGACCTCGATCGGCTGCAGTTCGTCGCCCAAGACGAAGTCGAACTGCTGCAACGCGTTCGCGCCGAGTACGAGGGGTTCACGGCCGCGGTGGGCGCAGTCATCGAGCTGGTGCGCGAGGGCAAGGCGAACGAAGGGCGCAGCGCTCAGGTCGAACGCGCCGGGCCGCTCGCCGAACGCCTGGAGCGCCTGACGAACGAACTCGTCAACAAAGCCGAGGCCGAGATGCTCGCGCGCATCGACGAGAGCCAGGCGGGTTATCTCGAATCGCTGCGCTGGCTCGCCGCGTTTGCGCTGGGCAGCATCGTTCTCGCGCTCGGCCTGGGCTATGCGATTTCGTGGTCGCTGGTCGGGCCGCTGCGCCAGATGGGCGAGCGCTTCGTCGCCATCGCCGCGGGCGACTTCACCCAGCAGGTGGTGGTACCGAACCGCGACGAACTCGGCGAACTCGCTTTGAGCCTGAACCGCATGAGCGACGAACTCGGCCGCCTGTACCGGCAGATCGAGGCAGCGAACCGGCACAAGTCGGAGTTCCTCGCCAACATGAGCCACGAATTGCGCACGCCGCTGAACGCGATCATCGGTTTTTCCGAAGTGCTGATCGAGAAGATGTTCGGCGAAGTGAACGAAAAGCAGATGGAATACCTGCGCGACATCCATTCGTCGGGCCATCATCTACTCAGCCTGATCAACGACATCCTCGACCTGTCGAAAATCGAAGCCGGCCGCATGGAGCTGGAACTCTCGAGCTTCGACCTCGCCGACCTGCTCGAGGGCGCGACGATGCTGGTGCGCGAGCGCGCGAGCCGCCATGGTCTGAACCTCGCGCTCGACGTGGAGCAGGGCCTGGGCGACTGGGTCGCCGACGAGCGCAAGGTCAAGCAGGTGGTCATCAACCTGCTGAGCAATGCCGTGAAATTCACGCCTGCCGGTGGCAGCGTGACGCTGCGGGCTTGCCGAGTCGGCGAAGCCGTCGAAGTCGCCGTCATCGACACCGGCGTGGGCATCGCGCCCGACCAGCAGGCGCTCGTCTTCGAGGAGTTCCGCCAGGCAGCGGGCGAGCACCTGCGCAAGTCCGAGGGTACGGGCCTGGGCCTGGCGCTGGCGAAACGCTTCGTCGAGCTGCACGGCGGGACGATTCGCGTCGACAGCGCGCCGGGAAATGGCTCGACATTTGCGTTTATGCTTCCACCGCACACCCTGGAGGCTTCGGCATGAGCACCATCCTGATCGTCGAAGACAACGAGAAGAACATGAAGCTGGTGCGCGACATCCTGCAGTTCAAGGGCTATCGCACCCTCGAAGCCGTGAACGGCCTGGACGGCGTTCGCCTCGCGCAGGAGAGCAAGCCCGATCTGGTGTTGATGGACATCCAGCTGCCCGACATCGACGGCATCACCGCCTTGCGCCGGATTCGCGAGGATCACGCGCTCGACGCCATTCCGGTGCTCGCCGTGTCGGCTTCCGTGATGCCCGACGAGCAGCACAAGATCGTCACTTCGGGTTTCGACGCCTATATCACCAAGCCCATCGTCCTGAAGTCGTTTCTCGAGACGGTGCAGCGTTTCCTCGCGCAGGGACGAAAAGCCCAATGACGGCGAAGGTTCTCGTCGTCGACGACGTTGCGAAGAACGTCAAGCTGCTCGCCGACCTGTTGTCGGTGAAGGGCTACACGGCGATCACGGCGGCATCGGGCGCCGAGGCCTTGGCGCGCGTCGATGCGGACGCGCCCGACTTGATCTTGCTCGACGTGATGATGCCCGGCATGAGCGGCTACGAGGTGTGCCAGGCGATCCGCGCGAACCCGGCGCACTCGATGCTGCCGATCGTCCTGGTCACGGCTCTCGATCCGTCGCAGGAACGCGCCAAGGGCCTGGAAGCCGGCGCCGACGATTTCTTGAGCAAACCGGTGAACCAGGCCGAGTTGCTGGCGCGCGTGAAATCGCTGCTGCGCATCAAACAACTCTATGACGAGGTGAACCGCCAGCGCGACCAGCTCGCGCGCTGGAACGGCGAGTTGGAACAACGTGTCGCCGAAGGCGTGGAGCAGCTCGCAAGGGTCGGCCGGCTGAAACGATTTTTCTCGCCGCAACTGGCTGAGGCCATCGTCGCCGGTGGCGCGGGCGACCCCTTGAAGAGCCACCGGCGCGAGATCACCGTCGTCTTTCTCGACCTGCGCGGTTTCACTTCGTTCACCGAGACGGCCGACCCGGAAGAAGTGATGGGTGTGCTGGGCGAATACCACGCCGCGATGGGGCGGCTGATCCTCGAACACGAAGGCACGCTGGAGCGTTTCACCGGCGACGGCATCATGGTGTTCTTCAACGATCCCGTGGTCATCGCCGACCCGGCGCAGCGCGCAGCGCGCATGGTGCTGGCGATGCAGAGCGAGGTCGCCAAGCTCAGCTCGGGCTGGCGCAAGCGCGGTTATGAGTTGCAGATGGGAGTGGGCATCGCCCAGGGCTTCGCGACGATCGGCGGCATCGGTTTCGAGGGCCGCATCGACTACGGCGCGATCGGCACGGTGACGAATCTCGCTGCACGCCTGTGCGGCGAGGCGCGCGGCGGCGAGACCCTGGCTGCGCAGCGCGTCATCGCCGCCCTCGACGGCGCGTTCAGCTTCGAGCCTGTCCCCGAGCTCACCTTGAAGGGGTTCTTGAAGCCGATTGCCGCGTTTCGCCTGTTGGGCGCGAGCCCCGGCTGACT
>JBAQUQ010000179.1:0-5825 GCA_049297615.1 Burkholderiaceae bacterium
CGCCAGCACCGTGCCCGCCGCGCCGAGCCAGCGCAGCGGACGGCGGCGCAACAGGCGCAGGTGCGCCGCGGCAAAGGCCGCCGCGTTGTTTCGTAACCATGACCACAGCGAAACGCCCGAAAGCGGCGAGGCTTTGGGCAGGTAGCCCAGGGGCGCACGGATCGCCGCCACGACCGGGTGCACGACGGCTTCGTCTTCGCGCTTGACGCTGAACAGGCGCAGTTCCGTGCCCAGGCGCTCGAGCTGGTGGATCTCGTGCGCGATAAAGGTTTCCGACAGGCGCGGAAAGCCGTTCATCACATAAGCGACCTTGCGCGCCGCGGCCGGCATCTCAGGCAGCGGCAGCTCGGGCAGGCGTTGTGGCATGGCTGTGCTGCAACAACTGCAGCAAGAGCTGCAGGTTGCTCGGGTTGTCGAAGTGTTGGGTCACGGTGCTGCGCGCATTGCGGCCCAGTTGCACGCCGAGCGGTTTGTCGACGATGAGTTCGGCAATCGCATCGGCCAGGGCTGGCGCGTCGTCGGCCTGCACGAGCAGGCCGTTGTGACGGTGCCGCACGAGCTCGGGAATTCCCGAAACCCGGCTCGCCACAACCGGCACACCGACCGCCATGGCTTCGAGCAGCACATTGGGAATGCCGTCGCGGTCGCCGTCGGCAGTGATGCGCGAAGGCTGCACATAGACGGCGGCACGTGCATAGCGCTCCAGCACCTCATCGCGCACCAGCTTGCCGGTGAGCGTGATGCGTTCGCCGAGATCGAATCGTTCGATCTGATTCTGCAGAGCCGCCCGCTCTTCGCCGTAGCCGACGATCTCGCAGCGGAACAAGACATCGCGGTCGCGCAGCAGCCGGCACGCGTCGATCAGCGTGTCCAGTCCCTTTTTCGCGCGCAGCCGGCCCACGCTGAGGATCAAGGGTGCCAGTCCCGTCGCCTGACGAATGCGGGGGTGGAACACCGCCCGGTCGATGCCGTGGTACATGCGGTGCACGCGCGCCTGCGGAGCGATTTCGAGCAGGGCGCGGCAGTTGAACTCCGTGCACGTGACGGTAAAACATGCCGCTTCGAGTTTGCGGCGAACGTCCACTGCGTCAGACAGGTAGATGTCCTTGGCGTGCGCTGAAATGGAAAACGGGATGCCGCTGAGCCGGGACACCAGTTCCGCCACATCGGCGGGGGTCGAGACGAAGTGGGTGTGCAGGTGCTGCACGCCGTCGTGGCGCAATTGACCTGCCAGCCAGCCGGCGCGGGCGAAGTCGACCAGGCCCACGCGCCCACGCAAGGCCGCATGGCGCAAGGCTCGCGCATAACGCACAGGCGCGCTCGCCAGCAGTTCGAGATGCCGGGCAGCAAACCGGGCCCACGCCAGGCTCGGCCGGCGCGAAAGGGCCGGTACCTGCACCACCGGTGCAGCAACTCGCGCCACCGCGCCATGGCTCACGCCATCCGAGGCTTGCTCCAGTGTATACAGGCGCAACGCGACCCCGAGCTGCTCCAGGCCCAGCACTTCTTCGAGAACGAAGGTTTCGGACAATTTGGGGAAGACTTTGACCAGCAGGGCCAGCGGCTGCGGCTCGGCGTTGTTCACGGAATTGGGCTTCATCTGCCTGACAGAGGCGCAGATGGGCGTGGAAATACAAGCGAAGCTCAGGCTTGGATCTGTTCGAGAACTTCCCGAAGCACCTGATCGGAGTCGAAATACTCTTGCGCGATCTCACGCGCTGCCCGGCAGTGGCCTTCGTAGTCGGCATTGATCGACTCGATTCCCGCCAGGGCTTGTTCGAAAGACGAAAACGTCAGAAGTCCGCGTCCGGTGGGCAGATGCGCCCCGATGCCCGTCGCTTGCACGAGCACGGGTTTGCCGCTGGCCAGGTACAAGGCGCTTCGGTCGCTGAACCAGCCGGTCTCGAGTTCGACGTAGCGGTTGTGCGCCACGCTGAACTCGGCGCGCGATCGGCCGATATAGGCGCGGTAGTCGCTGAAATGCTCCAGCGATGCCGGGTCGCTGAGGTGCCATCCCGCGGCCTCGAACAAGTGCCGGTCATGCGCATGTTCTTTCGAAGCGAAACGCAGCGCGATTTCCAGCGCTTGTCCGCTGGCGCCCGGCAGATCGAGGTAAGCCAACCAGTTGTCGGATTTTTCGCCCGTGTCAGCGCCTTGCCATTCAACCCTGCCTCGCCCTTTCCAGGTGGAGATCGTCGTGAAGCGCGGGCTCCTCGCGTCGAAGCAGACCGGCCACATGGGCAGCAGCACCGGACGAGGCAGGGCTCGCCAGCGCAGCCCGTCGGTGGGCACCGGGCATTGTGGCGATCCGATATTCAGGCCCAGGGTGAAGAGGAATTCATAACGATCGAGCGGCTCGCAACCCTCGGCGCGCTGGTGATACTGGATCTGGGTGCTGCCCGGGTTGCCGTCGAAGAAGGCGCGGCATCGTGGGGGCTCGAAGATTTCCGGCAGTTTGTGGATCTGGCCGCTGCGGGTGACCAGAAGATCGGCGCGTCGCGCCGCGGCTTGCGCCTCGGCGAAGGACATGCCGTGCGTTGCTTCGCCGCTCTTGTAGATCAGACAAGAGCGCGGCCAAAGGCCGTAGGCGCGCGCCACGGCCTCGAAATGGGCGCGCCCACGCCACGCGGAAAACGCCACCGGCTCGCCTGCAGCGTCAACACAGCGGCCGCGCCCCACCTGCTCGATGAGATAGACCTCGTGCCCGAGGTCTTGCCATCCGGCCGCATAGGCGAGCGCGTGATCGATGTGGCCGACCGTGGTGTTGGCGATCTTGGCGCTACAGATGATTCGCATTGGAGGCCTGCGGGGCGACGGCGAGGTGTGACTCGATGAAGCGCAGCCAATCCGCGGCCCTGATGCTCCAGGCATAGCGCTCGAGCACGACGCGCCGATTGTTTTCGCCCAGGCGGGCCACCAGGGCACGGTCGGCTTCGAGCCGTCTCACCAGGGTCTCGATCGCCTGCAGACTGCGCGGGATGAAGTAGCCGTTGCGTCCCTCTTCGATCAGGTCTTCGCAGCCGCCCACGCGTGTCGAGAGCACGCCGCGCGCGCACGCCGCCGCTTCGAGGACGCTTTGCGAGAAGCCCTCCGAGGTGGAAGCACACACGTAGATGTCGATATCGTTGTACAGGGCGGGCATGTCGGCTCGCTTCACCTGGTCAATGCCGCGCCCGCCCAGAACCCGGACCCGCACGTTCGGTATCGAGCCCAGGGGTTGGATGAACTCGCTGAAACCTTTCAAGGTGTCGTGCTTGGCGATGTCTTTGCTGCCCGAGAAGCCCACGATCAGCGGCGCGCTGCGCTCAGTGGGTACGGGCCGAGCGGGGCGGAAGAGTTCGGTGTCGACGCCGTTTTCCGTCAACACGATATTCGTCAGCCCGGCAGTGCGGAAGGTTTCATAAAGACGGCGGCTGATGATGTTGATGCCTCGCAGCCGCGACAGCTCGGCGAGCAGGGCCGGCGGCGGGGCCGGCGTGTAGTCGGGCAAGGACGCATAGTCGTCCCAGGAACGGTGCGAATGAATGCCGGTGATCAGCCTGCCCCGATCGAGAAAGGGCAGCCGCTGCGCGTAAGCGTGCTTCTTCTGCTTCGCGATGATCTCGGTCCAACCGAGTGGAAACACGAGGTCGTAGCGGTGATGCTCACGCTCGATGAAGGCCATGTCGACGCTCGCGGCGGCGATGTCCAGCACCAGGCCTTCGTTGTTGTTGTACCGCACCAGGCCCTTGGCGATGGTGTCGTAGGCCCAGCCGGGCTTGTCGGTGACGATCAAGACGTTGCCGCGCACGTGTTCTTCTCCCATCGCCTTGTCAGCCCTGCGGCGTGACCTCGCTCAGCGTCTTGAAGCGATAACCGCGACGGGTGAGCAATTCGAAAATCGCCGCGACCCTGTCCAGCATGTCCTGGCAGTCTTGCTCGGTCGCGCAGTAAGGGCTCTTGCCGGGGACCAGTTCGACGTTATGGAACATGCAGCACAACACGGTCGGCGCGGTGTGCCGTTCGTACCAGTCGATGACCCGTGTACACGCGGCGAGATCGGAAAAGCGCGGTGTCGGACGAAGCCATTCGAGTTCGGGCGTGATCGACACCGGCACTTCGAGCACCGACGAATCACCCGGCCGGCAGATATCGCCGGTGGACGGGTAATAGGGACTCAGGCGACCCGGGCGAGAGAAGTCGGCGACACCGTTCCAGTTGCGATGCGGCGTGACGCTCGTGTCGTGGGTGTAGCCCAGCTTCTGCAGGCAGTCGATGGTCCAGCCGCGCGCGCCGAATCGGCCTGCGCGGAACGATCGCGGGCGGTAACCGAACAGCTCCTGGAAGCGATCAGTCAGACGTGCCAGCTTGGCCAGCTCGAGCGACGGCTCGTACTGGCATTGCATTTCCCCAGGGTCGCAACCGCTGAAATCCGGTCCGCCGAAGCGTGCGAGCGGCCCTATGTATTCCCCGTGCAGATGGGAGCCCAGTTCGCATCGCTTCGAGTCCAGCGCAGCCAGGCACTGGACCGATCGCGGGTCGACCATGACGGCGGGACTGATCAGGTAGGTCGGTTTGACGCCGAAGCGATCGCACAATGATTGCAGCCGAGCGATGCCGATGCTCACGCCGTCATAGGTGGCCGGATCGGACGTCCGCCATTTCTTGCCGGCATCGATCTCAACGTCGATCGTCAGCACGAAAGTCTTGTCCATCGGGCGAATGCCGGAGGCGCCCGTCACGGCGTTGCCCCGCTCAAGGTCTGGAGTGCGGCGACCGGCGCCGCTGCGGGCACGCCGCCGCCGAGCGCGCGAACCAGGCCGAGTGTCTGGCTGTAGCGAGCCAGTTGCGTAACGGCCTGCGAATCCTGCGCGGCGAGCAGCACCCGCTGGGCGTCCAGGACCGTCGCGTAGTCGGTCGCGCCGTTGCGGTAACGCAAGTCGGCCATCTGCAGCGCGCTGCGTGCGAGGTCGACGACCTGCTGCAGCTGCGCGCCTTGCGCGGCCAGCGCGCGCAGCGCGGTGAGGCGGTCTTCGACGTCGCGCAGCGCCGAAAGGATCGCCTGCCGGTACAGGCTCGTCACCTCGTTTTCGCGCGCCTGCGCCAGGCTCACCTGGGCGCGCAGCCTGCCGCCGTCGAGCAGAGGCGCGATCAAACCGGCGCCCAGGCTGCCCACCAGGGTCGCACCGTTGAACAAGCCAGCCAGCGTCGTGCTCTCCAGGCCGGCTGTGGCGCTGAGACGCAACTGGGGCAGCAATGCCGCGCGGGCCGCGCTCAATTCGGCGTGCGCCACCGCCAAGTCCGCCTCGACCTGTTGGATGTCGGGATGCCGCTCGAGCAATATCGCGGGCGGTGCGGTCGCGAGGGTGGGCAGGCGCACGTCGCCCAGCGACGTCGCCTGCAGGGCAAAACCTTGCGGCGCCCGGCCGGTGAGAACGGCCAGCGCCGCCAGTGCCGTGCGGTACTGCTGTTCGAGCGGCGCGATCCCGGCGCGCTGGGTCGCGAGCAGGCCCTCCTGGCGCACCACTTCCAGGCTCGCGACAGCACCGGCCTGTCGGCGCAATACGAGCAATTGCAGCAGCGACTCGGCATTCGCGATATTGGCGCGGGCTATGACCAGGCGGTCCTGCGCGCTGAGCGCCTGGAAATACCGGTCGGCCAATTCGACGAGCAGAGCTGCGCCCAGCGATCCGCGCGCGTGTTCACTGCGCCGCACGCGCCCGGCGGCAGCGTCGACAGCGTTGCCGATGGCGCCGTTTGCATCGAGGTCCCAGCCAGCGTCGACGCCGATGCCATGGACCGCTGCCGTGCCGCTGGTGCTGCGCCGGGTTCGGCTGGCGTCGGCC
>JBAQUQ010000180.1:0-3621 GCA_049297615.1 Burkholderiaceae bacterium
CGTCTCAGGGTTCGCGCAGGCTTCTTGCAGTGCTGGCAAGGCGATCAAGCTGGGTCGTCGTGGCAGGCGTGTGCGTCCTCGCGTTCGCGATGCTGCTCTTCAGCCCATCCGCCAGCCCCCACTGGCCCGGCCAGCCTGAGCACCAGATGGCGCAGCTCGGCGACCTGAAGCTCGAGACGGGCGATGTCATCAAGAACTTCAGGATGTCGTATGTCACGCACGGCAAGCTGAACGCGGCGAAGGACAACGCGATCCTGTTTCATCATGGATTCGCCGCGCATCATCATTTCTTCGACCACATGATCGGGCCGGGCCGGCCGCTGGACACCGACAAATACTTCGTGATCTGCCCGGATACGCTCGGCGCCACCCAGACCGGCTACGAGCGCACGACGAGTGCAACGAACAGCGGCCTGAAGATGAAGTTCCCGTTCTTCAATGGGCGCGACATCGTGACGGCGTCGTACCAACTTGTCACCGAAGCGCTGGGCATTCCGCATCTGCTGGCGGTGACGGGCATTTCCTCTGGGGGCTGGGATAGCGTGCAGTTCGCCGTTAGCCACCCTCGTTTCATGGACGGCATCTTCCCGGTCGTTGGAGGTGCGCTGTGGACCGCGGACCGAAGCTTTCGCGGGCCGCTGGGGGTGTCGATCATCGATACGTGCAACGGATGGCACGGCGGCAACTACGACGTCAACCCAAGTCAATGCGCGACCAATGCGGTCGCCCAAGTGGTGCACTATTTTTTCACGCGTCAGTGGTGGGACGTATACGTCGACACACCCGAGGCATATACGAAATGGCGCGACACGATCGGTCAGGACTACCTCGACGTGCAGGACGCGCGGGACCTGTATTACCGAATGGTCGCGCTCGGGCGCGGCTGGGTTGGCGACACGCCGGGGTTCGGCGGCGACCTCGGCAAAGCGCTGGGGTCGATCAGAGCGAAGACGCTGTTCCTCTACAGCCCGCAGGACCGGTTCTTTCAGCCGCAGCACGTCGATGCCCAGGTCAAGATGATTCCGAACGCTCGCGCACTGGCGATCGACTCGCCCGCCGGCCACATGATCTGTTGCAACGCCGATCCGAATGCGACCCGGATCATGGGCGACGCGATTCGCGCCTTCCTGCAAGAACTGGCTGCACTACGCATCACAGCCAAGTGATTGACACAGAAGTCGGCCGAACGGCTGACCGGGAGCGACAACCATGAACGCATCGAAACTGCTCGAACTCCGACGCCGCGAGTTTCTTGCGCGTACCTCGGCGCTGGGCGCCGCGGGTCTGTTCGGCGTGGCTTCCGAGGCGCGGGCCGCCGATCCGCCCCCCGAGATTAAGCGTGTGCGGCTCGTGCACGCGCCCTTCATCTGCCTCGCACCGCAGTACCTGGCCGAGGAGTTTTTCCGCATGGAAGGCTTCACCGACTGGGAGTACCTGCCGCTCGGGTCGAGGAGCGGCGGCATCGACGCCGTCGTCGAAGGCCGCGCCGACATTACGATGTGGGACGCGCACAGCCCGATCCCGATGATCGACGCGGGCAAGCCGATCGTCGTGCTGGCCGGCGTGCACGGCGGCTGCTACCAACTGTTCTGCAACGAGAGCGTGCGCACGATCCGCGACCTGAAAGGCAAGTCACCGGTGGTGCACTACCTCGGTGGCGGTGACCACGTGCTGCTGTCGTCGATGCTGGCGCAGGTCGGCGTCGACCCTTCCAAAGACGTGAACTGGACCACCGGCCGCGGCGGCGACGCGAAAGACCTGTTTGCCGGCGGCAAGGCCGACGCGTTCATGGCCTTCGCGCAGGAGCCGGCCGAGCTGCGCGCAAAGAACGCTGGCCGCGTGATCCTGAATACGGCCCAAGACCGACCGTGGTCGCAGTACTACTGCTGCGTCGTCATCGCCAATCGCGACTTCGTGGCGCGCAACCCGGTGGCGACCAAGCGCGTGCTGCGCTCGATCCTCAAGGCCTCCGACATCTGCGCCGCCGATCCCGAACGCGTGGCACGCTTTCTCGTCGACATGCGCTACGAGACGCGCTACCCGATCGGCCTGGAAGTGTTGAAGAACACGACGTACACGCGCTGGCGCCACGACAATCCCGAAGACACGCTGCGTTTCCACACGCTGCGCCTGCGCGAAGGCGGTTTGCTCAAGTCGACTCCGCAGCAGCTCATCGCCAAGGGCACCGACTGGCGGTTCCTCAATGAGTTGAAGAAGGAGATGAAGACATGAGACACATTGCAACTCCAAGCCGTCGCGACATCCTGCATGCGGCCGCGGTTGCTGGTGCCATCGCGGCGTTGCCAGCGCTGGCGGCCGGAGAACCGCCGCCCGAGACGAAACGCATCAGGTTGTTGAGGTTGGAGCCGGCGTGGAACCTCGCTTGCGTGGCACCGATGTGGATCGCGGACGAACTGCTGCGCGCTGAAGGTTTCGAAGACGTGGTCTACGTGCCGTTCGCGCAAGGCGAATGGCACGACGTAGGCGCACTCGCGTCCGGCAAGGCCGACATGACGCAGACCGATATCTTCAACATCCTGCCCGCCCTCGACAACGGCAATCCGGTCGTAGCGCTCGGCGGCATACATACCGGGTGCTTCGAGCTGTTTGGCAGGTCCAACCTGAGGTCGATCCGCGACCTGAAGGGCATGACCATCGCTGTGGCATTTCCAGGCCGCCGCGCCTTCTTGTGGGCGATGCTCGCGTACGCCGGCCTCGATCCGCGAAAGGATGTGACGTTTGTCGAAAGTGTCGAAGGCGCACGCCTGCTCGCCGAGGGCAAGGTCGACGCGACCTTCGCCTTCGGGATTGAGCCTTTCATCTTGCGCGAGAGGAAGATCGGTGTGTCGATCGTCAACACGGCAACTGACCGCCCCTGGTCCCAGTACTTCTGTTGCATGGCGATCGGCAACCGCGACTTCGTCGCGAAGAACCCGGTCGCGACAAAACGCGCACTCCGTGCCCTCCTCAAGGCCGCCGATATCTGCGCGGCCGAGCCGGAGCGAGTTGCGCGCGCTCTCACCGACCGCGGGTTGCTCACGGACTACGAACGCTCCGCCCAGACGCTTCGCGACCTTCCTTACAAACGCTGGCGCGAATACGACTCGGCCGACAGCCTGCGTTTCTACGCGCTGCGGCTGCACGAGGGCGGTCTGATCAAGTCAAACCCGCAAAAACTGCTCGCCCAGGGTACCAACTGGCGCTTCATCGAGCAGCTCAAGCGCGAGATGAAAACGTGATGGACCGAGTTGGCCCGATGCGAAACGCGGCGCCGGTCGAGCGCTGAACATAGACACCGCGACCTGCGTGACGGGTCCAGCGGGTCAGGCGACGGCGAGCATCAAATGTCCAACGAGTTTCCTGCTGGGCCGCAGCGTGATCTCGATGTCGTAGCCGAGCCGATTCAAGCAATCCATAAGCTTTCGCTCCGACAGGTTCGAGAAGTCGCCGCGCATCATCCTGGAGACCTTCGGCTGCGCGATACCCATGCGGCGCGCCGCTTCTTCTTGCGTCAAGCCGAGCTTGCGCACGGCCTTGGTGATCTCGATCACCAGTAGAGGGCGCGATGCCTGGACTGCGGGCCGGGCGCCTGAGGCGAGTCCCTGCTCACGAGCGAAGGCT
>JBAQUQ010000181.1:0-12123 GCA_049297615.1 Burkholderiaceae bacterium
CCACAAGGCCGCGCGCAGGCGCGCCCTTGTGCGCGGGCTCAGTCCAGCTGCGCGGCGGCGGCCAGCGCGCGCAGCATGGCCCGGTTGATCTCTTGCACTCCCATCATCAGCGAGTCGGACGCCGCGCGCAGGTCGAACGGCGAACCGTTCTCGAGCGCGTTGACCAGGCTCATGTAGGGCGCAAACGGTCCGCTGTTCTTCACCAGGGCCATGTGCACGCGCTCGGGCACCTGAATCGTTCCCAGGAGGTCGGAGAAGGGCTGGCGGAACATCCGGTCGAGCAGGGAGAACACGCCGCAGATGAAGATTTCGCTGCGCAACTCGGCGTCGCCGCCGCTGCGCACCAGTTCTTCCATCAACAGACCGCGGCGCACCGCGGCGAACAGCATCGGCCGCAGATTGGGTTCTTTGGTGGCCGTGGCCAGCAGCAATGCCAGCCAGCGCTTGAGCCGCTTGTAACCCAGCAACATGACAGCGTGAGCCAACGAGCTGACCTCGACCCTCACGCCCAGCACGGGCGAATTGATGAGGCGCAACAGCTTGAACGCCAACATCGGGTCGCGCTTGAGCGTGGCCTCGAGTCTTGCGGTCGGTTCTTCAAGGTCGACCTGGCGAATCAATTGCACGATGACCTGAAAGTCGTTCGGCACCTTGCCCTTGTCTTTTTCGGCGGCTACCGTCACCGCGTCGTCGATCGGCCAACCCAGCACCGCCACCGAGCCGCGGGCAAAGCTCTGTTCCATATCGGCCACATTGTTCACCCCGCTTTGCACGACCGTGATCGCGCGCGTCATGCCTTGCGGCACCACGGCGTCGGTGCGACGCTCTTCGCTCAGGTCGACGATGGCGTGTTTGAAGTAGGGCAAGACGTCGCGCGGCAGCTCCTTCAGCGGCCGGCCCTTGAGCAGCAGGGAGTTGCCGTTCGCATGCGCTGCACCCAGCGCCAGGGCCACCGCCGAATCGCTAGCCATGAATGCCGGGACTTCGATCGCCAGGTTTTTCGCCGGCTTGGCGCCCAGCACGGCGACCAGCAGGGATTCGCTGGCCAGATTCAGAAACACGGTAGGGCCCGCTGCCGGCCAGACCTCGCCGATCGCGCCGAGCAGACTCGCCACGTCGAGCGTGGCGTCGCCATTGAGCGGAAACACCCCCAGGCGCGTGGCGACGACCGCGCGGGACTTGTCGACGATGGGCGAATAGGCCAGGGCCACCTGGCCCAGGATGGAGTGATCGGTCACGATAAACCTCGACGCTTCAGGCGTTGATGTACTGGAACAGCGACAGGCGCTGCACCGACGAATAGGTTTTGAGCGCCGCCTCGTAGCCGACCTGACGCGCCTGGAACGCCGAGATCGCCTGGACCATGTCCAGGTCTTCGGCCTGCGAGCGTTCGTTTTGGGCCTGCAGCCTGGCATCGCCCAGGCGTGCGTCGATCCCGTCCATGCGGTTCAGCGCCTCGCCGGCCTGGGCGCGCGCCGATTGCAACTGTCCGAGCACGGCATCGATGTCGCGCAAGTCCAGCGCCAGGCCTTGCTGGATCTGCGAGGGGCTGCGCAGCGCCGTGCGCAATGCCGTGGCTGCGCGATCGAGCACGTCGAACGCGCTCGAGGTGGGTGTCGAAGGAATCGCCTCGAAAATGTCGCCATCCGCCGGGCTGCCCTGCACCCTCAAGGCGATGCCGTCGATCTCGATCGCCTTGCCCGAGGTGTAGGCCAGATCGGCGAGCGCCGTCGGTGCGCCGTCCTGCAAGACGGAATAGGTGGTCAGGCCGGCGTTCACCGTGAACTGCACGCTGTAGCTGGAGCCGGTCAAGCTCGCCGGGTCGGTGACGCTGCCGGCGTCGATCCAGGCTGCGCCGGTGCTCGTCGTCGCGCGCGTTTCGAACACGCCATTGCCGCTCGGTGCGGCAAGCCACACGCCCTGCCCGTCCATGCTGAGCATCAGGCCGGGCTCGCCGGCCGCCGCAAGCGCTCCGGCCAGTCCGCGAAACTGCACGCCCCCTGGCGCGTCGATGAAAGGTGGCTGGCTCGAGCCTTGGCCGCCGAACAGGGCTCGCCCTGCGCCGTCAGCGCTATTGGCCAGCGCCAGGAGCTGGGCGCGAATCGGCACCAGGGCTTCACCGATGCGCGCGCGTTCCGAGTCGGAGTAAGACGCGTTGCCCGCCGCCAGAATGGCTTCACGCGCCTGCTGCAAAAGTTCGATGGCGCCGCCCAGGCTGGCCTCGGTCAAGGCCATGTTCGAGCGGCTCGACTGCACCGAGCGCAAATTGGCCTCACTGTGCAGCTCGCGCGCCAGCGCGCGTTCGGCGCGCGCCGCGGCGGCCGGATCGTCGCTCGCGCGATTGATGCGCTTGCCCGTCGTGAGCTGGCGCTGCGCTTCGCTCAAGTCGCGTTGCCGGTTCATCAGCGCGTCGATCGAGGCGTCGTACAGGTGCGCGCTGGAGATGCGTGTGGTCATGGGTTTACCCTCGAGCTTCAGAGCTTGCCGGTGTTGAGCAGGGCGTCGAAGACGGTCTGCGCCACTTGCAGCAATTTGGCCGCCGCCTGATAGCTTTGTTGGTACTGGATCAGGCGTGCCGCCTCTTCGTCGAGGTTCACACCGGCCACATCGTCATTCGCGGCTTTTGCCGCGGCGCTGGCGCTGGTCGACATTTGCAGGCTGATGCGCGCGCCCTGCACGCGAACGGCGATGTCGGTCATCGCATTCGCATAGGCATCGGTGACCGTCGCACCGGCCTGCGCGGCAGCGCTGCCCATGGCTTGCACAGCCACCAGGGCCGCACCCCGCAGGTCGGCCAGGGCCCGGGCATTGCCGTTGTTCGCCGCGGGGAACAGGGTCTTCCGGACGCTCAGGCCATCGCCGCTGGCCGGGACGCCGTCGAGTTGCAGCTCCCAGCCGTTCAATGCGATCGGCGTACCGGCTTGCCAGGTCGCTGACCCGTTGCTCACCACCGCATTCGACGCGTCGCGCAGTTCCCAGTCGTAGTCGCCGCTGGCCGAGGTGAAGGTGAGCGTCGCGCTGAGGCTGGCGTCCAGGCTCGTGTCGACGGCGCGCAAGGAGGCGACGCTCGCCGTGCCGGTATTGACGCTGCCGTTCGCACCGCCCAGGGTCGCGGTGACCGGCGCTGCCGCGGCAATGCCGCGCGGGTCGCCCAGCACGAGCTGCATATGACTCGCCGCGTTGCCCACGCTCTGCAACAGGAAGCGGTCACCCGGCATCGGCAGTGGCCCCGCGGCGTCGATGCGAACACCGTCGACCACGTCGCCCGCGGCCACGGTCTGCACCAGGCCGTCGCGCAAGCGCGTGAGTTGATAGGTCCCCGAGCCCGCGGGGTCGGCCAGCAGCTCATAGTCGCTGGCCTGAAGCTGGCTGGCATCGACGATCGTGATGCTGACACTGGGGACGCGCACGCCACCCGCGTCGAGGAATGACGCCACGTCGACACCACCCGCCTTCGCATTGCCCGCGCCGGGTGCGACGCGCAGCGCGCCGGTGGCGAACATCGGTGCGCCGGCGGCGGCAGGCTGGCCCAGGCCGAGGCCCAGCGCCTGCTGCTCGTTGACGGCGTGGGAAAGGGCTTGCGCCAATTGCCCCAACAAGTTGCGCGCATCGACGAGGTCGCTGTTCTGGAAGCGCAGCAAGGCGCCGATCTTGCCGGTGGCGACGATGCCGGCGGACAGCGGAATCGTCTTGCCGGCCTCGACCAAGGCGACGCCGACTCGGGCGGGGTCGAACTTGTCGGCCACCAGTGTCATCCTCGCGGCCTGGTCGCCGAGCACGAGGCGCTGGCCGCCGCCGATGAAGACGCTCACCGAGCCGTCGTTCGAAGCGACCGTGGTGACTTGCACGAGTTCGCTCATCTTGCGAATCATCTCGTCGCGCTGGTCGAGCAGATCGTTCGGCGGGTGCCGCTGGCCCAGGGCGTCGGCGATCTTGCGGTTCAGCTCGGCGACCCCTTTGGCGAGC
Organism: Burkholderiaceae bacterium; assembly: GCA_049297615.1. GTDB lineage: Bacteria > Pseudomonadota > Gammaproteobacteria > Burkholderiales > Burkholderiaceae_C > JAEMQF01. The sequence goes on from JBAQUQ010000181.1 coordinate 3,967, forward strand.
GTGTTCAAGCTGCTCACCGCCACGCCCAAGTCCTGCACGACGCCACCTTGCAGGTCCGAGATCTTGTCGCCCGCGGTTCTGAACTGCTGCGCCAAGGTGCCGGCGCGCGACAGCACGACTTGTCGCGCCGAGTTGTCCTGCGGATTGTTGGCGACGTCGACGAAGGCGTTGAGAAACTGCGAGGCCGCAAAACCAAGGCCTGCCTCGCCCGTGGCGAACACACCCTCGAGGCGTTGCAACTGGCTGGCGCGCATCTGATCGGCGGCCGAGATCGCCGTGGCGGCGTTCAGCTCACGCGTCAGCAGTTCGCTGTGGGCGCGCGTCACCGTGGCCACGTCGACGCCTTTGCCGAAAAATCCTGCGCCGCTGAACTGGGCGGCTGCCGTGGACAACTCGACGCTCTGGCGCGAGTAACCCGGCGTGTTCGCGTTGGCGATGTTATTGCCGACGGTTTGCAGCGCCGCGTAATTGGCGAACAGGGCGCGAGCGCCGATGGAGATCAGGGCCGTGCTCATGGTGCCGAGTGCCGCGCAGTCAAGCCGCCGCGCGCTGCACGCGCAAGGTGGTGTTGATGCTGCGCGTGAGCTTGTCAGCGTAGTGCGGATCGGTGGCATAACCGGCACGCTGCAGCTCCACCGCAAAGCCCTGCGCCGAGCCGCTTTGCTCCAGCACCCGGCGGTAGCGCGGGTTGTCGGCGATGAGCCTGGCGTAGTCGTTGAACGACTCGGCGGCCGATGCATAGGAGCGGAATCCGGCTTTCACTTTGTGCGCTCGGCCGTCGATGAACTCGGTCGTCGTCACCTCGGCGATCGGCCCCTTCCAGTGCGCGCCGGCCTTGATACCGAACAGGTTGTGCGAGCTGCTGCCGTCGGCGTTGCGGATCTCGCGCTGGCCCCAGGCCGATTCATGCGCCGCCTGCGCGATCATGAAACTCGCCGGAATGCCCGATACGCGTTGCGCGGCGGCGGCAGCCTGGGCGTGCTGCTGCACGAAGCCGGCCTGGACGGGGTTCAGACTTTGCTCCCTCTCCCTCCGGGAGAGGGCTGGGGTGAGGGCGGGCCAGCCGTGGTGCGCGGCGCGCCGACCCTCACCCCAACCCTCTCCCGCAAGCGGGAGAGGGAGCCTGACCGAGAGACTGCCAGCCTCTGAGTCAGTCAGGGTCGGGCCGGCGGTCGGCAGCGCCACGCCCAACTGACGTTCCAGGTGGCGCGCGATCGCCTCGCTCAAGCCGCCGCGCAGGCCCGTCATCTGTTGCGCAAACTGGGTGTCGAGCATTTCGGTACCCAACTGCGTGGTCGAGTTGTCGAGCAGGCCAGAGGACTGTGTGGCCTGGCGCATGCTCTTCATGAGTTCATGCATGAACAGCGCTTCGAACTGTTTGGCAGCCTCTTTGATCGCCGCTGCGGGGTCGCGTGCGGCGGCGGCGCGCAGCGCCTCGACGCCGCGTGTGTCGGCGGCCAAACCGGCACCGGCACCGACATTCATCAAATCACCTCGATCTCGGCGTTCAGCGCGCCGGCGGACTTCATCGCCTGCAGGATGGCGAGCAAGTCCTGTGGCGTCGCGCCCAGGGAATTGAGCGCCTTCACGACTTCGGCGAGTTGCGTGCCGGCAGGCATCTGGATCAAGGTGCCGGGTTCTTGCCTGATCGAAATGTCGGCCTTCTCGCGCACCACGGTCTGGCCGGTCGACAACATATTGGGCTGGCTCACGACCGGCGTGGAATTGATCGTCACCGACAAGCTGCCATGCGCGACGGCGCAGGCCGACAGCGTGACCGAGCCGTTCATCACCACGGAACCGGTGCGCGCATTCACCACCACGCGCGCGGCCGGCGCGGCGCGCTCGATGTTGAGGTTTTCGATGTCGGCCATGAAGGTCACCCGTGCGTCGGGCGACATGGGCATGCGCACGCGCACGACGCGCCCATCGACCGCCTGCGCCAGGCCATCGCCCATGCGCCGGTTGATCGCGCGCGCCACTTCGCGCGCCGTGTTGAAGTCGGTCGAGTTCAGGTCGAGTTGCATGAACTCGCCCTGGTTGAGCGGCGTCGCAACGCTGCGCTCGACCGTCGCGCCGTCGGGAATCCGCCCGGTACTCAAGTGGTTGATCTGCACCTTCGAGCCAGCCGCCGAGGCACCGGCGCCGGCGACGATCAAGCTGCCTTGCGCCATCGCATAGATCTGCGCGTCGGCGCCCTTGAGCGGCGTGGCGATCAACATGCCGCCGCGCAGGCTTTTGGCATTGCCCAGCGAGGACACGGTGACGTCGATGGCCTGGCCGGGTTGGGCGAAAGCCGGCAACTGCGCCGTCACCAGCACCGCGGCGACGTTTTTGACCTGCATGCTCGTGCCCGGCGGGACCGTCACGCCCATCTGCTGCAACAAGGCAGTGATGCTTTGCGTGGTGAAGGGCGCTGAACTCGTCTGGTCGCCCGTGCCGTCCAGGCCCACGACCAGACCATAGCCCGACAAGGCATTGCTGCGCACGCCTTGCACCGAAGCGAGTTCCTTGATGCGCGCCGAGTGCGCAGGGTCAGGCCACCACAGTGCAGCCGAGGCCACCAGCCAGGCCAGCCCGATCAGAAAGCGCAACAGTTTTTCGGCAGTCCACATCGTATCGCTCCTGTGCGTATCGACAAGGGTCGAATCAGAACCATGCATCGCAACTTCAATCGTCAAATCGGCAACACATTGAGGAAAAAGCGGCTCAGCCAGCCCATGCCCTGGGCCTCGGCCTGAGCGCCGCGGCCGCGGTGTTCGATGCGAACGTTGGCGATCAGGGCCGAAGCGACGGAGTTGCCGGATTGAATGACGCGCGGGTCGACTTGCCCCGAAAAGCGCAGCACGTCGACGTTGTGGTTCACGCCGATCTGTTTTTCGCCGGCGATCAGCAAGTGGCCATTGGGCAGCACTTCGGTGACGGTGGCCGTGATCGTCCCGGAGAAGTCGTTCGTGTTTTCAGTGCTGCCCTTGCCGGCAAAGGCATTGCTCGACGCGCCCGCCACGCCGGTGCGGCCGAAGGAATTCGCGCTGACCAGGGGCAGGGCCGTGACGTTCGCGCTCAACTCGCCGGTCTTGTCGATCGAACTCGTGCTCTTCTGGCTGGCGCTGACCTTCTCGACGATCTGCACGGTCAGCGTGTCGCCCACCAGGCGCGCGCGGTGGTCTTCGAACAGCGGCCGGTAGTGTGAGGCCTGGAAGATCGCGCCGTTGTTCAGAACCGGGCGCACCACCGGCTGGGGCCGCACCGCGGTGGGCTCGGCGACGTCCACCGGCGGACGCGGATTGAGGGTTTCGCAGGCGCACAGCAGGGCTGCGGCGGCGAGGCTCGCAACGCGCCGCAGCACCCTCATCGACGCTCGCGTGACGATCTTCACAACTGCCCCAACTTGGCAAGCATCTGATCGGCGGTTTGAATCGCCTTGGAGTTGAGTTCGTAGGCGCGCTGGGTCTGGATCATCGCGACGAGTTCTTCGACAACGTTCACGTTGGACGTCTCCACCGCGCCCTGTTGCACGGCCCCCAGGCCGTTCTGTCCGGGAGCCCCCGAATTCGGGCTGCCCGAGGCGGCGGTTTCGGTGAACAGGTTTTGCCCTTTCGGGTCCAGCCCGGCGGGGTTCACGAAACTGGCGAGCTGCATCTGGCCGATGTTTTGCGGCGCGGCCTGGCCAGGAAGAGTTGCCGTGATCGTGCCGTCGGCGCCTATCGTCACGTTCTGTGCGTTGCCCGGGATCGTGACGGCGGGTTGCACCGTGTAGCCGTTGTTCGTGACGAGCTGGCCCTGCGCATTCACCTGGAACGAGCCGTCGCGCGTGTAGCCGACGCTGCCATCGGGCATCTGCACTTCGAAAAATCCGCTGCCACGGATCGCTACATCGAGCGGGTTGGCGCTTTGCAGCAAATTGCCCTGCCCGAAATTGCGCGAAGTGGCGACGGCCCGCGTGCCCATGCCGACCTGCAGGCCCGTGGGCAGGGTGGTCTGCTCCGAGCTGTTCGCCCCGGCCTGGCGCAGGTTCTGGTACATCAAGTCTTCGAACACGGCGTGCGAGCGCTTGAAGCCGTTCGTCGCCACATTGGCCAGGTTGTGCGTGATGGTGTCCAGCTGAGTCTGCTGGGCCTCCATGCCGGTCTTGGCGATCCACAGTGAACGCATCATGGTGCTCGTCCTCCTCAACCCATCGACAACAGCTTGCCTGCCGCATTCGCATCGGCCTGCGCGGTCTGAAGCAACTTCATCTGCGTCTCGAACTGGCGCGCCGCGCCGATCATCGCGACCATTACTTCGACCGGATTGACGTTCGAACCTTCCAGTGCACCGTCTTGCACGCGCGCGCTCGGATCGGCGGGCAAATCGCCTTCTTCAGCGCGGAACAGGCCGTCGGCGCCGCGTTGCAATGGCGCCTCGGGCGTCACCAACTTGAGCCGGCCAACCGTCGTGCTGACGCCGCTTGCGGCGCGTGCGCTCACCGTGCCGTCGGCGGCGATGCTGATCTCGGTGTTGGCCGGCACCTGGATCGGCCCGCCGTCGCCCAGCACGGGCGCTGCGCCGCGGGTGGTGAGGGTGCCGTCGGCCGAGACGTCGAGCGCGCCGCCGCGCGTATAGGCCTCGGTGCCGTCCAGCGCTTGCAGCGCCAGCCAGGCATTGCCGCGCAGCGCCACGTCGAGCTTGCGCCCCGTCGCGCTGACCACGCCGGGAGTTGCGTCGTAGCCGGGAGTCGATTCGAGGGCGTAGACACGCGTGCTCGCACCGCTGCCTTGCACCGGCACTGAACGAAACGCCTGCAGCTCGGCGCGAAAGCCGACCGTGGAAACGTTCGCCAGGTTGTTGGCCAACACCTCCTGGCGCTGCATCGTCGCTTTCGCGCCCGACATCGACAGGTAGATCATGCGGTCCATGGCACCTCCCGGGCTCTCGCCTCAGGAAAGATCAACGCAGATTCACCAGGGTCTGCAAGATTTGGTCTTGCGATTTGATCGTCTGCGCATTGGCCTGGTAGATGCGCTGCGCCGTGATCATGTTCACCAGCTCGGCCGTCAGGTCAACGTTGGACTCTTCCAGCGCACCGGCCTGCAGCACGCCCAAGGTGCCGCTGCCTGGAACGCCTGCAACCGGCTCGCCCGAGGCAAAGGTGCGCGACCAGTTGTTGCCGCCGCTGGGCTGCAGGCCCTGCGGATTGCGAAAGGTCGCGAGTTCCACCTGGCCGGCGGGCTTGGACTGTCCGTTCGAATACTCGGCCATGACGATGCCGTTGCCTTCGACGTGTACACCCACCAATTGCCCGGCCGCATAACCGTCTTGACCCAGCGCTGCGACGGAAAAGCTCGCGCCGAACTGGCGCGCGGCGCTCAGGTCGAGCGCCACGCCGGGAATCGGTTCTGTCACCGCGCCCTGAGCATTCGTGGTCGCCGGAATATCCAGGGCCACCGTCCCCACCGGCGCGGTGGGCGTGCTGCCATTGGCGGGGAAGGTGATCGTCGTGTTCAGCGCCGGATTGCCGCTGCCATCGTCGATCAAGGGCGTGCCATTGGCGGTGATATAGACGTTCCAGTTGTCGGTGGCCGTCTTCTGGAAGTAGTAGGTGATGGCGACGTCCTGGCCCTTGGCGTCGTAGACCGTCATCGTCGTGGCGTTGTTGTAGGTATCGGGGTCGGTGATGTCGATGTTCGGCGTGGCCGCGGCTGCCGGAATGCTCGAGCGCGCGTCGAGATTGAACTCGAGATCCATCCGGGTGGTGGGCCTGGGTGTGAGGCCTGAGACGGGCATCTGCAAGGCGCTCGCCAGGCCGGGCAGGATGACCCCCGCTGCATCGGCCGGATACCCCTGCAGATTGAAGCCCTGGTTGTTGACGATGAAGCCGTCGCGATCGATCTTGAACTGCCCGTTGCGCGAATACACGACCGCGCCGCTGCCTTCGGTCAACTGGAAGAAGCCTTTGCCATTGATCGCCAGGTCCATCGGGTTTTCCGTGGTGGTGACATTGCCTTGCGTGAACTGCTGCGCCACCGTCGAGAGATTCACGCCGATACCGATGGCGCTGACCCCGGTGCCGCTCAAGGCGTTGGCGTACAGGTCGGCGAACTCGGCACGCGAGGTCTTGGTCCCGAAGGTATTGGCGTTGGCGATGTTGTTGCCGATGACCTCGAGGTTCTTGCTCGACGCATTCAGACCGGACAGACCTTGTTGGAAGCTCATGGGGTTTCCTAGAGTGTTGGACGCAGTGCGCCGTGGGGAGAGAAGTTTCGACAACGCCGAATCGGCGTCAGTTGAAGGCCTTGATGTCGCTGTACGCCACCGGCCCGTTGCGCGTGAGCTCGATGGTGAGAGAGTTGCCGGCGGCATTGGCGCTGACGGCGGTGACCGTGTCGCGCATCAAGCTCGTGCAGGGCAGGACCGTCGCACCGGCTGCGGCCACGATTCGAAAGCGCGTTCCCGCGCTGTCGGGCACGCCCCTGGCGAGCCAGTTGAAGCTGTGCCGACCGGCGGCCTGCGCGCCCAGTGCCAGGGTGTCGATCACATGGCCCGCGCCGTTCAGGATTTCGACCTTCACGTTGTCGGCGGCCGTGTTCAGTTCGAACCCGCCCTGGCCCACGTCATCGGTGATCGACATCGCATTGCCCGGCACGATCACGTCGCGCCCGACGAGGGCCGCGCCTTGCAGCGCCTGCATCTGCAGGAACTGGTCCGACAGGGCCTGCACGGCGAGGTTGAGCTTCTCGATGCCGCTGACCGTGTTGATCTGCGCCATCTGGCTCGTGACCTGGGCGTTGTCCATCGGGTTCAAGGGGTCCTGGTTCTGCATCTGAGCGACGAGCAGCTTGAGAAACCGATCCGCGCTGGCCTGGGCGTCAGCGGCCAACTTGGTGGCGGGGTCGGGCGCCGTGGTGGTGCCGATGACGCTGGAGACGTTCGAGGTGGCCATGGGGTGATTTCCTTCGAGCTTGCCGGGGGCTTAACTGCCGAGTTGCAGCGTCTTGAGCAGCAGGGTCTTGGCCGTGTTCATGACTTCGACGTTGTTCTGGTAGGAGCGCGACGCCGAGATCATGTTGACCATCTCCTCGACCGAATTCACATTGCTATAGGTCACATAACCTTCCGCGTCCGCCTGGGGGTGTTTCGGGTCGTGCACGCGCCGGCCCGGGCTCTGGCTTTCGCTGATCGTGCTGACGCTGACGCCGGCCGAAGCGGCGTCGTTCGCGAATGCGCCCAGGAGCTGCGTCTGGAAGGTGACCTGGCGCGCCTTGTAGGCCTGGCCGTCGGGGCCGGCCACGGTGTCGGCATTGGCCAGGTTCGAGGCCACGACGTTCAGGCGCTGGCTTTGCGCGCTGATCGCACTGCCGGCCACATTGAAGATATTCAACATCGACATCGCAAGTCTCCCGAGCTCGCCCAGCGACTACTGACCCTTGATCGCCTCGAGCATCGTGCGCACATGGCCATTGATGAAACGCAGCGTCGCTTCGTACTTCACGGCGTTGTCGACGAAGGCGGCGCGCTCGCGGTCCATGTCGACGGTGTTGCGGTCCAGGTTCGTCTGGCTCGGCATGGCGTAATCCAGTGCCGGCGCGCTGCTCGATGCAGAGCCGGGAACGATGTGCCCCGCGCTGGATCGCGCCAGGCTTTGCTGAGCACCTGGCAGCGTACTTTGCAAGTTAGGCGTCGCCGCTGTGGCGGCGCGCAGCGCCTGCGCAAAGTCGAAGTCGCGCGCCACAAAGCCGGGCGTGTCGGCATTGGCGATATTGCTCGCGATCAGGCGTTGGCGCTGCGAGCGCAGGCCCAGGGCCTGGCCATGAAAGTCGAGCGCGTCGTTCAAGCGATTCAACATGTTCACTGCTCCGGCGGCAGCCGCGGCCCCGCTTCAACCGTCGCTGTGCGCCCAGAGCGCACACACGCTCGCCACTGCGGCGATGTGAAGGCATTCTGGGCAGGGCCTGGCGTTTCATTAGCGGAAATAGAGGCAAGATCGGCGTGCTATTCCCTGCACGCCGGTGGCCACTTGCTCCTAGAGTGCGGCCATGCCCGAGCGACTGCCGATCCCTTTGCGCACGCGCGCCTGGCGTGTCTTGCGCGGCGCATCGCTGTGCGCCCTGTCGCTGCTCGCTGGCCTCGCGCCGGCGTTGGCCGCGCCCGAGCCCGCATGGGCGAGCGCCGTGACCG
>JBAQUQ010000182.1:0-9290 GCA_049297615.1 Burkholderiaceae bacterium
ATCTCCTGGCCGTCGGCCTCCGTCCCGGCACCACACCCGATCTCGCCCGCAAGGCCATGGTCTCCGCCGCCAAGGCCGCCGGCATGAGCGACCGCTTCATCAAGTCCCTCGTCGATCGCCTCGAGCGCAACCCGGAATTCACCGCGTCCGGCGTCGAGCTCTCCAACGCCCAGATGATCGCCGCCCTCGACGACAAGATCCGGCTGTTCATGGCCCACATCGACCCTGTGGTCGTCGGCCAGATGTCGGGCAAGGATCTGATGATCGCGACTGCGGTGGCCTACGACAAGAAGCGGCTGCTGCAGGGCGAGCCGACGGCGATCATCGGCACCGGCCGCCGCGAGGCGCTCGACAAATTGTGGCCCGCCCTGGTCGCCGAGGCCGAGCGCCGCGGGCTGACCCACCCGCAAAATCGCATAGTGGATATCACGCCGACGCATGGCTCGGACGCTGACACCGGCTCCCGCCGGCTGGCGGCGCTCGAAAAGTAGTTATTCCTGAGCGCGCCCCTTGCGCTTTCCATAAAAGGCGCATATTCTGCTGCTGCGATTTAGCGGGAGCGGGAACATGGATGCGGAATTGTTCTGGATCGGTCTTGGGAGCGTGCGTAACCCGGACAGCTTGACCGAGCAGGAGGTGGCGCTGCTCGATCTCAATCGGCGGGTCTCCGCCCTCGAGCGCATCGACGCCACCGCCCGCCGGGTGGCGCCGGAGGCGTATGGTCCGGGCAGCGGGGAGCCGGCCGTCGCGGATACTGCGGAAATGGACGCCTTCAGGAACGGCGGCACCCGCGAGCGGTCGGACGGGACGACCTTGGTGCGGGTGTTCGCGCCTCACAGCATTTTGTGCGAGCGGGCCTTGCTGGACGTCGCGTGCGAGCGGATTCGCCAGATTGAGGCTGAAGGCCACACCTTTCTTCACGACGACCTGCTCACCGACCAGCAGTTGACCCACCTGGCGATCCGCTACCTGAACAGCGGCGCCAAGCCGTATCGCCGCCGCCTGGTCATCGCCGCGGCGCTGCTGCTGGCCGAGATCGAGCGCCTGGATCGCAGTGTGACCGGCGGCGCGGCCGCGGAGCAAAAGCCGATGCCGTTCGCGCACGGCGCGCCGACGGAAGCGGCGCGCCGTGCGGTCTATGCCGAGATCGAGGCGGATATGGAGACCCGGCTGCCTCACCCGAAATCGGAGGCTTGAGCCATGTACCTGGAGGATTTTGCCGACCGCCTGCGTCAGTACGACGCCGACCTGCACCCCGGCATGAGCAACCTGCTGATGGATCTCGCCCGCGAGCTTCTCCTCTCCCGCCCGACCCGCCCCGGCGACGCGGCCGAGGAAGCGCGCACGCCGCGGCGGATGGAGGCGTGCCTGGGGGCCATTGCCGAATGGTCCAGGCATGAGCTGGGCATCGAGGATTGCGAGCCCTGGCAGCCGATCGACGCCGAGCTCCGCGCCATGGGCTTCCTGCGCGCGCCCAATCACAGCGACGCCGGCGGCGAGCCCTAGCCATGCCAGCCCGCCACTCCCGCGAATCCGCCGTCCGCCCCGATCTCCGCCTGGACCGCAAGGCCTTCGCTCAGCGCCTGGCGGCAGCCATCGCCGCCGACCGCGCTACCGTGCGCGGGCTGGCCGCGCGGATCGGCGTCCCGGCGAAGCAACTGCTGCAGGTCCAGCGCCGCGACCGGGTGATGGACTGGGCCTACCACGCCGTCACCCTGTGGTGTGCCGAGGTGGAGGCGCAGCACGCGAAGCTGACCCGCGCCGAGCGGCAGCGGGAACTTGCGCGCGAGCGGCGCGCGCTGGCGACGCCGTGAGCTACCCAACCTCAGGAGATGAGCGTGAAGCGCAAGGGTGATCCGGTGGTCGAATGCATCGCGGCGGCGCTCGTAGGGGGCAAAGCGAAGCTGCATGAACAATGGCTTTTCCATACATCATCGGCTTTCGTCGATTGGCGCTGGCGAGAGAAATATCCCAAGACAATGAAAGAGGCCCGCCGCATCGTCCGCGCCCTTCGCCGCGCCGGCCATCTCCGCACCACGGGAGGAGCATGGAAATCGCTGAGCTGACGGAAGCCGAGGCGCATGTGATCGGGCATTCGCTCGGCATCAACCAGACCGGCCGCGAGTTCCGCAATCATTTCGTCGCCGAGCCCGGCCACGATGATTATGAGACGCTGCTGGAACTGGTCAGGCGCAACCTGATGTCGCGACGCACCTACGCTCTCGCGCCGGATTGCTTCGTGTTTCACGTCACCGATGCGGGCCGCGCCGCCCTTCGCGCAAGGAGCACCGGCCACGCCCGCCCCGAGTGACGCCGAGGCCGTGACGGCGCTGGAGCCGTGCCCGTTTTGCGGCGGTGTGGCGCATACCACCTTCAGCGGCGGCTATTGGGTAGCGCGTTGCCAGCCCGGCTGTCAGGCGGAAGGGCCAATCCATGAGACGGAAGCTGTGGCGATACGTGCCTGGAACCGCCGCACCCCCACGGCAGCGGCGGACCGCGCGCCGTTCGTGCCGACGCATCGCCACTACAAAGGCGGCTTGTATCAGGTGCTTCACCGCGACGTGCTGTACACCGAGGCCGAACTGCCAGCGCCGATGGTGGTCTATCGCAACGAAGCTGGGCGCATCTTCGCGCGACCGCAAGCGATGTTCGACGAAATGCTCGCCGACATTCCCGTCAAACGCTTCACGGAGATCGACCATGGCTGACCCGGAACGCGCGGAGATGAGCGCGAGCGAGATTGCCGAGGCAGTTCGACGTGCGCAATATCGAGCAACGGCACTAGGCTCGCGCGGCGTTGGCGGAGTAATTTTGGTCGACTCCGCCGAGTTGCTAGATACCGCTCGCGCCCTCCTCGCCCAAACCGCCACCCTCGCCGCGCGCGACAAGCGGATCGAGGCGCTGGAGGCGGTAAACAATGTGGCCTTCCGCTGGAAACTTGCGCGGCAAGTCGTCATCGACTTCGAACGGGCACAGCCGCCGCACTCGATCCGCTCGCTGCCGAAGAAAGAGCGCCAGGAGAAAACCGAAGCATGGCTGGCCGAACTGCTGCGAGCGCCATTGCTCGAACTAGGCGACGCTGAATGCGCGTTGCGAGACGCCGCCCTCCAGCCCACCCCGGCCGGGCAGGGAGAGACATCGTGACCCTTTGCGCGCTCTATCTGACCTTCGGCTATCTCTACGCGGTGCTCGGCTCGCACGAGACGACAATGCGCTACCGCGAGAACTATCCGCCAGATCAGACCTGCCTTGCGATAATCTTGCTCTGTGTCGTTGCCGTCGCGTTGACTTGGCCGGTGTTTCTTTGGAGCAACCGAGGTTGGACCTGGGTGGAAATTCCTGACTACGGGCAGGGAGAGGGAGGGGAGCGGTGAGCGACATCACCATCACGCGCCAACAGGCAATTCAGTTCAATGAATTGATTGGCCTGTGCCAGACACTGTTCACCACGGCAAGCGAGCGCGAGCGCGAAGAAGCCGCCGCCTGTATCAAGTCGCTCGTCATCGGCAAGCACATCACGCCGAACGGGCTTTACTGGCTAGGGAGGAATCTGCGGCCATGACCGCCCCCGCCGACCTGCGCGCCAGGATGGTCCGCGCCATGGCCGAAGCGATGTGCTGCACGGGCGGATGTCAGGCCGACCGCCGCTGTCTTGCAATGAGCAACCATGGGGACGACGCAGAAGCCGCCCTCACCGCCCAGGCGTCCGTCCTGCGGGAGGCGGGGGTGAAGATGCTGGGGCGGGAGCCGACAGGCCCTTCAGTTGAAGCCGCATTCAGGGAACTCGGCGGCCAACAAGGCCGGCCGTCAATCCGGCGTGTTGCCGCTGCTCTGCACGACGCCGCACCTATCGCGCCGCGGGAGAGGTCCGATGGTTGACCCGCGTGCCGAGATTGTCGCGCTACTCGATGCGCCACCGCTGGAAGATCGCAGCACAACCCGTCCGTGCCTACAGTGCCGCGAGCCGATCAAGGAATGTATGGGCTCCGTGATTGCCCGCGATGTCTCTGCAGCGATGGCTGGCGAAATTCCATGGACGCACGTTCGCGAGCTTTGCCCGAAGTGCGCGACACGAGCGGTGCTGTTGTTTGATGATGCCGCGCCTACCGTGCCTTGGGATCAGGAGGACCCCACCAATGCCAAATGACGACGCCCTGCTGATCGCCGCCGCCACGATCTACGCGGCGATGCTCGTTTCCGAACGTACGCGGCTTCTAGCGGACCCGGTAGACATGATGCGCCGGGCGGTCACGATGGCGCGCGCGCTGGCGGAGATTGCGAAGGAGCCGGCATGAACCTGCTTACACCTCCCGACCGCCTCGGCGATCTCACCGACGTCCAGCTCGCCGAGCTGATGGCGGAGATGACCCGCTTCCAGGCCGCCGATCGGCAGGAGTGGCAGATCCTGTATTACCAGCCGGTCAGCCCGCGGGCGATGCTGGTGCACGAATCCGCGGCGAAGCTGATCGGCGTCAGCGGCGGCAACGGCAGTTCCAAGACGGAGTCCTGCCTGGTCGAGCTCGTCGCCCGCGCCACCGGCATCTTCCCGCGCTGCTTCGCTCATACCGCGAAGCAGAAGTGGCGCGGGCCGATTTCCTGCCGCGTCGTCGTCGAGTCCCTCACGACGACGCTCGAGAACATCATCCTGCCGAAGCTGAACTGGTCGAAGTGGACGGGCCTCTCGATGCTCGACCAGTCGAAGGGCCATTGGGGCTGGATTCCCAAGGCCTGCCTGATCGACGAGGACTGGAACGAGTCCTGGAGCGCCAAGCTGCGCACGCTCACCGTGCTGTGCCGCGACCCCGAGGACCACACCAAGGTGATTGGCGAAAGCACCATCCAGTTCATGGCGCACAGCCAGGACCCGAGCGATTTCGCCTCCGGCGATTTTCACATCGTGCTGCTCGACGAGCCGCCGCGCGAGCCGATCTTCCGCGAGAATCAGGCGCGCACCATGCGCGTCGACGGCACGCTGATGCTGGCGATGACCTGGCCGGACGATCCGACCATTCCGGTCGACTGGATTCACGACGAGATCTACGAGAAGGCGACCGCCGAGCCGAAGGACCCCAATATCGACTGGCACGTCCTGTGGACCGAGGAGAACCAGTTCATCAACCAGGAGGCGGTCTCCCGCCAGCGCTCCCAATGGGACGAGCGTACCCGCGCGGTGCGCCTGCGCGGCGAGTCGATCCGCTTCGCCAACAGGGTCCACAGCCTGTTCACCAAGCGCGACACGCACTGGTGCTTCAAATGCGGCGCCAACGGATTCGCGCCGGTCACCGTCGGCGACGACACGACCATGCTCTGCGCCGCTTGCGGCAGCGACGACATCGACAGCTACTGCCATGTGGCGGAGTTCGACGCGCAGCCGAACTGGCCGACCATCCGCCTGCTCGACCCGCACCCGCGCAAGCCAAACCACTTCCTGTGGTGCCAGGTCGATCCTGCTGATGACATCTGGGTGGTGCAGGAAGCCATGCTGGAAAATACCGCGGTCGAGTGCAAGATCGCGGTCGACAGGATCGAGCGCGAGCTGCGCCTGCGCATGGCGCTGGGGCTGATCGATCCGAACATGGGGCTCTCCGCGGTGGCGCCGACGCGCAATCGGGACCTCACCTGGCAGCAGGAGTTTCGCGATGCTGGGCTTGACCATGAGCTGGCCAATGACAGTGACGTTGGCCGGGGTCGCGTGGATGAGTTTCTGCGGCCTGATCCGGCTACCCGGCAGCCGCGCATGCTTTTCCACCAGCGCTGCAAGACCGCCATCCTCCACATGGAGCGCTTCACCTGGGACGAGCACAAGCGCGGCAAGGAAGCCGATCAGAAGCAAACGACCAAGAAAAAATACGACGACTTCCCGGCGCTGCTGCGCTACCTGATGAACTACCAGCCGACGTTCAAGCTGCTGCATTACGGGGCGCCGACGATCCGGCGCGAGGGGCGGAGGAGGGGGTATTGAGATGGCCGAAGTCGACGAGACGCTGATGTTGCTGCAAGAGGCGGCGCAGGAGATCCGCATGCTGCGGCGGGTCAATGAAGTGCTGCAGGCGAAGGTCAGCATGATCGAGCTGTTCGATCGGGTGCTGAATTCTCGCCCGCCGTCGGTGACGAGCGGATTCGGTGAGGATGTTGCCTGGAAGCTCGACAAGCATGCGGACGCCTTGCGGCTGGCGAAGCCGCTGATCGCGCCGGCGCCCCATGGGTGAGGCTAAGCGAAAGCGCGAAGCGGTCGGCAAGATTGTCGATATGATCACGTCCGACTTCAGCGACCGCGGCAAGCTGATCGAGGTCGGCTGGCTTGCCCTGAAGAAGGCGGCGATCTCGCCGCAGGCGTCCGAGGCACAGCTTCAGGCGATGCGCGAGGCGTTCTTCGCCGGCGCGCAGCACCTGTTCGCCAGCATCATGGGGATTCTCGATCCTGGCACCGAACCGACGGCGCGCGACTTGGTTCGGATGGACCTGATCAATCATGAGCTGCAGGCCTTCCTGCAGGAATTCAAGCAGCGTCACGGCGTCGGCGACGATGTCGTTGCGCCTGAGGGGAGGCCCAATTGATGCAGAACGGCAACGGCCAAAAGCGCGAGCTGCCGCACTGGCTCGCCAGCACGGTGAACCGCGTCGTCGACATCTGGACCATCGACAGCGTCCTGACCTCCGGCTTCTTCGCCCACGCCGGCGACGGCTTCATCGAGCTGGTCGAGCGCTCGCACAATCCTGAGGGTCTGCACGCCTCCGCGCCGCCGGTGACTTACACCCACACCTTCATCCACATCCAGCACATTTGCCGGATCGCGCCGGCTGCGGCACAATGGCGGCCGAACGCGGGGCTGGCTGTGCCCGAGAAGCCGAAGCTGGTGGTGCCGTGATGGGCAAGAAGCTGCGCTTGCGACTTGGCGAATGCGTTATTGACGGAATTGTTCCGCGCAAGCGTCGACCGCACTATGGCTTCAAGGCGGGCGCGCGCCGATTTTGCCGTCACGTATACTGGAAGCGCGCCCGCAGCTTCTTCAAGCGTGAAATTTCTGCGCAGATGGCCGTCTGATGCCCGACTACCGAACCTCCCGCCCCAGCCCCGCCCGCAAGCTCTCGCCCGAGCGCAAGCAGGAGCTGGTCGACCGCGTCCTCGACTTCTACCAGCAGGACAAGACGGCCAAGGGCACCGAGCGCGAGCTGCGCCTGCAGCGCTACGCCAAGCTGCGCGGCTGGACTGAGGGCAAGAACTGGCCCTGGCAGGATGCCAGCGACGTCAGCCTCGGCGACATCATGACCGCGAACCTGCGCGTGCAGGACACGCTGCACAACGCGGTGATGTCCGGCACGCCGGTGGTCGCCGCCAAGGCGCTGAACGCCCAGGACGCGCCGCGGGAAGGCAACATCGATGCCCTGCTCGATTACCAGATCTTCGTCGAGGATGCCGGCGAGAAGACGCTGACGACGCTCGCCCAGCAGTTCGTCGAGGACGGCGAGTGCAACGCCGAGGTTTCCTGGGTCAAGGAGACGCGCCGCGCTATCGAGATCCGCCGCTACCCCGAGCTGCCGCCGGACGCGCTGCCGGGCCGGATGTTCCAGCAAGAGGTGAACCGCCTGCCCGGCATGGCGCAGATGCGCGTGCGCGATGGCTCCGAGGGCTGGGATTGGGACGTCAGGTTCCAGGACGGCACCGCCGCCAGCATTGCCTTCTACGCCGAGCCCGGCCAGCCGACCGAGATGCGCATCGACCGCCAGGTCAGCATGTTCGACGGCCCGAAGCTCGACACCATCGCCTGGGATGACATCTTCTATCCGGTCCGCTGCGACAACCTGAACATCCCCGGCCCTTCCAACAAGGGCGGCGCCGGCCACGTCATCGTGCGCCGCTTCCCGCTGCTCGACGAGATCGATCGCCTGGTGAAGTCCGGCTTCTACGACCAGGTCGAGCCAGATGACCTCGACGCCATCCGCAATGGCGCGCCGCCGAGCAAGGGCGAGGAGGAGGTCAAGGAGCAGCGTGACGTCATGGCCGGGCGCGACAACCCGGCGACGCCGCCGGCCGGCGCCGAGGCACACGGCACGCGCACGGTGCTGCGCTGTTTCGACATCTTCGACTACGACCGGGACGGCCAGACCGAGGACATCGTCTGCTGGGTGGTCCTGGAATCGCGGACGCTGCTGCGCTGCAACCTGCTGAGCGAGCACTGGCCCTACATGCCGCCGCGCCGGCCGTTCGTGCACGAGGTCTTCCTGCCGATCGAGGGCTCGGCCAGCGGCATCTCGTTGCCCGAGCTGATGGAGGGCTACCACGACCTCAGCAAGATGCTGATGGACCAGACGGTCGATAGCAACACGCTGACCGGCGTGCCGTTCTTCTTCTACCGCGCCGCCGGCGGCAACCGGCCGGAGACCCTGCGGATCGGCCCCGGCGAGGGCATTCCGGTCGCCGATCCGCAGCGCGACGTGAACTTCCCCAAGTTGCAGAACAACGGCGTCGCGGTTGGCTTGAACCTGATGACCATGGTCAACGCCATGCAGGAGAAGCTGACCAACATCGGCGACCTGCAACTCGGCCGCGTGCCGATCGGCCGCGCCTCGGCGCTGCGCACCGTCGGCGGCATGTCCATGGTGGCGCAGCAGGGCGAGGCGCGGCCCGAGCGTATCCTGCGCCGGTTCTTCATGGCGCTGGCCGATGCCTGGTCGATGGCGCACCAGCTCAACAAGGTCTACCTGACCAAGGCGAAGCAGGTCCGCTTGCGCGCGGTGAAGTCGAAGGCAGAGGAGCCCTACGTCGAGGTGCAGGGCGCCGACGTGCGCGCGCAGATGATCTTCGATTTCAAGGCGAACGCCTACAACGCCAGCAAGGCCAGCCTGCAGGATGCACTGAACGCGGTCGCCGGCATGTACATCAATCCGGTCGCCCTGCAGGCCGGCATCGTGCAGCCCGACGGCATCTACCGCTTCATGCGCGACTACGGCGCGGCCTACGGCGTCGACGGCGACCAGTACCTGGCGCCGCCGAGCCCGGAGGCGACCAAGCAGCGTCTGCTCGCCGAGGAGGTGATCTACGCCATCTACACCAACCAGGGTGCGCCGGACTGCGCCGCGCTGGAGCCGGGCGGCGCGCAGGAGCACTACGCCAAGCTGATGTCCTTCACCCAGTCGCAACAGTTCGGTCTCTACAACGAGGCACAGGTCGAGCAGTTGAAGGCCTACATGTCGCGCCTGCTCGAGATGGTGCGCGCGCAGGCGGCGCAGCAGCGCATGGCGCAGGCGATGGAAGCGTTCCAGGCCGGCCGCGCGAATCCGGGGGCGGC
>JBAQUQ010000183.1:0-57218 GCA_049297615.1 Burkholderiaceae bacterium
TCTCCGCGGCACAGGCAAGGCAGAGCACCCCGGCACTCGCCATGTAGTGAAGACCTACGGGTCTCGCGTACACAGAATCAACAACTTAGCGAAGCTGTCGGTGCTCAGTTGAGAAAGACGGGCTAGCTGCCGTCGGTGGGCCGGGTCGCGCGCCACCGCCGCCACCTGCCCCGCGTAGCCTACCGCTTTCAGGGCATGCAACAGTGCGCGGCTGGACTCCCACAATGGCAGGCTGCTGACGACCCACTTGGCTTGGTTCAAAGGCAGTGAATCCAGAAAATCAGGATCCTCGCCATCCCCGAAGCGCACCGGCAGATCTGCGCTGCGCAGCGAACGAACGGCTTCGGGGTCGAAGTCCACGCCCAGGACATGAATGCCGGCGTCGTGCAACTGTGACAGTAGTCGGCTGCCGTAGCGCCCAAGCCCGATGACCACCACTTCCGCCGAGCTGTCGCCTACGGTTTGCTGCTCTATCGCCAGTTCACGCAGCGGGCTGCGGCGCTCAAAGACACCCAGCCAGGGCGCAAGCCGCTCGTAAAGCGCTTCCGAGTAGAGGATCATGTAGGTGGACAAGGTGATGGTGATCAAGCCGACCAGGGTAGTCAGGCCGAGCGCCACAACCCCCACATGCCCGAGTGTGATGCCCATGGCCACGAAGACGATGGAAAATTCGCTGATCTGCGCCACGGTCAGCCCGGCCAGGAAGCCGGAGCGTTTGCGGTACCCCATCCAGCCCATGATGGCCATCACGATCAGCGGGTTGCCGATGAGCACGAACAGCGACAGCACGGCGGCTGTTCCCAACACGGCACCGAGCATCGACAGATCGAGCTTGGCGCCGAGGTCGACAAAGAAGAACAGCAACAGAAAGTCGCGGATGCCGGTCAGGCGCGCGTTCATCGCTTCGCGGTAGTGCGTGGACGCCAGCGAGAAGCCCGCCAGAAAGGCGCCGGCCTCCTTGCTGAACCCCGCCCATTCGCCCAGCGCGGCCAGCGCCACGCCTCATGCGATGGCAAACACCAGCAGCAGTTCCTGCGAGCGCGCCATGGCCGACACCAGCGTTGGCAACAGGTAGCGCATCAGCACGAACATCAGCACTGCGGCCGCTCCGAGCCGCAGGCCCAGCAACTGCAACAAGCCCAGCACCGAACCCGCCCCGCCATCCCCCGGATCGCGCAGCGCGCTCATCGCCATCATCGCCAGCACCACGGCGACGTTTTGCACGATCAGAAAGCCGACCGCGATGCGTCCGTGCAGCGAGTCGAGTTCGCGCTTGTCGGACAACAGCTTGACGATGATGATGGTGCTCGAGAACGTCAGCGCCACCGCGACATATACGGCTTCCATTACCCCTTTGCCGAGCGCCAGCACGAGCAGGAAGCCGAACGCGATAGTGAAGGCCAGTTGCCCCAGACCCGTGGCCAACGCCACCGGCCCGATGTGGCGCACGTGGTGCAGGTCGAGCTTGAGGCCGACCACGAACAGCAGCACCGTGACGCCGATCTGGGACAACAGGTCGATCTGATCGTGCGCCTGCACTACGCCCAAGCCGGCCGGGCCGACGGCGATGCCCACCACGATATAGGCGATCAGCACGGGCTGACGCAGCCGCACGAACAGGGCGCCAACCAGCGCCGCGATAAGCAACAGCAACGCGAACTCGGTGAAGGGCCCTTCCATCACTGCATTCTGATGGACCCGCCTGAGCTGGAACCGAATATCCGAGTGCGGTTCTCCCTGCCTTCGAACCGTCTGGACATGCGTTCGCCCTCGGGTGAGAGCGTGTTGGACAGGGCGCCCTTCAGGCGCGGCAGCTCGAGCGGGACGTGTTGGCCGATGCCCTCGCCATAGATTCGAGCGCGAAGCCCACCGACGGCGCAAGAACGAGTAAAGCGGCTCGGATGCAATAGATGCGCACGGATCACTCGCGCCGCAAATCGGCACTCAGGCTGCGAATCGCCGACTCGTCCAGCGTCTCCTTCTCGAGCAAGGCCCGTGCGCTGCGTTCGAGGACCTCGCGGTTGGCGCCGAGGATGGCCGTCGCTTGGTCGAAGCCGCCCATGACGATGCCGCGGATCGCGTCGTCGATGCGCCGGCGCGTGTCTTCCGACACCGTGCTGCCGCCCGGCATCATGCCCGCAGGGAGGTCGAGCATCTGCGAGCGCTGCGGCTCGAAGGCGATGTAGCCCAGGCCCTCGTCCATGCCGTAGCGCGTGACCATGTCGCGCGCGATATCGGTGGCCTTGGCCAGGTCATCGGCCGCGCCGGTCGAGAGTTGCCCGAACACGAGTTTCTCGGCGGCGCGCCCGCCCAGCAGCACGGCGATCTTGTGCTCGAGTTCGTCGCGCGTCATCAGGTAGCGGTCTTCGGTGGGGCGCTGGATGGTGTAGCCCAGCGCGCCGATGCCGCGCGGGATGATCGACACCTTGTGCACCGGGTCGCTGCCCGGCTGCGCCAGCGCCACCAGCGCGTGACCCATCTCGTGGAAGGCCACTGCTTCGCGCTCTTTCGGGTTGAGCACCCGGTTCTTGCGCTCCAGGCCAGCGACGATGCGCTCGATCGCGGTGGTGAAGTCGGCGAGCGTGACCTGATCGGCCTTGCGCCGGGTGGCCACCAGCGTGGCCTCGTTGACCAGGTTGGCCAGGTCGGCACCGCTGAAGCCCGGGGTCAGCGCGGCGACCTCGTCGAGCTTCAGCGTCGGGTCGAGACTCACTTTGCGCACGTGCACCTTCAGGATGTCGAGCCGGCCCTTCTTGTCGGCGCGATCCACCAGCACCTGTCGGTCGAAGCGCCCGGCGCGCA
This sequence comes from Burkholderiaceae bacterium, assembly GCA_049297615.1. Taxonomy (GTDB): domain Bacteria; phylum Pseudomonadota; class Gammaproteobacteria; order Burkholderiales; family Burkholderiaceae_C; genus JAEMQF01. The sequence goes on from JBAQUQ010000183.1 coordinate 2,803, forward strand.
GCAGCGCGGGGTCGAGGATCTCGGGCCGGTTCGTCGCCGCCAGGATGATGAGCCCGACCGATGCGTCGAAGCCGTCCATCTCCGACAGCAACTGGTTCAGGGTCTGCTCTTTCTCGTCGTGCCCGCCCAGGCCCGGGAAGGCGCCGCGCGCGCGGCCGAGCGCGTCGAGTTCGTCGATGAAGATGATGGCCGGCGCCTTGGCGCGCGCCTGCTCGAACAGGTCGCGCACGCGCGCCGCGCCGACGCCGACGAACATCTCGACGAACTCGCTGCCCGAGATCGAGAAGAACGGCACCCGGGCCTCGCCCGCAACCGCCTTGGCCAGCAGCGTCTTGCCGGTGCCGGGCGGGCCGACCAGCAGCACGCCCTTGGGGATATGCGCGCCCAGGCGGCCGTATTCCTTCGGGTGCTTGAGGAAGTCCACCACCTCTTCCAGCTCTTGCTTCGCCTCATCGACACCGGCCACGTCGGCGAATGTCACACCGGTGTCGGTCTGGATGTAGACCTTGGCGCGGCTCTTGCCGATCGACATCAAGCCGCCCATACCGCCCTGCTTCTCGGCGAAGCGGCGGATGACGAAGAACCACAGCCCGATGAACACCAGCGCCGGCAAGACCCACGACAGCAAGTCGCGCAGGAAGGTGCTGTCGACCACCCGGGTGTAGGGCACGTTGAACTTTTCCAGCCGTGCAGCCAGGTCCGGCTCGACGCGGGTGGCCACCAGCGTGGTTTTGCGCCCGTCAGCCGACTTCAGCCGACCCGTGATCCGCCGATCCGAAATCGTCACGTCGGCGATGCGGCCCTCGGCCAGCGCCTTCTCGAATTCGCTGTAGGGCACCGGCTCCACCTGCGTGGCGCCCTGCCATGCATCCTGCAGGAGCACCAGCATCATGAGTGCAATGGCCCAGTAGACGACGTTCCAGGTCTGCTTCTTATCCATGACTTCTCTCAGGGATCAGCGTTCACTGCAGTTGCCAGCCATCGTGCTGGCAGGCCCACGGGAGGGGCGTTCTTGCATCGCTTGTCGGTGAGCTTCGCGGGAACAAACGCCGGACCCGCAGAAAAACTGCCATCCGCTTCACCAAATGTTTCCCCGGATTGGCTGCGCTGCCGTGCTTCGGCAGGAACCCTCCTGACACAAACGACCTGCTAAGTCGCTGATCTTGCGTGCAGGTTGGGTCTATCTGGGACCGTATGAAGCGCAATCTTGGGGTGGCTGATGGGGCTCGAACCCACGACAACAGGAATCACAATCCTGGACTCTACCAACTGAGCTACAGCCACCGCAGGCCGAAAATTATAGAGGACGACGCTTCGTCAGTCGTATTGAGCGCGGTTCAGCGCCTGAACTCAAGGTGGGTTCGCGCCAGCCGTGGCGCTCGCGGAGACCGCGAGTTCGACTTTGAATCGCCGCTTCAGAGCAGCGTAGTACGCCTGCGCTTCGGCATCGGCCCAAGCTTGTGAGTATTGCTCCTGGCCCTGCGCCGCGGCGCCGGCCGCCGGGTCGCGACCCAGGACTCGTACAAGGCGCGCCACGGCATATCCTTCGCTGCCGAGGTCGACGCCGAGCACGGCCGGCAACACGGCGACGCTCGCCTTCAACACGGCGTCCACAACAGGTCGGGCCAAGCCGCGCGACTGGGCACGCGAAACGGTTTGAGGTGGCTCGTTGAGCGCGCTCTGCGGCGCCGCTCGGAGCGCCGCGAGCCGCGCCGCCCCTTCTTTGCGTGCCATCTCGGCCGCCTGCGAATTCGTGACGCGTTCGCGCACCTTGGCCACCACCTCGGCGAGCGGCAATTGGCGCGCCGGGGTGTACTGCACGATCCGGCCCGACACCAATTGATTCGCGCCGATATCGATAGCCAATGTGTTGCGCTTGTTCTTTACCGAATCGGCGGCGAACAGTGCCTCGAGAAACTTGGCGTTGGCCAAGGGGCCCTGGGCTTGAGCGCCGGGGCTGCGAGTGATGTCACCGGCCTTGCGCACTTCCAGTTTGAATTTTTCAGCCGCCGCCGCAAGGCTGTCGGACTGGTCCTCGACCATGTTGGAGAACGCTACCGCCTGCTCGGCGAACTTCGCCTGGGCGAGCTCCTTCTTGCGCTCCTCTTCGATCTCGCCGCGTACGCTTTCGTAGCTGCGTTTCTCGCCTCCGCGTAAGGCTGTCAAGCGAATGATGTGATAGCCGAAATCGCTTTCGACAAGGCCACTGGTTTCGCCAGGCTTGAGTGCGAACGCGGCGTCCTCGAAGGGCTTTACCATGGTGCCGCGAGCGAAGAAGTCCAGATCTCCGCCCTTCTCCGCCGAGCCCGGGTCATCGGAATTCTTGCGCGCGAGGTCGGCGAATACTGCGCCTTTCCCCTTGATCTCGGCCAGCAATGCCTCGGCTTTGGCTTTTGCCTTTTCGCGCAACTCCGGCGCCGCGCCCTTTTCCGCTTTGATCAATATGTGGCTGGCTCGTCTCTCTTCGGGGGTTGTGAAGCGCGCCTCGTTCTGCTTGTAGAAACCGCGCAGTTCCTCGTCGCTGACGCCCACGCCTTTCTTGATGGCGTCCAGATCGAGCAGCAAATACTCGACCGATGCTGTCTCAGCAGCCAGGAACTGCGCCGCGTTCGCGGGATTCTTGTAGTACGACTCGATGTCGCTGTCCGTGGGCTTGACTTTGGCCAGGTATTCTTTCGGATCGAACCGCTGCACCTGAACCTCGCGCTGCTGAAACATCGCGTCCAGTGCGCTCGACGCCGCACGGGCCGGCGCAAATGCGCTGTTGCTCAGGCCGCCGATGACTTGCCTGAGGGTCAAATCGTGACGCAGGCGTTCGGCGAAAACCTCGCTGGACATGCCCTGAGCCGCCAGGACATTCTGGTTCACGCTGCCATCGGGGTTGCGCAGCTGGGCCCATTCCGGGTCCGCGCTGAATTGGCGCAACAGGCGCTCGTCGCTCGTGTACAGGTTTTCCTGGCGAATTGTTGCCTGAATGACACGTTCCCGAATCAGCGATTCCAAGGACTGCAATTTCATCTCGGGCGTGTCGAACACCCTCGTGTCCAGGCCCGGCATCTGGCTGCGAACCCTCTCCATCTGATTGCGGTGCGCAGCGTCCCATTCCGCCTGGGTGATTGCCTGGCCGGCAACGGTCCCCACCTGAACGTTCTCACCGCCGGTGAAGCGGCTGTAGCCTTGAATGCCAAAGAATACGAACGACGGAAAGATCAGCAAGACCAGAATGAATTGCAAGACTCTGGTGTGGCGGCGAAAAAAATCGAACATCGAAGGCCTCGATGGAATTGAGACGGGTCAAGCCCCATGCAAACTGTTCTGCGCCGTGGTGGGTGCTGAGGGGATCGAACCCCCGACCTACGCCTTGTAAGGGCGCCGCTCTACCAGCTGAGCTAAGCACCCACGTTGAACCCGTGGGCCTGAGCGATCAGTTCAAGGCGTCTTTCAATGCTTTGCCGGGCCGGAATTTCGGAACCTTGGCCGCCTTGATCTTGATCGCTGCGCCGGTGCGCGGGTTGCGCCCGGCTCGCGCCGCACGCTTGCTGACGCTGAACGTGCCGAAGCCGACCAAGGACACGGAATTGTTCTTCTTCAAGGTCGACTTGACCCCACCGATCACCGCCTCGAGCGCGCGCGTTGCGGCGGCCTTCGAAATGTCGGCCTGTTTGGCGATGTACTCGATCAATTCGGTCTTGTTCACGAGTGTATTCCTTCAAAGGTGTCTCACATGGAATTTTGATCTTTGCTCTCGGCTGCAGAACCCGGCGCCGAAATGTCTGTTGATGCCGCCGCGCCTTGCGCATGTCCCGTCGCGGGGAAGCGAATTCTATGCGTATTCGCACACTCTCCAAGGCAGGTGAAACGCGAGCTTTCACGCTTGACAATGCCGCCGGCCAAGCCTACTGCGAAGGCTATGTCATGGGGCTGCACACGGCGTTTGTTACGAATATCCTAGATTGCGTCGGCAATCGCCCGGCCAACGTCCGTGGTCTTGGCCTTACCGCCGAGATCGCCAGTACGCGGGCCACCGCTGGAGGGTTCGAGAACCTGTTCAATGGCCTTGATCACGCCGTCGTGTGCCTGCCGATGGCCGAGAAAATCGAGCAACAAAGCGCCCGACCAGATCTGGCCGATGGGGTTGGCAATACCGCGCCCGGCGATGTCGGGCGCAGAGCCATGCACCGGCTCGAACAGCGACGGAAAGCGCCGCGTCGGGTTCAGGTTGGCCGATGGAGCGATGCCGATCGTGCCAGCACACGCCGGGCCCAAGTCGCTGAGGATGTCGCCGAACAGGTTGCTTGCCACCACGACGTCGAAAATTTGCGGCCGTTGCACGAAGTGCGCGGTCAATATGTCGATGTGGTAACGGTCCACGGCAACGTCCGAAAAGCGTTTTGCCATCGCCTCGACGCGCTCGTCCCAATATGGCATCGTGATCATGATGCCGTTCGATTTGGTCGCCGAAGTCAAGCGCTTGCGCGGCCTGGAGCGCGCCAGCTCGAAGGCAAATTCGAGGACGCGATCGACTCCGGTGCGAGTCATCACCGTCTCCTGCACGACAAATTCGCGATCCGTGCCTTCGAACATACGCCCGCCGACGCTCGAATACTCACCCTCGGTGTTTTCGCGAACGATCATCAAGTCGATGTCGCCGGGCTTCAGATCCGCCAGCGGCGAGCGCACACCGGGCATGAGGCGCGCCGGGCGCAGGTTCACGTATTGGTCGAATTCGCGCCGAAACTTGATCAAAGAGCCCCACAGCGAAATGTGATCGGGAATCTTCTGCGGCCAGCCGACGGCGCCGAAGAAAATCGCATCGTGACCACCGATTTTGTCCTTCCAGTCGTCAGGCATCATTTGACCGTGACGCTCGTAGTAGTCCCAGCAGGCGAAGGCGAAGTGATCGAACTGCAAGGTAATCTCAAAACGACTCGCGGCGCGTTCGAGGACACGCAAGCCTTCGGGCATCACTTCTTTGCCGATGCCGTCTCCGGCGATGACGGCGATGCGATGGGCTTGCTTGGGTTTGCTCATGTTTCACTCCGCAGCTTTGATTGTGACGGTTTGGCGGTGTGCATCACCAGGATCACGCCCGCAACGGTCAACGCCATTCCCGCCCACATCGCCAGCGTAACGGCCTCACCGAACAATATCCAGGCCAAGCACGCGGTACAGGGCGGCACGAGATACATCAGACTGGTGACGCGAGTCGCAACGCCGCGCTGGATGAGCAGATAAAGCAGGGAGCTTCCGCCCAGCGTCAAGACCAGAACCGACCAAGCCAGCGCGCCAAGCAACTGCGGATGCCAGTCGATCGCCTCGGCCTCGACCAGTGCAATCGGCAGGCTGATGAGCAGGGCCGCAAAGAGCTGGACGGCATTGGCCGTGCGAACGTCGGTCGGCGCGAGGAAGTGTTTCTGGTACAGCGTTCCCGCCGTGATGCTGAACAGCGCCAGGGTCCCCAGCGACAAATTGGTGAGTGTGACCTCACCGATCCCGGTCTTGGGCCAAACGACCAGGCCCAACCCGACCAGGCCGAACAGCAAGCCGAGCCAATGCCGCGCCTGCAGGCCGGCCGCATCGGCAGGGCGTCGCGAGACCAGGCCTATCCACACTGCCGTCAATACCGGCTGCAGCCCCACGAGCAGAGCCACCGTCCCTGCACCGATACCCTGCTTGATCGCCGCCCAGACCCCACCCAAGTAGCCGGCATGCATCAGCACGCCGCTGACCGCGAGGTGCCACAGCTGCTGTGGCCCGGATGGCCATGCAGCTCGCGCCAGGGCAATCCACAGCGCAAAGCACAACAGCGAAAGCGCGTAGCGAATACACAGAAAACCGAACGGCGGCGCGTGCGGCATGCCGTAGCGTGCAACCACGAAGCCCGTACTCCAGATCAGCACGAATACCCATGGCATCAGACGCAACAGCGCCACATCGTTGCGGGCCATTGCCTCAGCGTACCTTGGCGCGAATCTCGGGCAATGCTTTGCGCAGGTAGTAAATCATCGACCAGATCGTCAACACGGCCGAAGCAACGATCAAAACTGTTCCCCAGAGATGGGTGTCGATCACACCGAACAATGTGCCGTGATACAGCAGGAAGGGGATCGCCACCATCTGCACGACGGTCTTGACCTTGCCAATCATGCTCACCGCAACGCTGCGCGATGCACCGATGTGGGCCATCCATTCGCGCAGCGCCGAGATCGCGATCTCACGCCCGATGATGACGAGCGCCACCAGGGCATGCAATCGATTCAGATGGACCAACACGAGCAGAGCGGCGCAGACGAGGAATTTATCCGCCACCGGATCGAGAAACGCGCCGAACGACGAGGTCATCTTGAGCCTGCGCGCAAGATAGCCGTCGGCCCAATCGGTGAGCGCCACCACGATGAACAACAGCGTGGCCAGCAGGTTCTGCAGTTCGACCTCCAGGCGCAGGTAAAACACCCCCACCACGAGTGGAATGGCGATGATCCGCCCCCAGGTGAAAAGGGTAGGCACATTGAAGAACATGGCCCGATTGTGCCGAAGGTCTGCCTCATGCCTGCGCGAGCCCCGTCGAGCACGTCTTTTGCCCAGGTCGATGCCGCCCGAGTCAGGGGCCAGGTCGCTCAATGCAAGGCTCGATAGATTTCCTCAGCGAGTTCGAGCGAAACACCCTCGACTCGAGCCAGATCTTCGACGCTGGCTTGCTCGACGCCGCGCAAGCCACCAAAGCGCTGCAGCAACTTCGCGCGCTTTTTCGCGCCGATGCCGGCAATCTCTTCGAGCTTGCTCGCTCCGGTACGCACGCTCGCACGCCGGGCGCGCATGCCCGTGACCGCGAAGCGATGCGCTTCGTCGCGAATTTGTGCAACCAACATCAATGCCGCCGAGTCTTTTCCGAGATAGATCTTCTCGCGCCCATCGGCGAACACAAGCTCCTCGAGCCCTACTTTGCGGCCTTCACCTTTTTCCACGCCGACGACGCGCGACACGTCAATACCCAACTCTTCGAAGACTTCGCGCGCCACGCCGACCTGACCGCGTCCCCCGTCGATCAACACGAGATCGGGCAAACGCGCCTGCCCCGTGCTCGCGGCCTGCGCCAATTTGGTATAGCGGCGCTGCAGCACCTGGCGCATCGCCGCGTAGTCGTCCCCCGCGGTGATGCCTTCCACGTTGTAGCGGCGGTACTGCGCCGCCTGCATCCGATGGCTCTCGTAGACGACACACGAGGCCTGCGTCGCCTCACCGGCCGTGTGGCTCACGTCGAAACACTCGATGCGAAAGCGCTCCATGTCGTCAACGCCCAGGTCCAGCGCATCGACCAGGGAACGCGTGCGCGATTGCTGGGAGCCTTCTTCGGCCAACAACTGTGCGAGTTTGATGCGCGCGCCATTGATGCACATGTCGAGCCAGGCACGGCGCGAGTCGCGTGGTTGATATTGAGCCACGACTTTGACGCCGCCTTGTTTGGACAAGGCGTCGATGAGCGTCTTGTCAACCGCATGGCTCAACACCAGCAGCGGCGGCGCACCGGCATCGAGATAGTGCTGCGCAATGAAGGCCTCGAGAACCTGCACCTCGGGTTCGGGAGTCGCTTCAGGTTCGTCGTCCGGCCGTGCCCATTGCGCTGCGTCCTCGACATGGGTCGGGAAATACGGCCTATCGCCCAAATGCCGGCCGCCCCGCACCATCGCCAGGTTCACGCATGCGCGCCCGCCATCGACTTGTGCGGCCAGGATGTCGGCGTCTTTGACGGTGACAGCGCTGTTGTCTTCAACGCCTTGTTGGTGCAGCACGCGCGACAGGGCGCCGATCTGGTCACGGATTGCTGCCGCTTGTTCGAATTCGAGCACCTCGGCGCGGCGCAGCATTTCGCCTTGCAGGGTATCGAGCACCTCCTGTTGACGACCTTGCAAGAAGCGCTCGGCATTGCCGACATCGCGCGCGTAGGCCTGCGCTGAAATGTTCGCCACGCAGGGGCCGGAGCAGCGCTGAATCTGGTACAGCAAACAGGGCCGGGTGCGATTGCCGAACACGCTGTCTTCACAGGTGCGCAATCGAAACACCTTCTGCAAGAGCTGGATAGACTCCTTCACCGCCCAGGCATTGGGGTAGGGACCGAAATAGCGATGCTTGGCGTCGACACCACCGCGGTAGTAGGCCAAGCGCGGGTAGTGATGTGTCGTCAGCTTGAGATAGGGGTAGCTCTTGTCGTCGCGAAACAAGATGTTGTAGCGCGGGTCGAGTGCCTTGATCAGGTTGTTCTCGAGCAGCAGCGCTTCGGCTTCCGAGCGAACCACGGTCGTTTCCAGGCGCGCGATTCGGCTCACCATCTGGCCGATTCGGGTTCCGCCGTGGTCCTTGTGAAAGTAGCTCGAAACGCGCTTCTTCAGATCGCGCGCTTTGCCCACGTACAAGACGCTTCCCTGCTTGTCGAGATAGCGGTACACGCCCGGCAGATTGGGCAGGGCCGCCAAATCGGCCAGGAGCCGTTCGGCTTGCGGCTCGGCAATGTTGTCAGCGGCTTCGGGCGCGGGCGGTTCGATCATCGAAGGCGATTGTGCCGCCCCGATAATTCCGCCGATGGCACAGGCGCGGGTCTGGGATTTGTTCTGCCGGGTGATCGACAATTTCGGCGACATCGGCGTGTGCTGGCGCCTCGCGAGCGACTTGGCCGTGCGAGGCGCGACGGTTCGCCTGCGGACAGACGCCGCCGCCGCTTTGCGCTGGATGGCGCCGCAGGGTCAAGCCGGCGTCGAGGTCCTGCCCTGGTCGCTATCCGAATCCCAAGGGTCCCTGACCGATCCTGGCGATGTCGTCATTGAGGCTTTCGGCTGCAATCTCCCCGATGCCTTCATTCGACGCATGGCGGCGCGGCCACGCGCGCCGGTGTGGATCAATCTCGAATATCTGACGGCGCAGCCTTTTGCATTGCAGTGCCATGGTCTGAGTTCTCCGCAATCGGTTGGTGCGGGCGCGGGCTTGACGAAGTGGTTCTTCCATCCTGGCTTTGTGCCGGGCACGGGGGGCCTGATCCGCGAGCGCGATCTCGAGTCTCGCCAGCGGGATTTCGACGCCCTTGCATGGCGAGCAAGCAAGGGCGTCGAGGTGCAATGCGGTGAGCGTTGTGTGAGCCTGTTTTGCTACGCGGCCGCGGCGTTGCCGGCGCTTCTTCACGCGCTGGCCGACGCTCCCACCTTGGTACTGGCAACGCCCGGTGCCGCCAGCGAACGAATCCAACAACTCCTGGGGCCGATGCTGCGCCGCGGGGCGCTGCGCGCCATCGCCCTGCCCTGGTTGAGCCAACCCGACTTCGACCATCTGCTGTGGAGTTGCGACATCAACTTCGTGCGCGGCGAAGATTCGTGGGTGCGCGCCCAATGGGCCGACCGGCCGTTCGTTTGGCAAGCCTATGTGCAAAGCGACGCGGCGCAGCACGCCAAACTCGATGCGTTCCTGGACCTCTATCTTCATGGCGCAACACCCGCACTGGCGCATGCGGTTCGTGCAATTTGGGCGAGCTGGAACGGGCAGTCAAACGCGGCGATCGTGTTCCCCGACGCTGCATGGCAAGACCATCACCACCATTGGCGCGATGCCCTTCGCGTCCAGCCCGATCTGACGACCCAATTGCTCGATTTCGTGGACCAGAGGCGTTAAACTAGCGGGCTTTGCGCACGGACTCGGAACACGCTATGAAACTCGCCCAGGAAATTCGCGCCGGCAACGTCATCATGCACGGCAAAGAGCCGATGGTCGTGCTCAAGACGGAATACAGCCGCGGCGGGCGCAATTCGGCGACGGTGCGCATGAAACTGAAAAGCTTGGTAGGAAGCACCGGCACCGAAGTCGTCTTCAAGGCCGACGACAAGATGGACCAGGTCATCCTCGACAAGAAGGAATGCACCTACTCCTACTTCGCCGATCCGATGTACGCCTTCATGGACGCCGAGTACAACCAGTTCGAGGTCGAAGCCGAGAACATGGGCGACGCGATCCAATACCTCGAAGACGCCATGCCCGTCGAAGTGGTGTTCTACGACGGCAAGGCCATCTCGGTCGAATTGCCGACGAGCCTGGTTCGTGAAATCACCGACACCGAACCGGCCGTCAAGGGTGATACCTCGGGCAAAGTGCTGAAGAACGCGAAGTTGGCCACGGGGCTCGAGATCGCGGTTCCCCTATTCGTGCAGACCGGCGATAGGGTCGAAATCGATACCCGAACGCACGAATACCGCAAGCGCGTTTAGGCCCGCGCCAGGCTGTGTCGAGCAGCCATGAGCACGCAGGGTCGCCCCAAGTGCTCATGATCCCGCTCGGTGGGACGGGCCGCAGGCCCTAGGGTGCACCAATGCGCTTCGAACCCATTGTTCCGGCACTGTTGAGCCGCGACTCGAACGGTGTACCGTACTCAAGGGCCTACGGCGACGTCTACCATCCCTTGGAGGGTGCGGCCGGCCAGGCGCGCCATGTTTTCCTTGGCGGCAATGAACTGCCCGCGCGTTGGCAAGGACAGGGCCGTTTCGTCATCTTGGAGACTGGCTTCGGCCTGGGCAACAACTTCCTCGCCACCTGGCAGGCCTGGCGCGACGATCCGCATCATTGTGCGCGGTTGCATTTCGTCTCTGTCGAAAAACACCCGCTGAACCGAGGCGACTTGGGCCAAGTGCACGCGAATTCGCCCTGGCCCGAACTCGCAGCGGCCTTGTTGGCCGCCTGGCCACCGCTGACGCCCGATTTGCACTGCCTGTGTTTCGAAGGCGGCAAAGTGGAACTGCTGCTCGCGCTGGGCGACGCACAGGCTTGGTTGCCGCAACTGGTGGCGCATGTCGACGCTTTCTACCTCGATGGTTTTGCCCCGGCGCGAAACCCGGCGATGTGGGAGCCTCGCCTGTTCAAAGCGCTGGCCCGGCTGGCGGCTCCACGAGCGACGCTGGCGACCTGGTCGGTCGCACGTTCGGTCCGTGACGGCCTCGAGTGCGCCGGATTTCGGATCGATCAAGCCCGGGGCTTTGGAGGCAAGCGCGAGATGATGCTGGGGCGCTTCGAACCTGCCTTCACGCCACGCCGACCACCGGCTCGGCGGGTAAATCCGACGAGCGTCGGCGTCACCGCGCACGCCGGCGGCGCCCGGCGCCACGCCGTCATCCTCGGCGCCGGCCTGGCCGGCTGCGCCACCGCGTGGGCCTTGGCGCAACAGGGCTGGACGAGCACGCTGCTGGATCGCCACCCGGGCCCGGCGCAGGAGGCTTCGGGCAGTCAGGCCGGCGCCTTTCACGGCATCGTCAACGCCCAAGACGGCGCCCATGCGCGTTTCAATCGGGCTGCCTCCCTGCACGCCCGGTGTGCGATCTCGCATGCCGTAGAGCGTGGTGCTGTCGCAGGCAAGCTGAATGGCTTGCTGCGCCTGGAGACGAAGCTACCTGGCGTCGCGGCAATGAAGGCCATCTTGAAGGCACTGGGCCTGCCCGAAGACTACGTTCGTGTGCTCGATGCAGGTCAGGCGAGTCGAACGAGTGGCCTGGCGCTGGCCCAACCGGCGTGGTTCTATCCGGGCGGCGGCTGTGTCGATCCCGCAGCTCTTGCGCGCGACTTTCTCAGGCAAAGTTCCGGTGCATGCACTTTTCGTGGTGGCGCAGCCGTCGAGTCGATTCGTCGCAACGCCGGGCTCTGGCAGCTTTTCGACGCGTCCGGCAGGCTCATCGAAGAAGCGACAAATTTGGCCCTCGCCAACGCAGGAGACGCGTTGCGCTTGCTGGGTCGGCCCGCTTGGCCGCTGCGCTCGATGCGCGGCCAGGTCAGCGTGTTGCCAGCGGCGGCTTGGCCGGCAAACACAGGCCTGCCGAAACTCGCGATTTCGGGTGACGGTTTCGTGCTTCCCGAGCTCAATGGGACGGTCTTGTTCGGCGCCACCTCGGCGGCCGCAGACGCCGACACCTCTGTTCGCGAAAGCGACCAACTGGCCAATACTGAACGCCTGACCCGTTTGTGCAACATGGCTTGGTCGCCGCCGGTCGAGCTGCTCCAAGGACGCGTTGCCTGGCGTTGCAGCAGCATCGATCGGCTCCCTCTCATCGGCGCGGTCCCGCTAGCGCATCCTGCTGCGCCTTCGGCCTCGTCACGCTGGGATCAGGCGCGGCTCGTGCCGCGCGAAACAGGGCTGTATGTTTTCATCGGCCTGGGCTCGCGCGGCATCACGTGGTCAGCCCTGGGCGCAAGATTGCTCGCATCCTGGATCGTTGGATCGCCGGCCCCGTTGCCGGCAGGCCTTATCGACGCGCTGGACCCGGCACGTTTCGTCACGCAATCGGCGCAAAGGACGCGTCGTGGGCCGGGTGCGTTCGGCCCGGGCTAGGCAATGGGAGGGTTGGTTCTGGGAGTCGTGGTGTCGCTCTGCGGCTCGGCCGGTTCATCGTCGCCCGGTACGCCAGCTTTGCGGCCGGCCTTCTCCTTGAGCTTTTCTTCTTTCTTCTTCTTCTTTGCCAATTCGCGCTGGCGTTTCTCAAAAGAGTAGTTCGGTTTGGCCATGGGCCGTCCTTCCGGTGTGCTGTGATATCGCGGTTCGCTTCCCTAGAGGTTACGCGTTTTTTTGACGCTGTCCGTTTTGCAACGCTCAGAAATTCAGCGTCTTCACACCACTGGGCGTTCCCAACAAACACACCTGAGCCTTGTTGCGCGCAAAAATTCCCACCGTCACGACCCCCGGCCATTGGTTGATTTCGCGCTCCATCGCAGCTGGGTCGGTGATATTCAAGCCGTGTACGTCGAGAATTGCGCAGCCGTTGTCGGTAACGACGCCTTCGCGCAGTACGGCCTTCGCGCCGATTGCCGCAAACGCCCGGGCCACCTGAGGGGCCGCCATGGGGATCACCTCAACGGGCAGCGGAAATCGCCCCAGGGTACGGACCAGCTTCGATTCGTCGGCGATGCAGACAAATCGGCGCGCCAGGTCGGCAACGATTTTTTCGCGGGTCAACGCAGCGCCTCCGCCCTTGATCATGTGGCCGGCGTGGTCGATCTCATCGGCGCCGTCGATGTACACCGGCAGGCTCTGGACTTGATTGCAGTCAAGCACTGGGATGCCCAGCGCATTCAGGCGTGCAGTGCTCTGTTCGCTGCTCGAAACCGCACCGGCGATCGGCTGCGCGAGCGTCGCCAGGGCGTCGATAAAGTAATTCACGGTCGAACCCGTCCCCACGCCGAGCACGCTGCCAGGCGCTACGTAAATCAGCGCCGCCTTGCCGACGAGAGCTTTGAGTGCGTCTTGCGTCATGGGTCGGAAGAGGTTGGAGTTCAAGCTTGATTGTCGTTGCTGCCGCAGTCGCCGTTGCCGCGAATTGGCGCTGCGCACGGTGCACAGCTTTGCGACAATCGGTGTCACTTGACAACCCCTGCGATGGCTCTGCTTCCCTATGGTCTGGCGCGCCGCTTCCTTTTCGGCATGGACGCCGAACGGGCGCATGACTTGACACTGGCGACGCTCGCAGGCATCCAACGCACGCCGCTGGTGTGCAGCATCGCGCAAAGGCGGATTGACGATCCCGTCACCCTGGTCGGATTGAGGTTTCCGAATCGGATCGGCATGGCGGCAGGCCTGGACAAGAACGGCCGCTGTATCGACGCACTGGGGGCGATGGGTTTCGGATTCGTCGAAGTCGGCACGGTGACGCCGCTGGCCCAACCCGGCAATCCGAAGCCACGAATGTTTCGCCTGCCCGAAGCGGCTGCCTTGATCAACCGCCTCGGCTTCAACAACGACGGGCTGAATGCCTTCGTCGACAACGTGGAGCGCGCGCACTTTCGCCGGGGCGGCGGCATTCTCGGTCTGAACATCGGCAAGAACGCGAGCACGCCAATCGCGTCCGCGGTCGACGACTACCTGACCTGTCTGGCAGGTGTCTATGCACACGCCGACTACGTGGCGGTGAATATCTCTTCGCCCAACACGAGCAACTTGCGTGACCTGCAAAGCGACCAGGCTCTCGCCGGCCTGCTCGGCGCAATGCAGGCACGCCGCATCGAACTTGCGCAGACCCACGGCCGCCACGTTCCTCTGTTCATCAAGATCGCGCCCGACCTGGAAGCCACCCAGGTTCAATACATTGCACACGCCTTGATTGAATACGGCATCGACGGTGTGATCGCCACGAACAGCACGGTCTCGCGCGAGGCCGTGAAGCACTTGCCACACGGTCGCGAGGCCGGCGGCCTGAGCGGGCCACCGGTGATGAAAAGCAGCAACCGCATCATCGACCTGCTGCGTTCCATGCTCGGACGATCCTTCCCCATCATCGGCGTGGGCGGAGTGATGAGCGGCGCCGATGCTCGGGCCAAGGTGGCCGCGGGAGCCGACCTGGTGCAGATCTACACCGGCTTCATCTACCGAGGTCCCGAACTCGTGACGGAAGCGGCCACTGCCCTCGCACAGCGCTGATCGGACCCGACACCCATCCCGGGCGCCGGCCGGGTCTCGATTCAAGTCACTTCAGTGCAGGGCAACGCCCGTCTTTGCAGCGAGTTCGTCGCGGGTCACGCCGGGCGCAGTCTCGACGACGACCAGGCCACGCGGCGTGATGTCGAGCACAGCCAGATCCGTAATGATGCGGTTCACGACACCCACGCCGGTGAGCGGCAGCGTGCACTTGGGCAAGATCTTCAGGTCGATGCTGCCGTCCTTCTTCTTCGCCACGTGCTCCATCAGGACGAGAACGCGCGGCACGCCGGCCACCAGGTCCATCGCGCCGCCCATGCCTTTGACCATCTTGCCGGGGATCATCCAGTTCGCCAGGTCGCCACTGGCGGTGACCTGCATCGCGCCGAGAATGCTCAAGTCGATCTTGCCGCCCCGGATCATGGCGAAGCTATCGTGCGAGCCGAAGATGCTCGAGCCGGGTATCGTCGTCACGGTTTGTTTGCCGGCGTTGATGAGGTCGGCATCGACCTGATCTTCGGTGGGAAACGGGCCGATGCCGAGCATGCCGTTTTCGCTTTGCAGCCAGACTTCTATGTCGGAGCTGACGAAATTGGCCACCATCGTGGGCAAGCCGATGCCGAGGTTGACGTAATAGCCGTCTTTCAATTCCTGCGCGGCGCGCGCCGCCATCTGGTCGTGGGTCCAGGCCATGGTGTGATTGCTCCTTGCGAGGCTATGCGACGACGCTGACGGTTCGTTTTTCGATGCGCTTTTCGGGTGTCGCATTGAGCACGATGCGGTGCACGTAGATTCCCGGCAGGTGGATGGCGTCGGGGTCGAAGCTGCCCGTTGGGGCGATCTCTTCCACTTCAACCACGGTGATCTTGCCCGCCATCGCTACTGCAGGATTGAAGTTGCGCGCCGTGCGGCGAAAGATCAAGTTGCCCGACTCATCGGACTTCCACGCTTTGACCAAGGAAACCTCGGGCAGCAAGGCGCGCTCCAGCACATACTGGTGACCGTCGAATTCGCGCAATTCCTTGCCGTCGGCGACCAGGGTGCCTACTCCGGTTCGCGTGAAGAATGCGGGGATTCCAGCGCCGCCCGCGCGTAGTTTTTCGGCCAGGGTTCCTTGCGGCGTGAATTCGAGTTCGAGTTCACCAGCCAGGTACTGGCGTTCGAACTCCTTGTTTTCGCCCACGTAGCTCGAAATCATCCTCTTGATCTGGCGCGTCTCGAGCAGCAGCCCCAGGCCGAAGCCGTCGACACCGGCATTGTTCGAAATCACAGTCAGGTTCTTGACGCCCGTGTCACGCAACGCTGCAATCAGCGCCTCCGGAATGCCGCACAGTCCGAAGCCACCGACCGCGAGTAATTGGCCGTCACGGACAATCCCTTGCAGCGCAGCGGCGGCGCTCGGGTAATGCTTTTTCATTTTGAATCTCCGTTTCCCTTGAAGCCGCCGAATTGTCCACGACTACAGCAATGCGCGCAGCCAGCCGGGCAAGGGTCGAGATTTCTGCTGTTGAAAGTCGACCCAAACGGTTGTCGCGCCGCCGCTGGCGTAAATCACACCCGGCGCATCGGTGCGCGCCAGGGTCATGAAGGTTTCGAAGCTGGTGCGTCCCGGGTTGGCCACGTAGTGACACGCCAGCACGTCACCCGGAAATTCGAGCTGCTTGATGAAGTTGCAGAAGGTGTTCACGATCAAGGCGCCCTCGCCTGCCGGGTCGAGCGGCCCACATACTTTGCGCAGCCACTCCAGACGCACCGTTTCGAAGTAGCGAAAGTAGATCGTATTGTTGACATGGCCCATCGCGTCCATGTCACCCCATCGGATGGGGATCACCATCTCGTACGTCAACTTCTTCTGCTGCGGGATTTCCAGGCGCATGGTCAGGGAGCCCGGGCAACGCCAAGCTCGGCGTACAGGTTGTCGACGAGGCCGCGCAGTTCATTCACCTCGAGTTGCAGGGCTGCGTGTTGCGCCTTGAGGGCGACGATTTCGCTGGTCGCGACGAAGTCCGCAGAATCGGACGACACGCTGGGCACACCGGGATCGACGGCGCCGCAAAGTTGGTGCATCCAGCGCTGTTCGCGTTCGCCCGCTTGACGTGCGAGTTTGACGACAAGGGCTCCGCCCTTTTCCTGCGGTCGCGCGGCCAACTCGTCGAGAAACCCCTGCACCGCCGAGAGATCCGCGAATCGATGCAGGCGCTCGCAGTTGATGCGCAACTCGGAACAGGTTTGCGGGCCGCGCAGGACGAGGACAGCGAGCAAGGCGACCGACTGTGACGGCAAACCCAGAACACGCCCCATATTGTGTTCATAACGGCTGACTCGCGAGCCGCTCGATTCGAACGCCAGGCTCAAGCTTTTCAGTGCATCGGCGGCCATTTGCACTTCGGCCTCCGCAGCATTGATCACCGGGTCGCGCGCCGTTTTCTGATTGCATCCCAATGTCAGCGAATTCAGCGACAGGGGGTAACTGTCGGGAACGGTATGTGCCTTCTCGATCAGTACGCCCAACACGCGGGCTTCGAGGGGCGACAGGCTTCGAAGGTTCATGGTCCGAGCGTCAGCGTCAGACCCCGAATCCGTCGTCGGCCTGGACGACGGCGCCGTTGACGAAATGGCTTTCGTTCGCGCAGAGCATCATCAGCACGGCGTCCAAGTCCTGCGGCCTGCCGATGCGCTTGCGCGGCAGCATGTCGATGAGGCGCTTGCCTTGTTCGGTTTGCCAAAGGTGATGGTTGATCTCGGTGTCGATATAGCCCGGGCAAATGGCATTGACATTGATGCCCCAACGCCCCCACTCCAGGGCCATCGAACGCGTCATGTGAATGACCGCCGCCTTGCTCATCGCATAGACGCCGATCTGCCCCAACACCCTGAGTCCACCCATCGAGGCGATGTTGACGACGCGCCCTCCGGTAAATGTTCCCGGCGCGGCACCCTTGGCGCGAGCCAGCATGCGTTTGCCTACCTCTTGCGCGACGAAGAAGGCACCCTTGGTGTTGGTGTTGAAGATGAAGTCGTAGTCTTCTTCGCTCACATCGACGAGCCTTTGCGTGGTGCCCACGCCCGAGTTGTTGACGAGGATATCGATGCCGCCCATCTCGGTTTCAGTGTGCGCCACCGCGGCCCTGATGCTCGCCAGGTCGGTCACGTCCAGCGTGACGACATGCGCGACGCCGCCCGTCGCTTCGATCTCGGCCCGCAAAGCCTTGAGCCGCTCGACGCGTCGCCCCGCCAAGGCCACTGCCGCTCCCGAGGCGGCAAGCGTCTTTGCAAACTGGGTACCCAGGCCGCTCGACGCGCCGGTGACCAGGGCTACGCGCCCTGAAAGGTCGATCGTATAGCTCATGAAACTTGCTCCCGCAAAATTGCCTGTCGCTCGTTGTCGATCAATGGCGCTCGATACAATGCCGCGTCGCCGCGCAACGTATTGTCCATGAGCCCGACGGGCCACAGGGATAGGCGAAGTGCACAGCATGCAGCCAGGCCAATGACCCCCGATGCCATCCGCGAAAGATACGGCCCGCGCGAGGTCGTGGAATACGACGTCGTCGTGATCGGCGCCGGCCCTGCCGGGTTGGCCGCGGCGATCCGCCTCAAGCAATTGGCGGCGCTGCAAGGCCAGCAAGTTTCGGTCGTGGTTCTGGAAAAGGGCTCAGAGCCGGGCGCGCACATTCTTTCCGGCGCTGTCTTGGATCCGCGCGCCATCTCCGAGTTGTTTCCGAATTGGGCGGAACTGGGCGCGCCGTTGAACCAGCCGGTCTCGCGGGACCTGTTCCTTTTCTTGGGCGAGACCAGCGCGAAACCGACACCGCAGTTTCTCCTGCCCGATTGCTTCAAGAACCACGGCAGCTATATCGTCAGCTTGGGCCATGTGGTGCGCTGGATGGCGCAGCAAGCCGAAGGCCTGGGTGTGGAGATCTTTCCCGGATTTGCCGCCGCCGAAATCCTGTTCAATCAGGATGGATCGGTCAAAGGCGTGGCCACGGGCAATATGGGCGTGGGCAAAGACGGCGAGCCTCACGAGGGCTTTCAACTCGGCATGGAATTGCACGCGCGCTACACGATCTTCGCCGAGGGCTCGCGCGGCCACTTGGGCAAGCAGATCATTGCGCACTACAAGCTCGACGCCGGCCGTGACCCGCAGAGTTATGGCATCGGATTGAAAGAGTTGTGGGAGGTGGCGGCGCCGCAGTACCAGCCGGGCCTTGTCGTGCACACCGCCGGCTGGCCACTGGACGCCAACACCTATGGCGGCTCATTCCTCTATCACGCGGCCGACAACAAGGTGGCGCTTGGATTCGTCGTCGGCCTCGACTACACGAATCCGTGGCTGAGCCCGTTCGAAGAATTCCAACGCTGGAAAACACACCCCGCGATTCGCAAGACGCTCGAAGGTGGCAAACGAATCTCATATGGCGCGCGCGCCATCACGGCCGGTGGCATCTTGAGCCTGCCCAAATTGGTATTTCCCGGCGGAGCCCTGGTGGGATGCGAGGCGGGCACGCTTAACGCATCGCGCATCAAGGGCAGTCACTCTGCCATCAAGACCGGCATGCTCGCCGCGGAAGCCGCGTACGAGGCGCTGGCCGCGGGTCGCAGGCACGACGAGTTGAGCGCCTACCCCGACGCGTTTGCCAGAAGCTGGCTGTTCGAGGAATTGGACGGCTCACGCAACTTCAAGCAGTGGTTCAAGAAGGGACGCACGATCGCCACGCTGATGACGGGCATCGAGCAATGGTTGTTGCCCAAATTGGGCGTGAAGGCTCCGCCCTGGACTCTGCATCGCGCCGCGCCGGATAATTTCTATTTGAAGCCCGCCGCCGAATGTGCGCAGATCGCCTACCCCAAGCCCGACGGCAAGATCAGTTTCGATCGACTGTCCAGCGTCTTTGTCAGCAACACGAATCACGAAGAGCGCCAACCCGCGCATTTGACATTGAAGAATGGCGACGTGCCGGTGAGCGTGAATCTGGCCAGATACGCCGGCCCGGAAGCCCGCTATTGCCCGGCGGGCGTTTACGAATTCGTCAAGACGCAGACAGGTGCGGATCGGCTGCAAATCAACGCACAGAACTGCGTGCATTGCAAAACCTGCGACATCAAGGACCCGACACAGAATATCGTCTGGGTCACGCCTGAGGGCGGCGGCGGTCCGAACTACAGCGAGATGTAGGCCGGCGCTGCGCTAGCGTAGCGGGACAAGCGGATAAGCCGGGTCGCTGTAGCCTGGCGTGGAGGGGTGCCCAGGCTTTACGAGGGAGTCGACCAGCGCTTCATCTTGCGCGGTGAGCGCGCAATCGAGAGCGCCAAGATAGTCCTGCCACTGCGCAAGAGTGCGCGGCCCGGCAACGACAGCGCTGACGGCTCTGTTGGCCAACACCCAGGCCGTGGCGAAATGGACGAGCGACACGCCCCGCTTCGCACAATGCCCTTGACATGGTCTCTCGCGCGCGAGCCTGTTGCCCCAGCGCCGCATGATATTCCGAGCCTGGGCTGCAATGGCGATGAGCTTTCAGCGTCCCCAGCGCAGCACCAATGGATCGAGCCGGCGCGCGATGCTCATCAAGCCGCGGCGTGTGTCGGCGTGCATCGCGGGCAACGGGTGCCGCGGCGCTTCGCAATCGATCACGCCGCCCTCCTTCATCAGCGCCTTCGCCGCGAGCAGGCCACACTGGCGGTTCTCGTAGTTGATCAGGGGCAGCCAGCGCTCGTAAGCTGCAATGGCATCGTCACGCCGGCCGGCGGCGTAGGCGTCGACGATCGCGCGCATTCCGTCCGGATAACCGCCCCCCGTCATGGCACCGGTCGCGCCGGCGTCGAAATCGGCGAGCAGGGTGATTCCCTCTTCGCCGTCCCACGGCCCTTCTATGGCGACCCCGCCCAGGCGGATCAGCTCGTGCAGCTTCGCAGCTGCGCCCGGCGTTTCGATCTTGAAGTAGGCGACGTGCTCGATCTCCCTGGCCAAGCGCGCGAGAAACGACGCCGAAAGCGGGGTGCCGCTGACCGGGGCG
The DNA here is from genome assembly GCA_049297615.1 of Burkholderiaceae bacterium. GTDB lineage: Bacteria > Pseudomonadota > Gammaproteobacteria > Burkholderiales > Burkholderiaceae_C > JAEMQF01. The sequence continues at coordinate 23,242 of JBAQUQ010000183.1, forward strand.
TCCTGGATCATGATAGGAATCGTGATGCTGTCCGACAGCTGGCGGAAGAACTCGTAGCTCTGCGGTTCGGAAACGCGCAGCGTGGCGCCGTGATAAGGCGGCATCACCATCACCATCGCCGCGCCCAGGTCCTGCGCGCGGCGGCTTCTCTGGGCGCAAACCTTGGAGCTGAAGTGAGTTGTCGTCACAATGACCGGCACACGGTTTCGCACATGCTCGAGGATGGCGCGTGTGAGGTGCTCGCGTTCGTCGTCGGACAGCGCGAACTGCTCGGAGAAGTTGGCCAGGATGCACAGGCCGTTCGAGCCGGCGTCGATCATGAAGTCAACGCAGCGCTTTTGGCTGGTCAAATCGAGCTCGCCACTTTCGGTGAAGGTGCTCGGCACGACGGGGAAAACACCCTTGTAGCAAACCGTACGGGCTGTATTCATCTGAGCTCCTGATGCCTATCGACAATGGATTGAATACTAAAGTAGGCCCCTGTTCTGCTGCGGCTGACACTCGGCCGGACGCGGGGCTTCGCCGCCGACACGGCCAGGTATAAAGGTGGGGCTTTAGAGCTCGCAGTATTTTATTGAGAAGGCTTATGAAGATTCGCGAACTCGCCGGTGGCTTGCAGTTTCCCGAAGGACCGGTCGCGATGGGCGACGGGTCGATCCTGCTCGTCGAGATCGCGCGTGGCACGCTCAGCCGTGTCACGCGTGACGGCCGGGTGCGGGTCGTCGCCGAACTCGGCGGTGGCCCAAACGGCGCGGCGATTGGCCCGGACGGCGCAGTCTACGTGTGCAACAACGGTGGCTTCGCCTGGCGAACCGAAAGCGACGGCTGCCTTCGGCCGATAGGTCAGGCCGCCGACTATTCCGGTGGGCGCATCGAGCGGGTCGACCTGAACACCGGCCGTTTCGAGCGCCTTTTCGACAGCGTGGAAGGACAGAACCTGCGTGGCCCGAACGACTTGGTGTTCGATGCGCACGGCGGCTTTTATTTCACCGATCTGGGCAAAGTACGCGCCAGCGAAATGGACCGCGGCGGCGTCTTCTATGCGCACAGCGGCAGCGCAGCGTCCCATGTCATCGCTCGCCCGGTGATGACGCCCAACGGCATCGCTTTGTCACCGGACGGCAACACTCTCTACTATGCCGAGACCGAAGGCGCCCGCGTCTGGGCCTTCGACATCACGGCGCCTGGCAAAGTGCGCAAGGAAGGCTGGCCCTCGCCGCAGGGCGCGCGTTTCCTCGTTGCCGCACCGGGCGGGCACTATCAGCGCTTCGATTCGATGGCGGTCGACGCCGACGGCCAGCTTTGCGTGGCCACCCTGATTCACGGCGGCATCACGGTCGTCCCGCCCGACGGAGGTAGCGCGAGCCACGTGCCTCTGCCGGATCGCTACACGACCAATATTTGTTTCGGCGGGCCCGACCTGCGAACCGCCTATATCACTTTGTCAGGGGTGGGCAAGCTGATCGCGATCGACGACTGGCCGGTCGCGGGCTTGAAACTGAATTACCAGGCGTAGTGCACGCCAGGTGATTGCCAATGGTCGCATGAGGGCCGCCGGCGATTTCCCCAACTACTGGCGAGATCCCTTTGCCGGATCGATAACGGCCAATGAGGTCTCACAGCGTTCGGCCACGCATCGACGCCGGCTTTCCAGGCAGTTTCAACAGCGTGCCGGTATTGGTCACCGTGTCGCCGTCCACGCGCAACACCGAGATGTCCTCGTCGATGAAGTTACCGACATAGAGCCAGCGGCCGTCCGGGCTGAACACCGCTCCCTCGGGCAGGCCGCGCACCTCGACTTCGCCGATCTTGCTGACCTTCTTGCCGTCGATTTTCAGCACCACGACGCTGCCGTTGCGGTTGTAGAAGAATTCCGTTTTCGCGTTGTTCGATCCACGCAACAACACGGCGACCGCGAGCTTGCCAGTGGGGCTGATCGCGAACCCTTCAGGCGCGTCGCCCACCACCACCTTGTCGATCACACGTTCGGGCTTGGCTTCGAGATCGATCACGGAGACAGTGTCGACGTTGCCGTCGGAGCCGCCGTTATTGCCGTTGTCTGCCGTCAGCGCGAGCCGGCCGTCGGGCGTCACGTCGAGGTTGTAGGGCCACAGGCCCACCGCGAGGTCGCGCTTCGTGTACGTCACCTTCTGGCCGTCGACCTCGAGCAGGGCGACCTTGTGCCCCGGAAACTTGCCGGCGATCGCGCGCTTGCCATCGGGAGTGAACACCACATGAGCGACATGCTCGCCGATCACCACGGTGTCCACCGGACGGACCTGCTTGCCCGAAATCGCGAGCACGCTGATCGAGTTGTCGGCGCGGTTGGCGATGAGCGCCAGGTTGCCGGCGCGGTTAATCGACATTCCCGAAGGTTGTTTACCCACCGCGACCGTGTCGATCAGCGCCGGCGGGCTGGTCGTGAGGTCGATGACGTAGAGCTTGTTGCCCGGCGCTGACTTCCAGTTGGCACCGTCGGCCACCCAGTCCACCGAGTTCGCCACCAATGCGAGCTGGCCATTGGGCGTAATGGCCAGGTTGGTGGGCGGGCCGAAGATCGAATTCATCAGTGGCAAATTGGCGACGATCTTCGGATTCGCGGGGTCGGAGCCGATGTCGACGATCGTGACCGAGTCCTTGCCCGGCGGCAGGAACTGGATCTTTCCATCCGCCCCCCACGTCACCTTGTTGTCGACTCCGACCAGCATGTACTCGGGCCTGCCAGCAGCCATGCGTTCTGGGGTGGCACAGGCGGCGAGCAGCGCCGCGGCGCAAAGCATCGCGAGCGAACAAATTCGGTTCATCGTCGTCTCCTGTTGTTCAATGTTTTGCCACGCCAAGGGCGGCCGCGAGGTCGCGCATGAACGCGGCAAACCTGGATTCGAATCGCGCGACCGTACAGGCCGCAGCGGGGGCTGTCAATCGGGAGTCTCGCGGCCTCATGCGAGGACAACACGCGCGACACGCTCGGTGCCCACTGCGTGCATTGGGCGCATCGGGAAGACTGGTTAAACTTTATCGAACCTCGCCGGCACGCCGCTTGCAGCGATTGGCCCTGGGCGCTGCAACGGCGTCGCGGATCAACAAGCCAGGCGACAAAAACCTCACCCGCGCGATGACAACACACAATCTACCCGCCCTTCGCGCCGAATTCGCACCGACCGGCACCTTGCGCGTGGGGCTCAACTTGTCGAATTTTCTGCTCGTCAATTCGGCTTCGGCGACGGGCGAGCCCACTGGAATCGCGCCCGACATCGGCCGCGAGCTGGCACGCCGCCTTGGCCTACCGCTGGCCTTCGTCAAATATCCGGCGCCCGGCGACCTCGCCGCAGCGGCCAGCTCAGGAGCGTGGGATATCGGCCTTATCGGTGCCGACCCCTTGCGTGCAGGCGAAATCGCCTTCACCACGGCGTATCTCGAAATCGAAGCGAGCTATTTGGTACTCGAAGACTCGCCGATACGGCGCATCGAAGACGTGGATCGCCCGGGTATCCGCATCGCCGTCGGCGACAAAACGGCTTACGACATGTACCTTCGGCGTACTCTGAAACACGCCACCCTGCACCGCGCCGAGGGCATCGAAGCGTCTTACCAGTTGTTCCTGCGCGAACGCCTCGACGTGCTGGCGGGTTTGAAACCGCGCCTGGTGCAGGACCAGGGCAAACACCCGGGTTCGCGAATCCTCGAAGGCCGCTTCACCGCCATCCAGCAGGCCATCGGCACGCCGCTCGCCCGCAAGGCCGCGGCGGCATACCTGCAGGACTTCGTGCAGCAGATCAAGACCGGCCTGGTGGCGGAATTGATCGACAAGCACGGCGTGCGCGGCGTCAGCGTGGCTCCGCCTTGAGAGCCCGGAGCGCGACGGCTTCGCCGTCAAAGTCGGCCGGATGCCTGGCGCGGGCTTGAGCGAAGGCCCGGATACAAGGACAAAGGGTCAGACGGTTTTAAGCGGCTGACCCTTCTCTAACTCTAACCCTGGTCGGGACGGCGGGATTCGAACTCGCGACCCCTTGCACCCCATGCAAGTGCGCTACCAGGCTGCGCTACGCCCCGAAATGTTGGACGATTATAGGGTCGCGACTCGCGGCGTTGATTTCAAGGCGTGAGCAGGGATCGAATGGACTGCAGTTCGTCGCGCACCTGGTCAACCGTGAGTTCAGCGGTGCTGCGCGGTCGCGCCGGAATCGACAAGGTGCTTGCGCCAGTCTGGGTGAGCGCCAATGCGACCGCGGGCTCATTTACGGATTCACTCACGGCGTCGACCGACTCCTCGAGCCCGGATAAGGGTGGGCTGAACTCTCGCTGAGGGATTTCAAACAGGCGGTTGCGCGCCCCACTGATCGTGAAGCCCTGGTCATACAACAGCTCCCGGATGCGGCGGATCAGCAGGACCTCGTGGTGCTGGTAATAACGTCGGTTTCCGCGCCGCTTCATCGGCTTGAGCTGACTGAACTCCTGCTCCCAGTAGCGCAAAACATACGGCTTCACGCCGCACAATTCACTGACTTCACCGATCGTGAAGTAACGTTTTGCTGGGATTTCAGGAAGTGCTTTCTCCATAAGAATCAATAAGTTCCGGAGAGAAAGCTAGACTTTACTCGAACTCGTCTCCCAAAGGTATGTCACCTTGCACGGCGGCCTTGAGTTTGGAGCTGGCGTGAAAGGTAACAACTTGTCTGGCGGCAATCGGGATGGCCTCGCCGGTGCGCGGGTTTCGGCCAGGCCGGGGCGCTTTTCTTCGAATTGTGAAATTCCCGAAACCCGACAGCTTGACGTCTTTACCCGTGGCGAGGGTGGAATGGATGATGTCAAAGAAACCCTCGACCATGTCCTTGGACTCGCGTTTGTTCAGGCCGAGGCGCTCGAACAGCAACTCAGCCAAGTCGGCCTTGGTCAGCGTTGGCGTCTCGATCACGCCCAGGCCGCCTTCGGTGCGCCCGGATGTCGTCATTCGTGTCATCTCCCCCGTGCAGATCAAGCCCGCAAGCGTGCCCCGTGGCGCTGTTTGAGCGCGGCAAGCACACTGGCCGCCACGGCGTCGATTCGATCTTCAGTCAGTGTCGCATCGTCGTCCAGCAATTCCAATCGCAAGGTCAGGCTTCGTTCTTCGGCGCCGATGCCGCCTTCCTTGTCGCCAGCTGCCGTGGCGGGCTTGTAGATGTCCCACAGACGTACCGAGCGTACCAGGGGGGCGCCGGCGGAAACAATGGCCTGCACCAAATCATCGTGAGCCACCGCCTCGGCCGCGATCACACAGAGGTCGCGCCACACCGGCTGGTGGCGGGCCACGGGCGTCATGCTGGGTAGGGAAAGCTCCAAAAGCGTACCAGCGTCGAGTTCAAAAAGCAGGGGCACGCCTGGCAGTTCGTACGCCATGCGCCATTTCGGGTGTAGTTCGCCCACGTGGCCGAGTGGGCGCCCATCCAACTCGATGCCGGCATTTCGCCCCGGGTGCAAGGCAGGATGTTCCCCGGCCACGAACCGCACATGGCGGGGAGCGAACAGGGCTTCGATGTCGCCTTTGACGTCGAAAAAATCGGCAGCGCGCTCTTTGACTCCCCACTGAAGCTCGTCAGCGGCCCCGTACACCAAGCCACCCAGGCGCAGCGGCTGGCGCAAGCCGGCAACGTTTGCGTCGTCGTTCAGCGTGCCTGCGTCGCGAAAATAGGCACGTCCCAGCTCGAATACCCGCACGCGGTCGCATTTGCGCGCCAGGTTGTAGCGCAACACGCTGAGCAGGCTGCCCAGAAGGCTCGAGCGCATCACGGACAGCGGGCTGGCAATTGGATTGAGCACCCGAATCGGCTGGGCGTTGCCGGCCAATTCATGCTCCCAGCGCTCTTCGACGAAGCTGAAATTGATCGTCTCCTGGTAGCCCAAGGCGGCCATATCGCGGCGCAAGCGCGAGTTCGTGCGCCTCGTTTCGCTGGCCACCAGGGGGGCGAGCGTCGCCCGCGGCGGCACGCTGCCCAGCGTGTCGTAGCCGAGCACGCGGATCACTTCTTCGATCAGGTCTTCTTCGATCTTCAGGTCGAAGCGCCAACTCGGCGGCGAGACGCTCAGGCGGCCGGGCTCGCTCTTGAACAGCAGGCCCAGGCGACGCATGACGCCTTCGCACTGGGCTTGGCTGATCGGCATTCCGATGACTTTTGCCGCACGATCGACTCGAAGCGTCACGGGCTCGGCTCTTGGCAGCAAGGTGGTTTGGTCGTCCACGGGTCCCGCCTTGCCCCCGCAAATGTCGATGATGAGCCTGGAAATCCTCTCGATGTGGTCCACCGTCAAGGCCGGATCGACGCCGCGCTCGAAGCGGTGACCGGCTTCGGTGGTGAAGTTGAAACGCCGCGATCGGCCGGCCACCGCTTGCGGCCACCAGAATGCAGCCTCGACGTAGACATTGCGCGTGGCGTTCGAAACAGCAGTTGCCTTGCCGCCCATGATTGCGGCGAGCGATTCGACAGCGTCTTCGTCGGCGATCACGCCGACCTGGTCGTCCAGATCGATCGTGCTGCCATTGAGCAGTTCGAGCTTTTCGCCGACCCGGCCCCAGCGAACGCTCAAGCCCCCTTGGATCTTGTCGAGGTCGAAAATATGCGTCGGCCGGCCGTATTCGAACATCACATAGTTCGAGATGTCCACGAGTGCACTCACCGCGCGCTGACCACAGCGCGCCAGCCGATCCACCATCCAAGCCGGCGTGGCAGCCTGGGGATCGACATCGCGGATGATCCGACCGCTGAAACGGCCGCACAGATCGCTCGCTTCGATCCTCACCGGCAGCTTCTCGCGGTGCTGAGCCGGCACCGGTGGAAAGCTTGGTGTTTGCAGCGGCGCGCCGGTCAAGGCCGAGACTTCGCGTGCCACGCCGTAGACGCTCAAGGCATGCGCCAGGTTCGGCGTGAGCTTGAGCGTGAGGATGTTGTCGTCGAGCTGCAATTGCGAGCGCAGGTCCTGGCCCACCGGAGCGTCTTCGGCCAGGATCAGCAGACCACCGTGGTCGTCGGACAGCTTGAGTTCGCGGGCAGAACACAACATGCCCTGGCTTTCCACGCCGCGAAGTTTGCCGAGTTTGATCTCGAAACGTGAACCGTCTTGTTCAGCCGGCAGCGAAGCGCCGACCATCGCGCACGGCACTTTGATGCCCGGTTGCACATTGGGTGCACCACAGACGATGTTCAGTACGGTTCCCGTTCCTGCGTCGACGCGGCACACGCTCAAGCGGTCGGCGTTCGGATGGCGCGCAACCTCCAGCACCTGGGCGACGACGACGCCGGTGAACGCGGGCGCAACCGGGCGCGAGTCTTCGACCTCCATGCCCGCCATGGTGAGCAATTCGGCCAGATCGGCGCTGCTCAGTGCGGGGTTGCAAAACTCGCGCAACCAGGATTCGGGGAACTGCATCGCGTCTGCCTCGTGCGTCAGCGAAATTGCGACAGGAATCGCAAGTCGCCGTCGAAAAACAAGCGCAAGTCGCTGATGCCGTAGCGCAGCATTGCCAGGCGGTCGATGCCCGAGCCGAAGGCGAATCCCATGTAACGCTCGGGATCCAGGCCCATATTGCGGATCACCTGCGGATGCACCTGGCCCGACCCCGACACCTCGAGCCACTTGCCACGCAGGGGCCCGGACTCGAACATCACGTCGATCTCGGCGCTCGGTTCGGTGAACGGGAAATAGCTCGGGCGAAACCGCAGCTTCAGTTTCGTCGTCTCGAAGAAGGCCTGAATAAATCCCAGGTAGAGCGCCTTCAGGTCGCGAAAGCTCACGCAACGGCCGACCCACAGTCCTTCGACCTGGTGGAACATCGGCGAATGCGTTGCGTCGCTGTCGACGCGGTAGGTCCGCCCCGGCGCGATCACTCGAATGTCGGGCATGTCGGCCGCGCCTTCGAAGCGGCGCGCATGCGCGCGGGCGTAGCGAATCTGCATCGGCGAGGTGTGGGGCCGCAAGTTGAGCCAACGCCCGTCGGCGTCTTTCATGTCGACGTAAAAGGTGTCCTGCATCGAACGCGCAGGGTGGTTCTCGGGGTTGTTCAGTGCCGTGAAGCTGTACCAGTCGGTCTCGATTTCGGGGCCGTCGGCGACATCAAAGCCCATCGATCCGAAGATCGCTTCGATGCGTTCGAGTGCGAGCGAGATCGGGTGCACGCCACCGCCGCCGCGTTTGCGCCCGGGAAGGGTGACATCGAGGGCTTCGGCGCGCAGCTGAGCGTCGAGCCGGGCATTGCCCAGCGCCTCGCGGCGCGCCAGCAAGGCAGCCTCGATGCGCTCCTTGGCGCCGTTGATCTGCGCGCCACGAATTCTCTTTTGTTCCGGCGTCAGTCCGGCGAGCGCCTTGAGCAACTGCGTGACGAGTCCGGCTTTGCCGAGAAACCCCGCCTTGGCGTCCTCGAGTTCGGCACTCGCCTGCGCTCGCGCAAATTCATCTCGCGCCTGCCGCACCAAAGCTTCGAGGTCGTCCGTGGGTTCCAAAATCTCGTCCGGAGTCAGAAAAAAGGCCGAACACGAGGCCGGCCTGAAGTCTCAACAGGCCCACGCGCTGCTGCGCGGACCGTGCAAAGGCAGTCAAGCCAGGTGAGCCTTGGCTTTCTCGACGATGCTGCCGAAAGCAGCCGGATCATGAACCGCCATGTCGGCAAGAACCTTGCGGTCGATGTCGATCGAGGCTTTTTTCAAGCCTGCCATCAACTTGCTGTACGTGACACCCAAGCCACGGCTGGCGGCATTGATGCGTGCGATCCACAAATTGCGGAACACGCGTTTCTTGGTGCGGCGGTCGCGGTAGGCATATTGCCCAGCGCGCATGACCGCTTCTTTGGCGATGCGAAAAACATTCTTGCGCCGGCCGCGGAACCCTTTGGCGAGCGCGAGAATCTTCTTGTGACGAGCATGGGCTGTGACACCACGTTTGACGCGGGACATGGCTTCTCCTTGGGTTCCGGGGGGTTCAGAGACCAGCGAATGGCAGCATTTGCGCCATCTGGCCCATATTCGTCTCGTTCACGTTCAGGGTGCCGCGCAAATGGCGCTTGTTCTTCGTGGACTTCTTGGTGAGGATGTGGCGCTTGAACGCCTGACCGCGTTTCACGGTGCCTCCCGGGCGAACGCGGAACCGTTTGGCCGCGCTCTTCTTGGTCTTCATCTTGGGCATCATTACTCCTTCTATATTGCTCCAGCAGGCGCCGGCAAACTCTTGCCGTCTTCAGGCCTGCAGTCGCTTATGACGAAACCTCGGCGACCCGTTCCGAGGCTTCGGGACCGTGCTTGCTCATCCGCCTACTGCTTGCGCTTGGGTGCCAGCACCATGATCATCTGCCGCCCCTCCAGCTTGGGCATATGTTCCACCACTGACACATCGGCCAACTCATCGCGAATACGTTCCAACAATCGCATGCCGATGTCCTGGTGGGCGATTTCGCGACCCCGGTAGCGCAGCGTCACCTTGCCCTTGTCGCCGTCCTCTTCGATGAATCGGCGCAAGTTGCGCATCTTGATCAGATAGTCGCCCTCGTCGGTACCGGGTCGAAACTTCACTTCCTTGACCTCGACGATTTTCTGTTTCGACTTGGCCTCTGCGGCCTTCTTTTGCTCCTGGTACTTGAACTTGCCGTAGTCCATCAGGCGGCACACCGGAGGGTCTGCCAGGGCGACAATCTCGACCAAGTCGACGTCTTTTTCACCCGCCAGGCGCAGCGCTTCGGTGATGGCCACGATTCCAAGGGATTCGTTGTCAGGCCCGTTCAGGCGGACTTCCGGCGCCAGAATCTCGCGGTTCAGGCGGTGTTTGCGCTCTGCGTTCGGAGTACGGCGGTCAGCAAAAGATGTAGCGATGTTCAGACCCTTTCAGCGGACCCCCAGGCAGGTGGAATCCGATAAAAAACACAACGCGCCCGGATACTTGGTCAAGTCCGCTGGAGGATGCCGCTGGCGAGCATCGACGTGAAGTCGGCCAGAGGCAAAACCCCGAGGTCTTTATTGCCCCGGGCGCGCACGGCAACTGTCCCATCTGCCTTCTCCTTGTCGCCCACGACAAGGATGAATGGAACCTTTTGCAATGAATGCTGGCGGATTTTATAGGCAATTTTCTCGTTCCGTAAGTCGGCCTCGGCCCTAAGTCCTTGTTTTCGCAGCGCCTTGGCCACGTTCGAGGCGTAGTCAGCCTGGGCTTGAGTGATCGTGAGCACGCTTGCCTGCACGGGTGCCAGCCAGGCTGGCAAGGCGCCAGCGTACTGTTCCAGCAGAATGCCAATGAAACGTTCGAAGCTTCCGATGATGGCCCGGTGCAGCATCACGGGGTTGGCTCGGCCACTGGTCTCGGTCACATATTCGCCCCCGAGCCGCTCGGCCGTATTGAAGTCGACCTGCATGGTTCCACACTGCCATTGGCGGCCGATGGCGTCTTTGAGCGTGTATTCGATCTTCGGGCCGTAGAAGGCACCGTCGCCGGGCGACACGCTGAACTCGCAGCCGGACCGGCGCAGCGCCTCCATCACTGCGTCTTCGGCCTTGTCCCATTGCGCATCGGTGCCGACTCGGCTCGCCGGCCGGGTAGCAACCTTGTAGATGATGTCAACGAAGCCGAAATCGGAGTAGACCTTTTGCAGCAAGGCCGTGTAGGCCACGCATTCGTCGAGGATCTGGTCCTCAGTGCAGAAGATGTGCCCATCGTCCTGGGTGAAGCCCCGCACCCGCATGATCCCATGCAGTGCGCCGCTGGGTTCATTGCGATGGCATTGGCCGAACTCTCCGTAGCGCAGCGGCAAGTCGCGATAGCTGCGCAGCTGCGACTTGAAGATCAGCACATGCCCCGGGCAATTCATCGGCTTGAGCGCGTACTCGCGCTTTTCCGACTCGGTGGTGAACATGTTGTCGCGGTAGTTGTCCCAATGGCCGGTCTTCTCCCAAAGGCCTTTGTCGAGGATTTGAGGGCCCTTCACTTCCTGATAGCCATTCTCCAGGTACACCTGGCGCATGTACTGCTCGACCCCTTGCCAGATCGTCCAGCCCTTGGGGTGCCAAAACACCAGACCCGGCGCGTGCTCGTCGACATGGAACAAATCGAGCTCGCGTCCCAGGCGCCGGTGGTCGCGCTTCTCGGCTTCCTCGATCATCGTCAGGTGCTGGGCGAGTGCCTCCTTGCTTGCCCACGCCGTGCCGTAAATGCGTTGCAGCATCTCGTTGCGGTGGTCACCGCGCCAATAGGCGCCCGCCAACTTCATCAGCTTGAAGTGCTTCAGGCGCCCGGTACTGGGCACATGCGGGCCGCGGCACAGGTCTTCGAATCTGCCTTCGCGATAAAGCGTGACGTCTTCGTCGGCTGGAATGGAGGCAATGATTTCCGCCTTGTACAACTCGCCCAGGCTCTTGAAATAGGCCACCGCAGCATCCCGCGGCATGACGCGGCGCTCGACCTTTTCGTCTTTGCGTGCAAGCTCGACCATCTTGGTCTCGATAGCGCTCAAGTCTTCCGGTGTGAACGGCCGTTTGTAGGAAAAATCGTAAAAGAAGCCGTTTTCGATGACGGGACCTATCGTCACCTGGGCGTCGGGAAACAGTTCCTTGACGGCGTAGGCGAGCAAATGCGCCGTCGAGTGGCGGATCAACTCCAGGCCGTCGGCGTCCTTTTCGGTGACGATGGCCAGCGCCGCATCGGCTTCGATGCGGTGGCTGGTGTCGACCATTCGTGTGCCCTCGCCCGTTCCGACACGCCCAGCCAGCGCCGCTTTGGCCAGACCCGGCCCGATGGCCGCAGCCACTTCGGCCACTGTCGGGGCCTGTTCGAAATCCCGGTGCGAACCGTCGGGAAGGGCAATCCTGATCATGGCGACTCCACAGAATGCAAAAAGGCGCGGAACATGCCGCGCCTTGCTGGGGACCTGAGAAGAACAATGTAGGTGAGGACCGTGCGCGCGCGAACGCTCTAGGCCTTCGTCACGAAGGCGCAAGTTCGCGGTGTCATAACCCGCATGCCTTTCTCGCTCTTGTTCGTCATGGAGACGCGATTGTAGTGTGCCCGATCTACATGGGCAGCAGCGACACGTCGGCGATTCGCTCGATGAACCATAGCACGCCGATGACGATTGCCGCGAGCGAACCGCCGCGAATCGCCAGCCCCGGGTAGGATTGGTGGCGGCGTACGCCGAAAAGCAAGCCGGTGGCGAGCGCAACGATCGCCAACTGCCCGAGCTCCAGGCCGACATTGAACTGCAACAAGGCCCATGCGAATGCCGTGCCCGGCAGATCGAGTTCGGCAAGTACCCCGGCGAAGCCGAAGCCATGGATCAGGCCGAAGCCGAAGGTCACGATGCCACGATGGCCTCGGAAGATCGGCCGCAGGTTGTCCAACGCAGCCAGGGCGATCGTCGCAGCGATCGCGGGTTCGATGAAGCCGGCCGGCAAGGCCACGAGTTTCAATGCTGCAAGCGTGAGCGTCAGCGAGTGGGCGACAGTGAACGCCGTGACGATCCCCGCGACAGGCCAAACCGCCTGCCCGAGCTGCGTGACAGGTTGCCAACCCTCGCGTGTGCGTCGCATCACCGCGGGCAGCAGCAGGCACAGCAGGAACAGCACGTGGTCGTAACCGGAGACGATGTGGCGGATGCCTTCGGCGAGGAAACCCGCAGTGCTGGGCTCGCCCGCCGCTCGCGTCGGCGTCTTCGCCGACGCTGTGTCGGCGATGGGGACGCCGGCTGTGCCGACACGCGGCGCTCCGGTCGTGCCGGTGGCTGGCGCAATGGCTGGGGCAGTCACGTCCGCCGTTGGAACGAGCACCCGCAGAACCGGCGGCTCGCCGGGGCGTTGAATGCGCAGCAAGCCGCGATGGGTCGGGTCGATTTCGCGCAGTACGCTGTAGCGAACCAGGGGCTCGGCGGGCAAATGGCATTGCAGCGCCAGCGTTAGTGCCGCGTAGGCGCCATCGGCTCGCTGCTCCAAGGCGCGGGCACGCGGCTGCGCGGCGCAGCCGGCGACTTCGACGCGTTGCAGGACATAGGCTTCGATCGCAGGGAACGCAGCGCGCACCTCGGCCCAGGTCAAACGAGCGTCGCCATCGGCGTCGATGTCCAGCGCTGCATCGAGGTCGCGCAGCGCAATGTCGACGCGCAGGCCGGAAGCTTGCAGGCTATCGGGGGCTGGCGCTTCGAGCAGCAGGTAGGCGTCGCTGGCTTTGTGGGCGGCCGCCGGCATGGCCAGCGCAGCGCCGATCAGCAAGGCCAAGGCACGCAGCGCCGCATCGCGCAAGGCACTATAAGAGTTCGTCGATGCGCCGGTCATGAAGTCCGATCTCCTGGCGCAGTGCCTCGACTTCGAGCAACGCTTCGCGTTGACCCGAGGCGCGCGCGGCCTGTGCGAACACGAGAACGTCGGTGGGCTCACGCTGCTTGCGAATGTTTTCTCGGGCGAGTTCCAGCGCGCGCTGCGGTTGGCCATCGACCCACAGCGCGAACATCGCCTGCTCGCGGGCGTGGGCGGCGCGCGCCTGGGGCCTCAGGCTGGCTTGTGCTACGCGCAGGCGCATTTCGTTCGCGTCGCTGCGGCCCGGCGCCGTGTTGTCGAGGACCCCCGCCATGGCCAGGCGCAACAAGACTGCGTCGCTACGCGGCTGGTTCTTCAGCCAAACCAGCGCTTCAGCATTTCGCCCTTGACGCAACAAATGGTCGACCAAGGCGATCAGTGTGTATTGGTCTGCCGACGCCTCCAGCGCCTGGCGAAAAGCCGTTTCGGCTGCGGCAAATCGGCCCGCCCGGGATTCGAGTTCGGCCAGAGACGTCATCAGCCAGGCGCGGGTTGGCGCCGCCGCACCGCGAGTCGCGAGCAATTCATTGAAGACGCTGCGTGCATGGTCGAACTCGCCGAGCAGTCCCGAGTTTTCGGCCGAGCAGGCCCGCGCGTGGAACAGCGCGCCCGCGGCGCCCAGCCCTTCACACGCCTGCTGCGAAGCGGCGAGCCGCCCCTGGACCCGGCGCACCGTCGCCAGGGTCAACCAGCCCTGCGCTGAACCCGGGCTGCGTCGCACCAAGCGCTCGAGGTTTTCCGCTGCAGCGTCGAACTCGTGCACGTATTGCTGCAGGGTGGCAAGCATCAGCAAGACTTCGTCGGGCGCGTTTGCGGCATCGGGCCAGGCTTGCAACGTCGCCATGGCCTGGCCGGCAAAGCGTGGATCGCCCAGTTCGCGCGAGCGTTCGAGATAGCGTTTCGCCAGGGCGACGGCGAGCGCCGCGTTGCCCGGCTGGGCGCTCCACTGTTGACGCAGACGGCGGTCGTCGCGACGGGGGCCGCTCGCGCCAGGGAGGACTTCGATGACCTGGGCGTCGTAGGTCGGGGTGATCACGCCGGCCTGGGCCGCACCTGCGACCAGTGCCATCCCGAGTGCAAGCGCCGCAACCGTCGCGACCGCCGCAAGCGCGGCAAACACTGCGAGGCCCGCGAGAGCTGCGACCGAAAGCGTGGCGGACAAGTTCAAACGCATGGCCATGGTCGTGTCGATCCTGATTTCGCGACGCGTGCTCCGGCGGAGCCCCGCCGGGCTGCGAACCAAGCTCGGGACTGGAGCCAACCGCTGGCACCGCTCGAAGATTGATCCGCGTCTGGCTGCTGATACGCAAGGCAAGGACAAATGGATGCACGCGCTCGCTGAAGACGCGCACTCGACTCGGAAATCGCGCATCCGGTTTTTCAAGCCCTGCGTATACCCGGCCATGACTTCACAGACCGACTTGGAGGACCCAGAGATGACACACGCAGTACCGTCCGGGTCGGACGGGTTGGCCCTCGGCATCGATGTGATGTTCGGATCGTATCCATGCGACGTTGACGACACACCACTCGCGCCACCCTCCAAGAAGAACTTGCGCCCCGCGCGAAGCGCCGACCCGGCCGAAGAGCAGCGCCTGACTGGACTGGTGAGGCGTATTGCACGCGCCGATCAAAGAGCGCTGGCCGATCTCTACGACGCAACCGTGGGCCGCATCTACAGCCTGGCGCGCTGCGTTACGCGCAACCGGCAATGTGCCGAGGAAGTGACGGAAGACGTCTATTGGCAAGTCTGGCGGCAGGCGTTGCGGTTCGATTCGGGGCGCGGCAGCGTGATGGCCTGGCTATTGACACTGGCACGCACTCGTGCTTTGGATCATCTGCGGCGTGGCGACGAGGCGATATCGCACCCCGAACCCGAGACGCTGCGAGGTGATGACAACGAAGCGCTCGGGAGCAGCGCCAACCCCGCCGAATTGATTTCGGCAGCGCAGGCCGACCGTCATCTGAACGCCGCACTGTTGCGCCTCGCGCCGCTGCCGCGCCAACTGCTGGTGTTGGCGTTCTATCGCGGCCTCACCCATGAAGAAATCGCCACTCAGGCCGCGCTTCCACTGGGCACGGTCAAGTCGCACATCCGCCGCGCGCTCGCTGCGCTTCGCACCGACCTGGCGCCCAGCGCCAACGCACCCGGGGCATCGACATCATGAAACCCAAACCCATCAACGGACACGCCGCCTTGGCATCGATCACCGAGCACCCGGCGCTCGCCCTGCGCGAGCGCGTATTGCAGCGCGTGATTCGCAGTCATGCGCATGAAAGCCAATTCCATACGGTTCGGCGCGACGCCGGCGCATGGCAGCAAACCCAAGCCGGTGCGCGCAGCAAATTGCTGGCGAGTACCGGGGTGGCTCGTTCGATGCTCGTCGAACTGTCGCCCTCAGCCGCGCTGGAATGTGCGTCTGGCCAGACCCAGCAAGAGTTCGTCTTGCTCGGCGGGCAACTGTCCATGGGCACGGAGGTGATCGCCTGCGGCGACGTCGCCTGCACCCCGCACGACGCCGTGCACACGCTGCGCGCCGGTGCGGCCGGTGCGAGCCTGTACCTGCGCCTGAGCGATCCCGCCGAATCCGCCGTGCTGCCGTCGCGCTTCCAGACTCTGGTCGACGACTCGAGCTGGCAGGACTTCTGCCCCGGTGTTCGCATCAAGGTGTTGTGGAGTGGCGGCGCGCGCAGCTCGGTGCTGGTTCGCATGCGCGCCGGTGCCCATGTCAACGCGCACAGCCATGCCCTTGAAGAGGAATGCCTGATGCTCGCCGGCGAGGCCTTCATCGGCGACACGCTGCTGCGCGGCGGCGAGTATCAACTGGCGCCGCAAGGCAGCCGGCACGGTGCGATACAGACCGACGTTGGCGCGCTGTTCTACGTACACGGGTCTCTGGACCCAGCGGCTTACGCATAGATGACGACCCGACGCTACCGCAACACCGAACCCCATCGGGCGAGGTTTTCCTGCGGCCAGCGGGAAGGCCTGTCACGCATGCCCATGCTGGCCAGTGCAAGGAGATCGAAATGAAACGACTGTGCATGAAATCGCTCGCCGCGGCCCTGCTCGCAGCGTGCGCCCTCGGCGCGCAAGCGTCGAGCCACCGCGAGGCGCTTGCGATCCTGAACGAACCCTGCGCCGACAACACCGACACCTATGCCTGGGTGTCGAACACGACGCACGACAAGCTCTACCTGATCATGAACTTCAACCCTCTGCACGAGCCGGGCCAGGGCAATCAGGGCTTGCGCGCGTGCAACGGCTATCGCTACGAGTTCCACGTGGGCGTGGGCGCAAGCCTCAAGTCCAAGGTGACCTACCGTGTCGAGTTCAAGAACGCCTTGACGCCCGAGGCGCCGCCGAGCCCCACCGATCCATTGGGCGGCGGCAATGAACTGCTTTGGCAGTTGACCGGTGGCACCGAGACGATGAAGGTCAGCCGCATCGCGCGCGGCGACGACCGCCTCGACGACGACGACGACGAGCGGCCGAGCGTTCTCGGTGCGAATCTGGCCGTGCTGCCGAACAATCACGGTCCGCAAACCGACCGCCTCGTGTACGGTCTCGGTGCCTTCCAGGGCTATGACTCCGGAGATCCCACAAGCCGCGAAGTCGGCCTGTATGACCAGCCTTTTGTCGACACCTTCATTCACCCGCTCGCCAACGGCGGGCGCATCATCGCCGGGCAGTTCGACGACCCTTATCAACTCGACGAGAAAGGCATCTTCGACCTCGTCAATCTGGTCAGGTCCGATCTCGGCGGCATTCCCGGAGCGCGGCGCGACCCCGCGAAAGACGTGTTCACCGGATTCAACGTGTTCTCGATCGCGCTCGAGGTGCCGATCAGCGACATCTTCCCGCACGGCATCCCGCACAACGGCGTGCTCGATCCGAATTCGACGAACAGCCTGCTGCGCGTGCATTCGAAGATCAAGCGCCAGCAGACCCAGACCGTCGACGCGAGCAATATCATCACCGGGCTGAAAGGCTCGGGCAGGTGGGTGCAGGTGGGCCGCAACGCCCTGCCGCTGTTCAACGCCGGATTGGTCGGAACGCAGCGCCAGACGCGCTACCTGCGCAGCAGCCCGATGCACGACGTGACGAACTTCGGCGCCGACGTGTTGTTCCCGGTGCTCGTGCGTGACGCTGAAGCACTCGGTATCTACGCCGCGCTTGGCGTTCCGCCTGCGACGGTGGCCTCGCTGAAAGGCCCCCGCTTCGACATCATCAACGCGATCAACCTGAATCGACCGATCCCAGTGGCCGACGGGTTCACGGGCGACGTGATCACGCTCGATGCGGCGATCGACTCGAGCTTCCCGAACGGCCGGCGCTTGGGCGGTGGAACTGCGCCGAATCGCCATCAGGTCAATGTGAACACGGTACTGATCAGCTTGATCGCTGCGGGCAATCCGGCTGCCGGCTTGGCCAAGGGCGTCGAGGTCAACGACAAGGACTTCCTCGGCCGCTTCCCGTTCCTGGCGCCGGCCCACCAGGGCCTGCTGCAAGGACACGGCGGCATCAACACGCCCACGGTGCCCAATCTCCCTGTGCTGCCTTGACGCGTTGAGCGCAAGGTCGAACCGTGCCAGCGGTTCGACCTTGCCGGCGCACAGCGGGTCCTAAAACCGATAGTTGATCCCGATACTCAGCTGCGGAAGAATCTTGACCCTGGCGACACCTTCGCGCAGCTGGGCCATTTCCTGGTCGATGTTCGCCTGCGAAACGATGGCTGGATTGCCCAGGTTCGTCCCCGAGTGCGTCTCGCTGACCGTGGCCTTGCCGTACGACGCGCCGATATCGAAGATGAAGCCGAAGCCCGTGCTGGCTTGGTGGCCGTAACCCAATCCGAGGTAGGGCGTGGTCTTGGGATACTTGATCGACACGTTCAGCCGGTCGTCGGTCGCGGAGGTGAAGGTCGTGCTGCCGATCGTGAATTGCGTGCCATTGCCCCGCGCCACGTAGTTCGCCTTGAGGTCGTTGAAGGTCACGCCGCCCGTGATGCGCAGTCCGCCGTAGTAGAACCAGTCGGCGAACACGCCGATCCGGTTGAACCCCAGCTCGGCTTCGTAGGTCACGCCCTCTTCGACTGCCTGCTTGGTCCGCGTGCCCAGCGTCGCCCAATCGCCGCGCACCGTGAAGCTGCTGCTCAGCGGCTGCGCGAAACCCAACATGACCCCGGGCAAACCAGCGCCGAGGTAGATTTCTCCCGCAAATGCGCCACTGACAAGGGTGGTCAGAGCGGCGCAGCTTAGAAGCTTACGCATCATGGATTGGACTCCGTTGAGTAGGACGCAAGGCGCTGCGCCACGGCGATGTTGTCACGGTATCGGCTGCAGACCGCCGCAAGCGAGTTCTTTTTCCAGCCGTGTGTGCCGCATTTCGCACATGGCCGTCGCCACAGTGCTACCCTGCGCACCTTTGCCGTAACGCGCGGCGCGATAGGACTCCCCCATGCCCAGCCTCCTGCCCCAGGTCGACCCCGACGGCCTTCTCGAATACTCCGTGGTCTTCACCGATCGTGCACTGAATCACATGTCGGCGAAGTTCCAGGGCGTGATGCGCGACATCTCGCGCGTGTTGAAAGAAGCCTACAAGGCCCCAACGGCGATCGTCGTTCCCGGCGGCGGCACGGCCGGCATGGAAGCGGTGGCGCGCCAGTTCGCGACCGATCGCAAGACCCTGGTGTTGCGAAACGGTTGGTTCAGCTACCGTTGGACGCAGATTCTCGAGATGGGGCGCATCTCCCAGGACTCGACCGTGCTCAAGGCACGCCCTGTGGGGCCGGGCCGTCAAATGGCCTTTGCACCGGCGCCGATTGCTGAAGTGGTGGCGGCGATTCGAGCGCAGCGCCCGGCCGTCGTGTTCGCGCCGCATGTCGAAACCGCCGCTGGCATGCTGCTGCCTGACAACTACCTGCACGCGGTGGCCGATGCAGCGCACGAGGTCGGTGGCCTGTTTGTGCTCGATTGCATCGCCTCGGGTGCGATCTGGGTCGACATGCGCGCGACCGGTGTCGATGTGCTCGTCAGCGCGCCGCAAAAGGGCTGGAGTTCATCGCCATGCTGCGGCCTGGTGATGCTCAGCGATCGCGCGCGCGCGGTGATCGACAAGACCACCAGCAGCAGCTTTGCCATGGACCTGCGCAAATGGCTGCAAATCATGGAAACCTACGAAGGCGGCGCGCACGCCTACCATTCGACCTTGCCCACCGACGCATTGGCCCAGCTGCGCGAAGCGATGCTGGAGACGCAGGCGTGTGGCTTCGAGCACTTGCGCTCGCAGCAGCAGGAACTCGGCCGCAAGGTGCGTACCCTGTTCGCGGCGAAAGGGTTTCGCAGCGTTGCCGCAGAGGGTTTCCAGGCGCCGGGAGTCGTGGTCAGCTACACCGACGACGCCGGCTTGCACAGCAGCAAGAGGTTTCTCGCCGAAGGCCTGCAAACCGCGGCGGGTGTGCCGTTGCAGTGCGACGAGCCGGCCGACTTCAAGACTTTCCGCGTCGGCTTGTTCGGCCTGGACAAGCTCCAGCATGTGGACCGCACGGTGGCAAATCTCGAAGCGGCCCTGAACCGCATCGTCGGTGCCAGTGCGTCGATGCGCGCAATGGCTTGAGGCCTCGGCCTGGAGCAGCGGCCTGTCCTGGCCGGTTCGCGAATGCCCGACGCTGCGCTTGCCCTGTTCCTGCAAAGCCTGATGATCGGGTTCTCGATTGCCGCACCTGTGGGGCCGATCGGCTTGCTGACGATTCAGCGCACCCTGCAGCTCGGGCCGCGTGCCGGTCTTGCAACCGGTCTGGGCGCAGCCGCGGCCGACGCCTTGTACGGTGCAGTGGGTGCGTTCGGCGTGACTGCATTGATCGATGCGATGACCGCGGCGCGTCTGCCCCTGGCCCTGGTGGGCGGCGTGTTCCTCCTATGGCTGGCCTACCGCACCTGGCGCGCCCCGGTTGCGCAACAAGTCGCGCGGGTGCGCGGCGGCACCGATTTGCTGCGCTGTTTCGCCGGAACCTTTGTGTTGACCTTGTCGAACCCGGCGACGATCTTGTCCTTCGCCGCCGTGTTCGGTGCACTGGCTGGGCGCCTCACGGTGGCAGCGCCATGGACCATGGTCGCCGGTGTATTGGTCGGTTCGGCCCTGTGGTGGCTGCTGCTCAGTTCAGCGGTGGGCCAACTGCGCGAACGCTTCGATGCGCGTTTGCGCCGGCGCGTCAACACGGCTTCGGCGCTGCTGTTGGCGGGCTTCGCCCTCTGGCAGATCGCGGTCTTGCTGCCGGCCTGATTCGATCAGCGGCTCAGCGCGGCCGTTGCGCTGCCTGGCGAATCGCGCTCAGCGTGCTGCGCGTGGTGCTGACATCCAAGTCGAGCTTCAAGTGCAGCAGGGTCGGCTGTTCGCGCGCCACGGCGGCGCGAAACGCCGGCTCGAATTCCGCGGTCCGCTCGACAGTCGCGGCAGCAAATCCGTAGGCCCGCGCCAAGGCCGCGAAATCGGGGTTGAACAAATCGCTGCCGCTGACGCGCCCCGGATACTCGCGCTCCTGGTGCATTCGAATCGTGCCATAGCTGCCGTTATCGACGACGATCACGATCAGCTTGCCCGCGCCGCGCCCGGCGCCATAGGCCATCGCCGTGGCGAGTTCCTGGCCCGTCATCAGAAAGTCGCCGTCTCCGGCAAAGTTGATCACGCTGCGCTGCGGCTCGAGCAGCGCGGCGGCAATCGCCGCGGGAACGCCGTAGCCCATCGCCCCGGATGTCGGCGCGAGCTGCGTGCGGCCGCCCTGATGCAGGGCGGCGTAACGCAGGTAGCGGTGTGGCCAGCCGCTGAAGTTGCCCGCACCGTTCGTGAATACGGTGTCCGCCGGCACCATCTGGGCGACGGTCTTCACGACAACAGCCATGTCGAGCGGCTCGACCGCCTGCGCGACATGGTTCGCCTCGTAATCGGCATGCGCGGCAGCGGTCCATTCGCCCCAAGCCAGGGTGGTGGGCGGGGCGAGTGTCTCCAAGGCTTGGGCCGCACAGGCCATCGACGCCTGGACCTTCAAATCGGCGACATAGACGCGACCCAGTTCTTCGGCGCCTGCGTGCATGTGAACCAGGCGTTGGCGCGGCTGCGGGGCTTCGAGCAGGCTGTAGCCGCCGGTTGTCATCTCGCCGAGTCGCGGCCCGACGGCCAAGATGAGATCGGCCTGGCGCAGCCGCGCCGCCAATTTCGGATTGATGCCGATGCCCACGTCCCCCGCGTATTGGGCATGACGGTTGTCGAACAAGTCTTGAAAGCGGAACGCGCAAGTCACGGGCAGATTCCAACCCTGCGCGAAGCGCTGCAAGGCCGCACAGGCCTGCGCCGTCCAGCCGCCGCCACCGGCGATCAGCAGGGGCTGGCGCGCCGCGAGCAGCATTTCGCGCAAGTCGCGCAATGCCGAAGGCGCTGGCCAGGCGTGTGCAGGCTCGACACGCGGCAGCACCGCTGCGGCGGTCAGCGCCGTCAACATGTCCTCGGGCAGCACCAGCACCACCGGACCGGGTCGCCCCTGCAACGCCGTGTGAAAGGCGCGCGACACGTATTCGGGCAGGCGATCGGCGCTGTGCACTTCGCCGACCCACTTGGCCATGCCCAGGGTGCCGGGGCCGAACATCTGGCGGTAGTCGAGTTCCTGGAAAGCCTCTCGGTCGCGTTGATGGCTGGCCACTTGGCCGACGAACAGGATCAGGGGCGTGCTGTCCTGAAATGCCGTGTGCACGGCGATGCCGGCATTCGTCGCACCCGGCCCACGCGTGACGAAACAAATCCCCGGGCGGCCGCTCAACTTGCCTTGCGCCTCGGCCATGAAACCCGCCCCGCCCTCTTGCCGGCAGGCGATGAAGCGGATGGAGCTGCGGTGTTCGTGAAAGCCGTCGAGTACGGCGAGGTAACTTTCGCCGGGCACGCCGAACGCTGTATCGACCCCTTGGGCGATCAGCGCTTCGACCAGGGCATGGCCGGCAGGGCGTGGTCTGCTGTTGCCTGGCTGAATCGTCATGCCGAACCTCGAGCTGCGTCGAGTTTGAGCCGCGAAACCCTTCCCACCGTGAGCGCGTTGACGACGAGCACGGCTTGAAAGAACGCCATGGCGATCCACACCCACACCGGCATCTTGTGATCCATCATCCAGCCGAACAGGGTGGGCGCGAATGCCATGCCCACGTCCAGGCCGGAGTACACGACGCCATAGACGCGTCCTGTCGCATTGGGCGGCGCGGCGCGCTTGACGAGCAGATCGCGCGACGGGCCGCACACGCCCGACGCAAACCCCATCACGCCCATCAGTAGCGGCACCATGAAGGCCGGCCCGGGCACCACACCGATCGTCAAGGCACACAGCGCCGCGCCGCCGAAGCCGAAGCTGATGACTCGTTCGGCGTTGTGCGGGTCGTGCACCAGGAAGCCCCCCGCCAGAATGCCCGCCGCGCCGCACACCATGTAGATCGACAGACACATCGCCGCCCAGGCCACCGGCACGTCGTGCAATTGGCGCGCCGCTTCGGTGGCAAAGCTCTGCACACCCCCAAGTGCTACGGCGTAAAACAAGAAGAACAGGAAGGCGAGCCAGACGGCTCGCAACTTCAGGAAGTCCAACGCGCCTTCAGCTTGACTTTCGCCTTTGGAAGCGGCCGCCCCGGCCGCGCTGCGGCCTGCGTCGGACGCTGCCACGCGAACGTCGAGCCGAGCTTGCCCACGATCTTCCAGGGTGAGCCAACTCCGCAACGCGATCACGAGCAAGAGCACCGCAGCGGCGACCAAGCCTGCGCAGAACACGGCCGTGCGCCAGTTCGATGCTTGCGCAATGCCCACCAGGAATAGCGGCGCCGCGGCCCAGCCCAGGCTCCCGCTCAAGCCATGCACGGAGTAAGCGTGGCCGAGCCTGGTCTTGCCGATTCGCGCATTCAGGATGGAGAAATCCGCCGGGTGGAAAACGCTGTTGCCCAGTCCTGCCAGGCCAGAAAAGACCATCAGCGCGGCATAGGTGTGGCTGGAGGCCAGTCCAAACGCGGCAAGCATCATGAGCGCGAGGCCCGCGTACAGCACCGGGCGCGCGCCGAGCCGGTCAACGACGAAGCCTGCTAGGGCCTGGCCGAGTCCCGAGACGACGAAGAACACCGACATGACGACGCCGAGCTGCGCATAGCTCAGGCTGAATTCGTCGCGGATCCACGGGAACAGCGGCGCCAGAATCAAGTGGAAGAAATGCGAGACCGCATGGGCCAGGCTCACGAGGCCTATCGTTCGCGTGTCTTGCCGCAGCGCAGCGGTCTGGGGGTTCATCGGGCGCCGGTATGAGTGAGGCGCTTAACTATAGGCGAGGCCTTCAGGCCGTGCTCGGCACGGATACTGCGGCGCGGGCCTGGCCCAAAGCAAAAGGCACAAGCTCCAGTCGGTCGGCGCAGGCCGGATCGGCGAACCTCAGGCACAGCAATGCGCCGTTC
The DNA here is from genome assembly GCA_049297615.1 of Burkholderiaceae bacterium. GTDB lineage: Bacteria > Pseudomonadota > Gammaproteobacteria > Burkholderiales > Burkholderiaceae_C > JAEMQF01. The sequence goes on from JBAQUQ010000183.1 coordinate 47,001, forward strand.
GCAGCTTGGTAGCTCGGCTCGGCAACTGCGGCGGCCAAGGGCTGAGCGAATAGATGCGAGCACAGCATTTGATTGCTTCGGTAATGCCCCACGACGGCGAACGACTCGCCCTGCCGCAGGCGCGCGAGAAATTCCTCGGCGATAGCGGCCACCCTCACATAGACGTCGGCCAGGCTTTCTCCGCCCGGCATGCGCTGGTATGCGTAGGCGCTTCTGAGGTGCAACGGATGCTGTCGCTTCAGGCGGCCTTGAAGATCGCCGTAGTCGATCTCCATCAACTCGCGGCGAGCCTGCAGTTGCAGCGCCGTGCCGTCGCCAGCGACGCGCTGGCCCAGAATGGCTGCGGCAGTCTGCCGAGCGCGACGCAGAACGCTGCAGTAGATGGCGTCGAGATGAACGTTTGCCAAGGCCTGCGCGAGGCTTGCGGCCTGCGCGTGACCGGTGGCATTCAACTCCAAATCTTCCCGTCCCACGTAATGATGTCCGTTGCCGTCGGTTCGCCCGTGGCGAATGAGGTAGAGGGTGGCTGCGCTTTTCACAGTTCCCTCATCTGACGCCAACGCGCGTTCGGATGTCCAGTCCAGCGAGCGAGTCCCTGCGACAGCGCTGCCAACTCCGAGTCACTCATCGCTTCGTGATGCAGCATCAGGCCGACGCACGCACCGGCACTGGCGTGGCGCGCAAGCTCACGCGCCACGCACGCCAATGCGATGGGTTCCCGAGCGCCGGTCTGTTGTGCGTTGGCCAAGCGCCATTGTTTGGTCCAGTCGCAGTGCACCGAAATCTCTGCGATCGCCCCCTGCGGCGATGCGTTGAAATCGCGCGACAGTGCTGAGAATCCGAGCCTACCCAGCAGGGCGGGCGTGTCCGGGCCGAGGCGATTCCAGGGCGGCGTGAAAATCGGGTCGAGGCATTCACCCAACAGATCGAGCAACTGCTCGCGGCCGCGTCGCAGGTCCGATTCGCACTGGCTGAGCGAGCGCGCCGGACCGAACTCGCACTTGCGCCCGGCGGGTTCATGGTTGGCGTGCGCATAGCCGTGCTGGTGGATGCCGATGCCTTGCCCGGCGCCGCGGCGCGCCTTCAGTTCTCGCGCCAAAGGCAGTGTGAGCGCGGCGGGAATCGCCGCCAGGTCGATCGGCACATTGGCGGCGTCCATCACGCGCAGCAAGGCCAACAAGCGCTCGTCGGCCCAGCCCGCATCGTCGTCGCGAACGAAAAAATTCACGGGCGCGGCGGCCCGGTCGAGCGCCAGCAGCAAAGGATCGAACCCCATGCGTCTCATGCCGCTTCCTGGGCTCGCCGGGCTTGCCAGCGAGCGAGCAAATGTGCCGTGTGCTGCGCGCCGTTCAGGTCGAGTGCTGCGGGCTCGGGCTTGAATTCGAGCAGAGCAACCAGCGCCTGCGCGAGGCGCGCCGAGTTGAGCTCGGCGGCCGGCAGGAGTTGCATCGCCCCCAATGCCGCGAGCCGCTGCGCGCGCGTGCGTTGTTCGTTTTCGCTGGGTGTCTCGAAGGGCACCACGAGAGCAGGAACTCCGGCCCCGATGATATCGAGCGCGCTGTTGTAGCCGCACTGGCTGATCGACGCGCGCGCCCGGCGCATTTCGGCCACCATGTCCCCGACCTGGCGAACCAGCTCCACACCGTGATCGGCGCTCACCCGTTCGCCAAGCGCGAGCCATTCGGATTCGGGCAGGAAAGGCCCGGCGACGATGCGCAAGGGCGGCGGCGCCCTGAGCAGCGCGCGCGCCTCCAGCACGCAGCGGTACAGCGCACCACCAACGATGCCCCCGCCTGCCGAGACCAGCACATGGGCGCCGCGCGGCAGTTCGGCGTGTGCGGCGCGCCGCGCCACGACGTAGCCGCTGTAGTGCACGCCGGTGCGCAATGGCCGGGTCGGGTGAAAACTTTCTTCGAGCCTGGCAAAAGCCGGATCGGCGTGCACGACCACGGCGTCGAAGTAGCGGTCGGTCAGCCAGCGCGCGCGGTCATCGTGGCGGCCTTGGTCGGGCCGCGCATCGACGAGGATGTCGCGCAAGCTGCAAATCACCTGGGCTGCACAGCCTGGCTGGCGGCGCACCTGGCGAATCATGGGCAGGATTTCGCCGGCGAACTTCTTGCGCCCGAACGGAAACAACTCGACCAGCAACACTGCAGGTCGGTGGCGTGCGATCGCCGCTTCGATCAGCGCGCGGCGCTGCGCCAGCGCGGCTCCCACATCGCTGTGGCCGGTGTCGCGGCTGACCAGGGTGTGGCCGTCGTCCATGCCCAGGGGCGGCAGGTCAATGAGCTCGATGCCCTGGGGAACCGGCAAACCGGGCGGCAACCTCCCGCCGTTCAGGAACACGACGTGAAAGTGCTGGCGCAGCGCCGCAGCCAGCGCGAAAGAGCGCGTGAGGTGGCCGATGCCCAATGAATGCTGGCAGTAGAAAACCAGAGGCGGCCCATGGGCTGCGATGAGATCAGGCATGGCGTTTCTCCACCAGGGCAAGGTAAGCGCCGCGTGAGCGCAGCAGCGCAGCGTGCGAACCCGATTCAACCAGCCGGCCGCCCTGCAGCACGACGACGCGGTCGTAGCGCGCCATCTCGCTGTAGTCGTGCGCGATCACGATCAGGGTGCGATTGCGATGCACACGCGCTACCGCTTCATGGATCAGGCGCGCCGAGACCGCGTCGACGGATGCCGTCGGTTCGTCGAGCACGAGGATCGCCGGCTCCTTGACCAGGGCACGCGCCAGGCACAGGCGCTGGCGCTGGCCGCCCGACAGGCTGGCGCCGCGCTCGACGAGCTCGGTGTCGTAAGCCTGCGGCAGGTCGACGATGAACTCGTGCGCCCGCGCATGGCGCGCCGCGGCTTCGACAGCTTCGAACGGCGCGTCGGGACGACCATAGGCGATGTTCTCGCGCACCGACACGGCGAACAGCATATTGTCCTGCAGCACGATGCCGACCTGCCTGCGCACGCTCTCGCGCGAGTAGCGGCGCAGGTCGATTCCGTCGATGAGGATGCGCCCTTGCGTGGGTTCGTAGAGCCGCAACAGCAGGTTGATGAGGGTGGACTTGCCCGCGCCGGACGATCCCACCAGCGCCACCCGCTCGCCCGCGGCGATGCGCAGCGAGACCTCGCTCAACACGGGTTTGTCCGGTGTGTAGCCGAACGAGACGTTCTCGAACACGATCTCGCCGGCCGGGTTCTTCCACTCGATCGCGTCGGGCGCGTCTTCGATGTCGGGCTCGATCGCCAGAATCTCGGCGACGCGTTGCGCGCTGACCGAGGCGCGCGCGAACTTCGTCGAAAGCCGGCCGAGATCGCGCACCGGTTTGTACAGGCTGCCCACATAGGCCAGGAAGATCAACAGTTCACCCGGCGTGAGCCGGCCTGCCAGTACCTCGCTGGCGCCCAGCAAAACGGTGATGGCGGTCCCCACGGCGCTGATCACGGCAATGGCCGTGACCACGGCACCGGTGGAGCGGGCGCTGCGAATGCCGTTTTCGTAGTTGGCCTCGATCTCGGCCTGGAAGCGCGTTTCTTCGAGCTGTCCGCGGCCGAAGGCTTGCACGAGCGCCATCGATGAAAGCACCTCGTTCAGGCGCGATGCCATCTGCCCTTCCTGCCGGCGTTGCACGCGGGCAGCGTCGCGAACGCTGCGGTTCAGCCACTGGATCGTCAACAGCAGCGGCGGCAGCGTGGTGGCGACCGCCACGGCAAGCTGCCAGTTCAGCAAGAACATCACGACCAGCATCGCCATCAGGGTGAGCCCGTTGCGCACGAAGGTCAGCGCCCATTCGGCAAACATGTCGCGCAGCAGATTGGTATCGCCGGCGACCTTGTTGAGCAGCTCGCCGGTGCGGCTGCTGCGATGAAACGCCAAGGACAGGCGCTGCAAGTGCGCAAATAGTTCACCCCGCAGACGCCAGGTGATGCGCTGCCCGACGCGGGCGCTGTTGTAGAGCTGCAGGTAGGCAAAGGTGCTGGAGGCCAAGGCGACGGCGGCGATCGCACTGGCCAAGGCCACCAACCCCGGCCAAGAGCCCCATTCGAGCAAGACGCCCAACGGTGCGAGTTTGTCGGGCAGCGGCTTGGCGAGCAAGACGTGGTCGATGATGATCTTCAGTGGCCACGGTGCCAGCAATTCGGCGAGTACGACGCCCAGCGAACCGAGGACCGCCAGTGTGATGGCCCAGCGCTGCTCCCTCAGGCAAGCCAGGACCAGGCTGCGCATCTGCCGGCGGCTGGGTTGGCAGGGCCGATTCATGCCGTCACCTTCGAGCACAGAGCCGACGCGATGCTCTCGCACGCGCTTAGGCGCAATTCGAGCTGTTCGCGCCAGCCCGGTTCCTGGTAGATGAAGGCCCGGCTCGCTTGAAGCAGGGTCTGCATGGCACGGTGCCATTCCAGCCAGGCGGAATCGAAACAATGCGGCGCCAGGCCTCGATAGGCGTCGATCAGCGCCGCCACTTGGCGTTCGAGGCGCGCTGGCGATTGCTCGACCTGGGCGAGCTTGACGATGAATTCGGCCATGTCTTCCATCGGGTTGCCGATGGCGAATTCGTCGAAATCGAACAGCACGACGCGCGCGCCGTCGAGCCACACCTGCTCGGGATGGAAGTCGCCGTGGATCAGCGTTTGCCGCGCGTGTGGCAGGCGTTCAGCGGCGTGTTCCAACTGCTGGGCAAGGGCTTCGGCCCGAGGTCGCAGTTGTGGCAGGGCGCGGCTGATCTTCTGCGCACGCAGGCGCAGCTCGGCGAGCCAATGGCTCGTCGAGCGCGCGGCCGCAGTCGGCGCGGCGGTGAGGTGCAAGCGCGCCAATGCGCGGCCTACACACTCGAGAGCCGCAGCCGGATCGATGCTGGCGAGCACCGTGAGCAGGGGTGTGCCCTGCGCCGCTTCCTGCCACAGCGTTCGGGTCGCGGCGTCCCAGCCCAGCGGCCGGGCCACGCATGGCGCGTCGCTGTCGTCTTGCGAGAGTTGCCAGAATAATTCGAAGCGGTTCAGCAGCACCCGGGCATGGTCGTCGCAAAAGGTCTTGCCATAGAGAACCCGCCGCGGCACCTCACCCTCGCGCGGTTCGAGCGTGCAGCGCAACGTCGCGCGACGCTCGGGCTCGTAGCGCAGCACCTCGACGCATTCGACACCCCCACCCCCATCGCACCCAGCGCCAGGCAGGTGCGCACCGATTTGCAGCGGATCGACCAGCCGCGCCAACTGCGGCAATGAAGGGTCGTTTGGCCAGGCCCACACCAGCATGTCCAACTCGTCCAGGTGCGAGACTGCTTCTCCCCACGCCGGCGCGACGAGCGCGGAGCGCTTCACCTGGGCGAGCGCTCGCGCGCTGGCGCCGTCTCGATAGGCCTTGCCGTACAGCTGCAATCTGCTCAGCGCGCCGCTCGCGGTGTCGCGCAGCGCGAGCTCCATGCACAGCGTGACGGGGTGGGGATGGCGTCGCACCGAGCTGCTGCGGCGCACCTTGGAGACACGCACATCCTCGATGCAGATTCCGGCCCGGCCCGCAGCGTGCAGGCCGCGTTGGAGCACGGCGCGCAGTTCCCGCGGATCGGGATCGGCAGCCAGGTCGACCCAGGGCACGGCGCTGCGCGGCATGGCCAGGCTCATCATGCGGCAAGCCAGTGCGCGGCCCGTGGGGCTGCATCGATCGAAGCAGCGCGCTGGATGGCGCTCGCGGTGCGAAGCAGCGGCTCGACGAGCGCATAGCGCCCGGGCTTGAGGTTCACGACAGCGCGCCAGGCGCGCTGGCAAACCAGGCTGTTCGCCGTGCTCCAGGCGAGTGCGGTTTCGGACACCGGCGCGCCGCCGCCGGCCACGTAGCCGCTCAAGAAGCTGCGGCAGCGAGCGAGCGCAGCACCCAAATCCTGGCCGCCGAGCATCGCCCGGTACAGCACATCGGCCACCCAGTCACCGAGGTCCAGGACGGCGGCGCCCTGGCACACGCTGTCCAAGTCGATGAGGCCCAAGCGCTGTGCTGTGACAAGAATATTGCGCGGATGCAGGTCACCGTGCAGGGTGACTGGCGCCTCGCCGCGCAAGCAGTCGGCGCCTTCGGCCAAGCCGCGCTCGAGCCCACGCAGTTCGTCTTCCCAGAGCGGCTCCACCGCGGCCAAAGTCTGTATCACGGGCTGCAAGCGAGACCACAACTCGATCGGTCCGGCACAGCGCTCGGCCGGCGTGCGGGCGCTATGCAACGCGGCCAGCAAGGCACCGACGCGCAGGGACGCGCCGGCACCGACAGCAGGCGCCGCGTCGAGCAGGGCCACTCCAGGCAGGGCCATCTGCCAGTGCAGGCCCACGTCGGATTGCCACAGGACAGGCCGGGCAGTGAGCAGGCGGCCTTCGCGCTGCGCTTCGCTGCGGCGCAGGGCCTGCATCACGGCGTGCGTGAGGCCGCCGCGCAGCTCGACGTCGGCCTTGACGTACACCGTGCGGGTCTGTCGTGCGGCGCCCGACTCGGCACTGAAGCTCAAGTCCACCCGGGCGCAGGCGCGGTGTTCGGGAACCACCTGCGCCAGGGCGAGCGTGTACGAGGCGAGCTGGCCACGCCCGCCGGTCAGGGCGCCGACCAGCTCGCCCACGACGCGCTCGCGCGCCGCTGGCGGGCCGCCGAGAAGTGCTGCGGCAGTGCCGAGTTTGGAGTCGTTCGGCCACCAGGTGGCGAGCAGATCCAGGCTGGCGACGTGGGACACGGCAGGCCCCGCCACGCTGTCGAGCGGCGCTCGTGCATGGGCATTGGCAAAGCGGCGCTCGCTCTCGCCCGAAGCGCAAAAACGCGTGGCGACGAGTTGTTCGACCTCACCACCGCCCTGCCCGTCATGCAGGCGCAGCCGGTACGAGACAGCGACATTGCGGCGTGGCCGGTACTTGATGCGATCGATCACGCAGGCCTGCACGCGCAGCTCGGGACGACGCTCGCGCACGAGGCGCTCGAACACGCCGGCCATCAAGTCGGTATCCAGGGCCAGGGGCAGTTGCGGCAGCGCCGGATCGGTAGGAAGGGGTTGTGCTTGCCTCATGCCGGCCGCCACGCCTGTGCCACTTGCAGAGCCAAGGCGCCGCGCGCGCCGTACAGTGTCGCCCCCGCGTGCGAAACCGCGCGCAAGACGCGGCCGTCAGCGCCGTGCCTGAGGTGCAGCCAACGCCCCGCGAACGCCAGCCCGCAGATGCTCCAAGGCAGGTACGGCGCGCCACGCGCGTGAAACCAGGTGTCCGCCTGCACCGCGCCGTCCGACTCGACCTCGATGCGCAACGCAATGCCCGACGCGCCGCCGTCGCCGCGCACGGGAAATTCCGCCACGGCGACACGCGGCGCGGTGTGCTGCCACGCCACGAGAACGCTATCGAAGTCCGCATGCTCGGCGTGGACGGCGCAGCGCAGGGCGGGCGCCGGCTCTTTCGATCCGTAGCCCTGCGACACCCAGCTTTGCACCACCTCGACGCGAGTGCCGGGCCGGGACGGCTGGGCGATCAGGAGTTGCGGGCTGGACAGCTGCACGTCTGAGCCCGCCCTCCCCTGGCGCAGTTGCGTGCGGCCCCAGGCCGGCGCGCTGAGCTGGAAGTTGAGCACGTAGTCGTGCACGGTGGGGGCGCGCAGCGCGTCGCTGACGATCCAGTAGGCGCCGTCGACCAGCACGACGAAGCGGTCGTGCAGCGCATCGTATTCATGGCTCGCCGCGCGCCCATGCAAGAGCGCGAGCCCCGGCGCCTGTGCGAATTCCAGCAGCGTGGCTTCAGGCGCCGGCCCGGCGATCTTGTGGCGCACCGATCCCGGCACGTGACGCGAGCTTGGCTGGGTCGCCTTGGGCACATAGCGCGTCTGGTTGCGTGCGTCGACGCAAACCGTGTTGTGTACCGCCGTGCCGCGAAACCGCACGCGCCAGTTCTCGGGGCTCTCGCCGATCGGTGCTTCGCTATAGGTGTAGCGGCCGGGGTCGACGATGAGCGAGCGCCCCGCCGCTGCGAGTTCGAAATTCAAGCAATCGAAGTGGCCATGGTTGCCCTCGCCGAGCGGGCCGCTGTCGAACACCAGGTACTGGGCGGCGCCGAAATCGGCCGCACCGCGGCCCCAGCCACTGCGCAGCACCGTGTAGCCGCTGGCACCGAAGTGCACTGCAGTCCGGGCGGGAGGCTTGCCATGCGAACCGCGGCTGGCGACCCAGCGCATGTCGTCGCGGCGAAACAGCCGCGCGCCTTCGGCCAGCAGGGGCAGGAAGCTGCGCGGATCGCCGTCCGAAAGCGCCGGAACGACGCCGTCCGGTTTGTGCACATGCATGCTGAATTCGAGGGCGGATTCGAGCAGCCGGTCCATTTCGGCAGGCACGCTCACGCGATGCCGCGCCGCCAGGCGGCGCAGATTCAACCAGTTGCGCAGCGCGAGGTGGTGGTAGTCGGTGGAGAGTTCGCAGTGCACGCCGTCGGCCAGCAGGTCGTTGCGCATGTTGTCGAGCGTTTCGTGCAAGCCGAACTCGCGCCAATGCGCCGCTCGCTTCATCTCCGGGAAGGCGATTCCCGCAAGAAAGATCGCGGCCAGTTCGAGCGTGCGGTGATTGCGCTTGGGCGTGAGGTGGGCACACAGGAACTCCACTTGCTCGTGCAGCGAGCGCAGCAACCGGCCGAAGAATCGCGCCCGCACCGACAGCGCCGGCTTCACCCCCGCCCAGGCAAAGCCGCGCAGGCTGTAGATCCAGTTCTGCACACGTCGGCCGGTCACGTCGGCGGCGATGAAACCCGCCTGCGTGCTGTCCATCCAGCTGTCGATCAGTCCGACCCAGCGGTCGGCGTAGCGCTCCTCGCCGGTTTCGAGGTAGGCACGCGCCAGACCCGGCGCGTAGTAGAACTTGTGCAGCAGGATGTGCCACTCCACATCGGCGCTCGGGTTGTTCAGCCAGGCAATGGGTTCTGCCAGTGCGTACGTTTCGCCGTTGAATTCGAAGCGCCCGAGCATCAGCGCCTCGATCTTGGCGGTGCTGCATTCGGCCTCGTCGACGATCAAGTCGAAGTGCGCGGGCCGCGGCGTACGGAAGTGGTCGAGCAAGGCTGCGTCGTCCAGGGTGGACCAGGGCGGCAGGAAGATCGAGTCCTTGGCCTCGTCAACGGGCGCGCCCACTGCCATCTCGACGCTCTCCGGCAGGGCCGAAGCTGTCTGCGAATCGGCCAGTCTCATGTGCGGACCTCCACGGGTGCCGCAACGATCGTGCTCGAGCGCGGCACACGCGCGAGTTCGCGCGCGAACAGATCACGCAACGCGACCGTGGTGCGGCGCGAATCGAAGCGCTCGCAAATTCGCTGGCGGCCCGCGCGCGCGAGGCGCTGCCGCAAGGCGTCGTCCTCGATGACGCGCTGCAACGCCTGGGCCAGGGCATCGGCGTCGCGCGGTTCGACGAGAAGACCGTGCACGCCGTCGTCGATGAACTCCGGAATTCCCGAGATGCGCGTGGACACCACGGGAACGCCCATGGCCATGGCCTCGGCCAGGACGTTGGGAAAGCCGTCGCGGTCGCCGTCTTCCATGATTTGGCAGGGCAGCGCGAACACGCTGGCCTGCGCATAGATGCGGCGCAATTCGTCCTGCGCGACCGCGCTGCGCAATTGCACCTGGGCACGCAGGCCGCAGACGCCGATCAGCGAATCGATCGCGTCGAAAGCACTGCCCTTCTCGCCGACGATGACGCAGCGAAACGGCGTGCCGTGATCGCGCAGGCGGGCACAGGCCTGCACGAGATGATCAAAGCCTTTCTTCTCGACGAAGCGGCCCACGGCCAGGATCAGCGGTGCCTCGCCCTGCCTGGCCGCGGTGGGTTCGTTCGCGGGGGCGAACCAGTCGGTATCCAGTCCGTGGTAGATGGCGTGCACCTCGTCGGGTCGCTCGTGGCGCACCCGCAGTACCTGCGCATTGGCACAGGTGCAGGTGGCGACGAAGCGCGCTGCGCCCATCTTGCGTTCGAGCAGCCGGCCGGGGTTGAGCTCGCCTTGGTAGATATCCTTGGCGTGCGCCGTGAAACTGAAGCCGATTCCAGTCATGCGGCTGGCCAGCCAGGTGATGGTGGCCACTCCGTGGCAGAAATGGCCATGCAAGTGGCCCACATCGCCGGCGCGCAGCACCCGGTCGGCGATGTCACCGGCCTGGAGGAACTCCTTGATGAACACTTTGCGCAGGCGCATGCGCCCCGCATCGTCGTGGCTGCGATGGTGCCAGGCGAGCGCCAGCAC
>JBAQUQ010000184.1:0-2323 GCA_049297615.1 Burkholderiaceae bacterium
GGGCCGGTCGCCGAGCGCGGCCGCGATGCCCTCGAGCAGGCGCGGCCCTATCCATGGCGCGCCGGCCATTTCGCACTCCAGCGCCAGGAAGGCGACCTCCATGAACGGGTCGACCTGGCGCAGCGCAGCGTTGAACTCCAGGCAGTCGATCACGACCGGCGGCACCAGGAGCCATACATGCTCGGGGCGCAAGTCGCCATGCCCGTCGACCACATGGCCGCGCGTGGCGCGCTCGCCCAGCAGCGAGGCATGGAAGCGCAGCGCCGTGTCGAAGCGCTCGAGTGCCGACGCCACGCCGCGCAGTTCGAACTGCGGGCGCAACAGCACTTCGCGGTTCGCTGCCTGCTCGCGCTGGAAGCCGGCGAGGTACTCCTGCGGCGTCACGCCGGCCTCGGGTGCGTGCCGGTAGAACGCGGCCAGCACCGCCACCAGGGCGTCGATGTCCTGGGCCCGGACCCGCGCGTCGACGATTCGACGCTGCAGTTGGTGCTGCGCCGGCAGGCGGCGCATCGACACCAGCCAGTCCACCGTCTTGCCCGGTGCAGGCAGGCGCTGGGCGGGGACGAGGGTCAGCTCGCCGTCCTCGGCCTGCAATGCGAGCAGGCCGAGATAGACGCCCGGTGCCAGGCGCGAGTTCAGGCGCAGCTCTTCGCGGCAGTAGAACTCACGCGCTCCCAGGGTCGAAAAATCGAGGAAGGGAAAGCGCACCGGTTTCTTCAGCTTGAGCACGCGCTCGCCGGCGAAAAAGACCCACGACATATGCGTCTCCACGCACTCGAGCGCAGATTTCGAGCCCGGTGGCGCAGCGTACGACCTGAGAAAGCGCAACTTGGCTTCGAGCGAGGCTTCGGGGTCGCTGCGCGCCGCTGCCGGGTCGGAAACAAGGTCGATCAAGCGGCACTCCCCGGATGGCCCCCCAGGGCGGGCCGGCGCCTCAGCGCATCGGCTGTCGAATGATGGTTTTCCACTTGGCCGCGGGGACGCGTCGGATGTCGCTCAGGTAGATCTCGTGGTGCTTGCCGGTGCGTGCCGACCTCGCTTCGATGAACTCGTGCAGGCGCGCAATCGTCGGCCCTTCTTCGGAAAACGGCCCGACGTGCAGCACCTGCGCACAACGGCCCTCGGCGAACTGCACGAGGCGAAGCCCGTCCAGAGGTCGACCTTCTTCACGGCGTCAGATTAACCACAGGCGCGGCCATGGCGTTGATCGCGATCAACCGCGCGCCACGATTCGCGTGCAAGGCCGCGTCCGCGCAGACCTCGGGCCCGGCGGGCATTGCCGCCTCAGCCCAGCGCGAAGCGAAGCAGATCGGCAGCGCCGCGCACGCCGCTGAAGCGTTCGACCTCGGCGCCGTGGTTCAGGCGAACCACGGTGGGTATGCTGCGCACCGCGAAGCGCGCCGCCGTGGCCGGGCTGGCGTCGCTGTCGACCTTGACGAACAGGGCACGGCCCTTCGCGTCGGCCGCGGCGCCCGCGAATTGCGGCGCCATCGTGCGGCACGGGCCGCACCAGTCGGCGTAGAAGTCCACCACCACGGGCAGGTCGGTGCCGGCGACGAAGCGCTCGAAGTTGAGATCGCTCAATACGATCGGCGCGGCGGGCAACAGAATCGCGCTGCACTTGCCGCAATGCGGTTCTTCCATGGCGCGCCGCGCGGGAAGGCGGTTCTTCGTGGCGCAGTTCGGGCACACGAGGTTCAGGGTTTCGCTCGTTTGCGAGGGGTTCATTCGAAGCTCCTTGGAGGACAAGACGGTGAAAGTGAAGCGTCCGGCACGGCTTGACTATATACCCTACAGGGTATACAGTCAAAGCCGCTGAAGCGCGCATCGCGCCGCGTCGCCGAATCCACCCACGAGTTGCCGCCATGTTGAACCACCATCCGATTCCGACCCTCCTGCTTTGCCTGGCCGCCTTCTGGCCGGTGCTGGGCGATGCCGCGCAGCCGAGCGTGCTCGTGCCGATCACGACCGTGGCGCGCAGCAGCGCGGCTGCCGCCATGAGCCTGGACGGCACGCTCCAACCCGTCAGGCAAAGCACGGTCGCAGCCCAGTCCGGCGGCAATGTCGTGGCCCTGCTCGTCAAGGCCGGCGAGACGGTTCGCTCCGGCCAGGTGCTGGCGCGCCTGGATCCGCGCGAGCCCCAGGCCTTTGTCGCGCGTGCCGATGCGGCCGTCTCGCAGGCACAGGCGGCATTGACCGCGGCGCAGCAGAATGCCGATCGCACGCGCGAACTGCGCACCCAGAGTTTCGTCAGCCAGGCCGCGCTCGATCTCGCCTTGACCCAGCTCGCCGCGGCGCAGGCGGGTCTGGCCCAGGCCGCGGC
>JBAQUQ010000185.1:0-59019 GCA_049297615.1 Burkholderiaceae bacterium
CTGAGGTGTCAGCCCATCCGCTCGTATGGCGGCCGGGCCTTCGCCAGCCGCCAGTCGCCTTCCGGCGCCTGACGCGCGCGCTCAGGGCCGCAAGCGCCAAGCGCGGCGCATTGCGGCCCACGCCAGCGCGTACTGCGGATCCTGTTCGCGTGCCGCTGCCGTGGAGCGGTGCCAGACGACATAGACCAGGCTCGCAAGCAAGGCCAACAGCGCGCTCGCCAGGACGATCAGCACGCGCGGAGGTTTCGACTTCCGATCCGGCGGCAGCGCCTTGTCGACCTGCTGCAGCACCGGACCTTCCTTGGCTTCGTCGAGCTTGGCGATCTCGAGCTGGCGCACCATGCTCTCGAGCAGCGTTTCCTGCAGTTTGAGTTCGCGCCTCGCACGCACGTAGTCGATGGTCGCCTCGGGGATCCTGCCCACGGGAATGTCCACCGCGCTGCCACTCGCGCGGCCGCGCGAGTTTTCCATGCGCGCCAGTTCGGTGCGCAGCGCCGCGAGTTCCGAATTGAGCATCTGCACATCGGGGTTCTCGCCGGTCGCCGCGGTGCGCAGCACTTTCAGCTGAACCTCGCGCTGGGCGATCATCGCGCGCAACTGCGCGGCCCCGCCGATCAATGCTTCGGCCTGTTTGTCCAAAATGATGACGCCCGATTTTTCCTGCACGGCGCGCATGCCGAGTTCGGCCTTGATCAGATTTTCCTTGACGTCCTTCAACTGCTGCTCGAAGAACACCCTGCGCAATTGCGCCTCCGAGACGGCCAGGCGACTCAGCAAGGTCGCGATCTCAACGGCATGCGCGTTGGCGAGTTCGGCAGCGAACTTCGGGTCCTTGTCGTCGACCTCGACGCTGATGACGCCGCTTTTGCGCTCGGAGGCAACGCTGACCATATCGGGCATCTTCTTGCGCAGCGCCTCATAGGTTTTCAACTCGTAGCGCGACCTGAGGTCGAATCGGGCATCGAGGGCACGCACAACGCTATCGCTCTTGAGCAGGGAGACGTAGAGTTCGTCGGGGGTCTTGGCAGCCAGGCCGCCGGTGAGCAGCCCGCCGGCCGCGCCCCCCACGGCTCCAAGTGCCGCCAGGGCTGCCGAGGCACCTCCGCCTTGCTGAGAGGGGGGCGCCAGCAAGGTCGTGCGTGCGGTATAGGTCGGCGGCAATAGCATGGCCACTGCGGTCGAGACGAGCGCCGCGAACAGGGTCGCGGCGCCGATCTGCAACTTGCCTTCGCCCACCCAGGTCAACAGGTCGACCATGCTGAACCCGGGGCCGAACTCGTCCTGCACGGACTGCTGCTCGGGAACGGCGCTCGACAGATCGTCCAGCTTCATGGTCAAGCCCCTATTGCCTCAGCACCTTGATGGCCGCCAGGCCCAGGCCGAATTGCGAAAAGATCTGCGACCAGTCTTTCAGGTTGCGCGTGAGGGCCGTCCCCCAGGTCTCGAAGTCCAGCTGGTTCGGTACGACGAGCGCGTCACCCGGCTGCACGACTTCGCCTTCGAGCGCATTGCTCTGCCAGAAGCTGCGCCGGTCGCCCGCGTGGTTGACGGTGCCGTCGGCGCGCAGGATGAACATATTGGACGGGTCGGCGGATTCTTCGACCCCGGCGAGCTTGAGGTAATCTCCCGCCGTGCGGCCGCTCTTCCACAGGAAAGCGTTGCTGTTCACCACGGCGCCGTCGACCGTGACGAAGGCCGGACGCGTGGGCACGCTGATGCGGTCGGCATGATCCAGGGGTATGTCGGGCAGGGCGTCCAGGTTCTTGATGTCCGGACTGAGTTCGAGCGCGATCCGGCCGTTGGGCTGAAGGCGCATGAGGCGAGCGACCTGCGCCTGCGTGGCTGCATTGCTCACCGCCATCGCGTTGACCGCGGTGACTTCGTCGCGCCGGTTAGCCGCGGCGCGCGCAGTCTGTGTGGCCGACACTGCTTCGAGACGAGCGATCGCCGCGTTCAGATTCTCGCGCTGGCGCTGGCGTGTCTCCTCGCGGCTGAAGTCGAGCCCGTACACGTAGGCATGCGGCGTGAAGCCGCCGATTCGATCGATGAGACCCTTCAGGGTCTCGCCGGGGCGCAACTGGTACACGCCGGGGGACACCACTTCGCCTTCCACCGTGACGAGTCGGGTCTGGCGCGCCACAGGCACACGAACGTCCTTCTGGCTGTAGACCGTCACCACGTCACCCGACAACAGTTCGAGGTTGTGGCTCGGGTCGCCTTCGAGAATCGCTTTGCCAAGATTGAATGGAATCACCTGTGTACTCAAGTCCTTTTCGATGAGTCGCTCGATGACCGCATAGTCCCAGTTCAGTTCGTCGAACAGCGCCGCTGGGGCCTTTTTGGCGCGGGCCGCGGCCGTGGCATCGTCTTCGCGTCCGCCGCTCTTGCGCACCAGGGGGGCCGGGGGGGCTGGGGGGGCAGGACGCGCCGCGCGCTCATTCGAGTCCGCGTTAGCCTTCGCGCCGGTTTCGGCCTCGACGCGCGGCTCGGGGCGCTTTTCTTCCTCGGGTTCGAGCACCTGAACGAGCAGGTTCTTGCGCCGGTAGAAATCGGGCGAAATCAGCGCCTCGCGATCGGGAATCAGGTCGCGGATGCGCATTCCCGGGCGATGAGCGTAGCGCAGGGGTTGGGCGACATGGCCCTTGAGCGTCACGGCGTTCGCAAAACGCGGCGAGATCGCGAGCAAGGTCAGCAAATCCCCGTCGCGCAGCGTCTTGAGCAGCCCGACGTCGTCGAGCCTGAAGTCCTCGACGAATCGGGCTGCTTGCGGCTGCGCCCCATCGACTCTCTCGAGTTGGGCGCGGTTGCGGTCGGCGAGCACGGGTGCGCCCCCGGCGTAACGAAGCACATCGCGTACTGTCTCAGTCGGGCCTTTGAGTTCGTAGATCGCCGCGAGATCGAGGGCGCCGCTCAGCGCCACCCGCGGCCCGACCGAGTGGAAAACCACCACGTCGCCGGTGGCGAGTTGGGTGTCCTTGGACTTGTCGCCCAAGACCAGGAAGTCGTACAAATCGAGTTCCGTGATGTCCTTGTCTTCGCGGCGCAGCACCACTTTGCGCATCGACCCGTAGGGTGCAGGCCCGCCCGTCAGGGCAATCGCCGAAAGCAGCGTCGCTTGTGCCGGCAAAGCATAGACGCCCGGGCGCTGCGCCGGTCCGACGACGTAGACTTTCACGCTGCGCAACTGGCCGAGGGTGACGCTGAGGTTGAAATTGGTGTACAGGCGGCCGATCTGTACGCGCAACAGTTTCTCCAGCTCCGTCGCCTTGACGCCGGCCACGCTGAAACTGCCGACCTTGGGCAGGTTGAGCATGCCGTTGCGGTCGACGATGCTGCGGTAGTCGACGTCGATCGAACCCCAGGCGCGCAAGATCACTTCGTCGCCCGGGCCGACGCTGTAGTCGGCCGATGCCGGCACATTGTCGGGCGTCGGCGGGCCCTCGGCAGAGTCGGCGAAAAAGCTGGCGCCGAAGATCGGCAGCAGGCGTCCGGTGGCCGCCTCGATGAATTTCTGGAACTCGCTGGGTTTGGGTGGCACGGCATCGGCGCGCCGCAGTTGCGGTTCGAATTGATTCCAGGGCCCCAATTGATTCCAAGTGCCGGGCATCGAGGGTCGGTTCAGTGCCGGCTGGCCGAAGCCCTGTGGTGCGAGTCCCGCGGCTCCGACGCCACCAGCAGGGCTCGTGGCGCCCGTCGCACCTGGGTGGGGCACAGTGCCGGGCGTCTCGCGCTGGCGGGCAGACTGCGGCGGGTTGACGCTCGGTGTGTTGAATATGCCACCGGGCCTGGGTTCGTCGAACGATTGCGACGCCGCATTGCCGCACAGGCAAAGTGCTGCCAGCAAGGTGGGCGAAATGGAGCGGAAAACTGTCATTCGGAGCGCGGCCGGGAATCAGGCTGGAGTTGCTCGGGCTGTTGATCGGCGCAATGGGCCCCGCGGAATCGAACAGCGTGGCGCAGGCGCGCAGCGGCAACGCCGACCAGGACGCGATGTTAGCGGAACGCTTGGCAGCGCCCAAGTCAAAGCGCCCAATGCAAAACGCCTGCAGCCGTCATGAAGCGGCGCTGCAGGCGCTGTGTTTTGGCGATTGTGGCCAGCGCAGCTCTACAGCCGCGCCGTGCCCGCGTGCGACTATTCCTTGCGGTAGTTGTCGTGGCAGGCTTTGCACGCCTTGCCGGTTTCTCCCGCCGCAGCCTTGATCGTGTCGATATTGCCGGTCTTGGCCGCCATATTGAACTTGACCATCTCTTCTTGCATCTTTTCGGCCAGACCCTTGACCTTGTCCCAGTCGGTCCAGATCTCGGGTTTCGCGCGCGTTTCACCCTTGTCGGTTCCGGGGAGGAAGGCGACATAGGGCAGCTTCGACATCGACAGCGCGATCTCGGCGCTGTCGGCAGCGACCTTCGCGTCGAAGGGAGCCTTGCCATTGGCCATCGCGGCGACACGGCCGAAGTGGCTTGCCATGACGGTGAAGACCGCCTTGCGATACTTGATGGCGTCTTCGGGCTTGGCGAACTGCGCCGCTGCGGGCAGCGCGGTTGCCAAAGCCAGCAATGCAGCAGCCAGAGTCATCGTCGTTCGCAACACTTTTCGCATTCAGTCTCTCCTAGGATGGTTCGTGGTCGGGTGGGGCATCGTGCGAGCGAAGCGCTCGCACGTACGCTGACGAGTGTACGAGATGGCCCTGCCGGCTATTCCGCGCTGCGGGGACAGTCGCGGGAAAGTCCCAGGTCGCCGGGCGCGGCGCTGCGCTTAGCGTTCGCGCGGGCATCGCTGAGATGACAAGATAGGACGAGACAGCTCATGACGCAAACCCCGTTCAAGGTTCGAGTCTGGGACCTGCCGACGCGTATCTTCCATTGGCTTCTGGCGAGCGCCGTGGTCTTCTCGGTGATCACGGCGACGATCGGCGGCAATGCCATGGCCTGGCACTTTCGCAGCGGCTATCTGATCTTCACCTTGCTGGCGTTTCGCCTGGTGTGGGGCCTGGTCGGCGGGCACTGGTCGCGTTTCAAGAACTTCATTTATACGCCGGCGACCTTGCTGCGCTACCTGCGCGGCCGCCACGGGCCGCACGAACACCTCGACGTGGGCCACAGCCCGCTGGGCGCGGGTTCGGTATTCGCTTTGCTGGCGGTGCTGATGGTTCAGGTCGGCACGGGTCTGCTGGCCGACGACGAGATCGCCAATTCGGGGCCCTTGGTGAGATTCGTTTCTTCGGCCACCAGCAGTTTGGCTACGGGGTGGCACAAGAATTTCGGCCAATGGATCATCATCGGCCTGGCGCTGTTGCATGTGGGCGCTATTCTGTTCTATCGGGTCCGACATGGCCGCGACCTGATGCGCCCCATGCTCACCGGCGACAAGATGCTCGCGGGCAAGGTTCCGGTGTCCGCCGACGGTGCCCGCCACCGCAGCATGGCGCTGATGCTCGTCGCGATTTGTGCCGCCGCCGTCGGATGGCTGGTCAGCCTGGGCGGCTAGACTGGCGTGCCCCTGCACGCCCCTGCCCGACGCGCCATCCAGGATGCCCTCGCCTGAAATCAAACTCCTCTATGCGGATGCGCCGGCCCTGCTCGACGCGGCGCGCGAGCTGTTCCGCGAATACGCGCTGAGCCTGTCCGTCGATCTGTGTTTCCAGAACTTCGACGCCGAAATGGCCGCGCTGCCGGGCGAATACGCCGCACCCAAGGGGCACTTGCTGCTGGCCATGGCCGACGGTGCGCCGGCCGGTTGCGGCGGATTTCGCCCCATTGCCAATGTCGACTACGCAAACGCCTGCGAAATGAAGCGGCTCTATGTGCGGCCTGCGTTTCGCCGCTTCGGCCTGGGGCGCCTCATGGCCCAGCGCCTGATGGACGAGGCGCGCGGCAGCGGATACTCCAGCATGCTGCTCGATACGCTGGACGAGATGGAAGCTGCTCGAGGCCTGTACACAACGCTAGGCTTCGCAGAGGTCGCGCCCTACTACTTCAATCCGATTCCCGGCGCACACTATCTGAAAGCGGCACTGTCTTGACGCGCTTGCATGCGGCGCCGTGCGCTGGTCGCCGGCACGCCAGCCGGCGCCGAATGCGGCTTCGACGGCGCGAGGGGCGGCGCAATATCGGGCGGCGGGATTCGAATTCATCGCCGTGGCATCGGACTCGGGCTTGATGCTGAGCGGCGCAATGGCCGTGATGATGGCCTTGCGCACCGCTGGCGACGATCACGTTCGCATCTTGGCCGGCG
This sequence comes from Burkholderiaceae bacterium, assembly GCA_049297615.1. GTDB lineage: Bacteria > Pseudomonadota > Gammaproteobacteria > Burkholderiales > Burkholderiaceae_C > JAEMQF01. Next base: position 6,233 of record JBAQUQ010000185.1, read on the forward strand.
GCACGCGCACCGCTGGCTCTGGCCGAAAATCGACGAGCCCCTTTTCGCGATGGGATCCTCATGACACAGAGTAGTGAACTGGATTTCGAGTTGCACGCGGGCGCATTGCGCCTGGCATTGCGGCCAGACCTGGGCGGGTGCATCGCCGGCCTGTGGCATCGCGACAGCGCCGTCCTGCGCTCCAGCGTCCCGGCGGGTTTGCGAAGCGCAAGGCTCTCGGCGTGTTACCCGCTGGTGCCGTACTCGAATCGCCTGGCCTACCGGCGCTTTCGCTGGAAGGGCCACGACTACACCACCGAGCCGAACTTCGACGCCAACCCTCATTCGGTGCACGGCGTGGCTTGGTTGCGCGCCTGGGAGGTCGTCGCCTCGAGCGCCGTCGACGTCGGCCTGCGCTACCGCCACGAGGCCGACGCGCATTGGCCGTTCCCGTTCGAGGTCAGCCAGCATTTCACGCTCTCACCCAGCAGCCTGCGCGTGCAACTGCAGTTCACGAATTTCGCCGACATCGCCGCGCCTGTCGGGCTGGGTTGGCACCCCTATTTTCCCAAGCGCGCGCGCAGCCGGCTGCACGTTGAACTGTCGCACCGGTGGGACAGCGACGCCGCGCAGCTCCCGGTTCGCAAGCTGGCGCAGCCCGGAATCGACAGCGACATTTCGCATCTCGACTTCGACAATTGTTTTGAAGGTTGGCGCGGCCCGGCGCGCATCCGCGACGAGAAGATGGCGCTGCAGTTGACGTCATCGATGCAGCGTCTGGTGGTCTACACGCCGCGCGACAAAGACTACTTTTGCGTCGAGCCTGTCAGCCATGTCAGCAACGCCATCCACATGGCCGACCCCGCAGCGCAGGGCCTGCAAAGCGTGGATCCGGGTGAAACGCTGCAGGCCTGGATGCAGCTCGACATTGCGATAGTCTGAGTCCGCACGTCGAGCGCCAGGAGTCGCGCGGCGGCTGGCAGGGCTCGGCCCGGATACCTGCGGATGGGCTGAGCCGTCGAGCGACTGAGCCCGCGGAGTCGGCCGCGGGTTTCCACGTATAATTTTCGGCTGTTTGAAAATATTTTTGTCCCGTGCCATGACAGAACAACCCGCCAATGGCACGGCACGCAATGGGTTCGAAGACGAGTTGGACGACGCGCCGGTACGAGCGTGGACGCGCGCTGAGGCGCAGGCTCTGCGGGCGAGCCATCCAGGGGTGTCACCATGGCGCGTGGTGGCAGCCCAGGTCGTGGTCGGTGCTGCGCTGGCGGTGTTGGCGTGGTGGCTCAGCGGCAGCGCCGAGCTGGTTGGGTCGGTGCTCTATGGTGCGGCCACTGCGGTTGTGCCGGGCGCCTTGATGGCGCGCGGCATGACCCGTAGGCTCTCGAACGTCACGCCGGGCGCCAGCGCTGTGGGCGTGCTGTTCTGGAGCCTGGTGAAAATCGGCGTCTCGGTGCTGATGCTGGTGTTGGCGCCGAGGCTTGTTCAGCCCTTGAGCTGGCCGGCATTGCTGGCCGCGCTCGTGCTGTGTATTGCGGTGTATTGGTTCGCGCTGTTGTGGCGCGGGCGATGAATGGAAGACGAGACCGAACAACATGGCAGCGCAAGGCCAAGCACTCACCGCCGGTGACTACATCGTTCACCACTTGACCCACTTTCAGACCGGCAAGCCCAAGGGTCTGGTCGATTTTTCGGTTCTCAATTTTGATTCCATCGCCCTCTCGGCGCTGATCGGCGTGCTCGCCTGCTGGCTGCTGTGGAAGTGCGCGAGCAGCGCAACGCCTGGCGTGCCCGGGCGCTTCCAGGCTGCTGTGGAGATCCTGTTCGAAATGGTGGAGAGCCAGGCCAAGGGCATCGTGCACAACGCGAACAGCCGCAGGCTGGTCGCCCCGCTGGCCCTCACTGTCTTCGTCTGGATCTTCTTGCTCAATGCCATGGACTTGCTGCCGGTGGACTTGCTGCCCCTGCTCTGGCAATTGATTTACGGGGCCGCCGGGCACGACGCGTCGCACGCCTACCTGCGCGTCGTTCCGACCGCCGACCTGTCGATCACGATGGGCCTGTCGGTGGGGGTGCTGATCTTGTGCTTGGTTTACAACGTCAAGATCAAGGGCCTGGGCGGCTGGGTTCACGAGTTGTTCGCAGCGCCGTTTGGCAACCACTGGGCGCTGTACCCCTTCAACTTCGCAATGCAGGTCGTCGAATTCGTCGCCAAGACGGTCTCGCACGGCATGCGGTTGTTCGGCAACATGTACGCCGGTGAGCTGATCTTCCTGCTGATCGCCTTGATGGGCGGGGCGTTCTCGCTGTCGCTGACCGGGGTTGCGCTGGGGATCGGCCACATCGTGGCCGGAACCGTCTGGGCCATCTTTCATATCCTGATCATCACGCTGCAGGCTTTCGTATTCATGATGCTCACCCTGGTCTACGTCGGCCAGGCGCACGAGTCGCACTGATACGGTCGCCCCGCTGCACTGGCGCGCCGAAGTTTTCTCTTCAATCCTTTCACTTCATTCACCATCACAGGAGCCAACATGGAACTCATCGGTCTGGTCGCCCTCGCGGCAGGTCTCATCATCGGCTTGGGCGCGATGGGAGCTTGCATCGGCATCGGCGTGATGGGCAGCAAGTACCTCGAATCGGCGGCGCGCCAGCCCGAGCTGATGGGCGAGCTGCAAACCAAGATGTTCCTGCTGGTCGGCCTGATCGATGCGTCGTTCATCATCGGCACGGGTATCGCACTCTGGTTTACCACGGCGAATCCGTTCCTGGCGCAGTTGGCCAACCTGCCGAAATAACAAGCCGGTCATTGCCGTCGCTTGCGGCGGCCTAAGTCCTCTGCCGAAGGCAATCATGAGCATTACCGCGACATTCATCTTTCAGATGATCGTGTTCCTGATCCTGGTCTGGTTCACGATGAAATTCATCTGGCCGCCCATCACCGCCGCCCTCGACGAGCGCGCCAAAAAGATCGCCGACGGCCTGTCCGCCGCCGACAAGGCGAAAGCCGAGCTGGCCAACGCGAATCGGCGCGTCGAAGAACAACTCGCGACGGCACGCGCGCATGCGACGCAGCGCCTGGCCGACGCCGAGCGGCTCGCCCAGACGATGATCGAAGAAGCCAAGACTCGCGCCAGCGAAGAGGGCGCGAAGATCGTCGCCGCCGCCAAGGCCGAGGCCGGCCAGGAGGCGGTGAAAGCGCGTGAAACCCTGCGCGAGCAGTTGGCTTCCCTGGCGGTCAAGGGCGCCGAGCAGATTCTCAAACGCGAAGTCAACTCCAGCGTTCACGCAGAACTGCTGACGCGGTTGAAGGCTGAGCTTTGAAGATGGGCCCCCACGCTCGCATGCGCTCGTGGCCCGTGGCGGCCCGGCGGAAGTCACCCCATGGCTGAGCTCGCCACCATCGCGCGGCCCTATGCCGAAGCGCTGTTCAAGGCCGCTCGGCCGGCTGATTTGGCGGCGCTGACGGGGCAGGTGCGGGCGCTGGCTTCGTTTGCCGGCGATCCGCAGCTTCGCCAGTTCGCCGACAACCCCAAGATCGGCGCCGATCAGGTCTTCGACGTCGTCACGTCGATGCTCGAGACGACGATTCTGCCGGCCGCGAAGAACCTGTTGCGCGTCGTCGTCGATAACGGCCGGCTCGCCGCATTGCCGGCCATCGCTGAGCAGTTTCAGGCCTTGGTCAACGCCAAATCGGGGATCGCCGACGCCGTGATCCACAGCGCCTTCGCCATCACCCCGGCGCAGCTTGCCGACGTGGTGGCGACGCTCGAAAAACGCTTCGCCCGCAAGCTCAATGCCAGTGTGGTGTTGGCGCCCGAGTTGATCGGCGGGATTCGCGTCGTGGTGGGCGACGAAGTGCTCGACACCTCGGTGAAGGCGCGCCTCGAACAGATGAAGATGGCCTTGACGGCCTGACCCCGCCCTGGCCCCGCCATTCCAACCTGCAGTCCAACCTGCCCCCAGGCACCCGCCTCGCAGACCGGAGACAAACCATGCAACTCAATCCCGCCGAAATTTCCGAACTGATCAAGAGCCGCATTGAGGGCCTTGGTGTTTCTGCCACCATCAAGAACCAAGGCACCGTGGTGTCGGTCACTGACGGCATCTGCCGCGTGCACGGCTTGTCCGAAGCGATGGCCGGCGAGATGCTCGAGTTCCCCGCCACCGCGAGCGGCCAGCCGACTTACGGCCTGGCGCTGAACCTCGAGCGCGACTCGGTCGGTGCCGTGATCCTGGGTGAGTACGAACACATCTCGGAAGGCGATACGGTCAAGTGCACCGGCCGCATTCTGGAAGTGCCCGTGGGTCCCGAGCTGATCGGCCGTGTCGTCAACGCGCTCGGCCAGCCGATCGACGGCAAGGGCCCGATCAATGCCAAGATGAGCGACGTGATCGAAAAGGTCGCGCCAGGCGTGATTGCACGCCAGTCGGTGAGCCAGCCGGTGCAGACGGGACTGAAGTCGATCGACTCGATGGTGCCGATCGGCCGCGGCCAGCGCGAGTTGATCATCGGCGACCGCCAGACCGGCAAGACCGCGGTGGCAGTGGACACGATCATCAACCAGAAGGGTCAGGACATGACCTGCGTCTATGTGGCGATCGGCCAGAAGGCGTCGTCGATCAAAAACGTGGTGCGTGCGCTCGAGGCCAACGGCGCGATGGACTACACCATCGTCGTCGGCGCCGGGGCGTCGGAATCGGCGGCCATGCAGTACGTGTCGGCGTACTCGGGTTGCACGATGGGCGAGTACTTCCGTGACCGCGGGCAAGACGCGCTGATCATTTATGACGACCTGTCCAAGCAGGCAGTGGCGTACCGCCAGGTCTCCCTGCTGCTGCGCCGCCCGCCGGGCCGTGAAGCCTACCCCGGCGACGTGTTCTACCTGCACAGCCGTTTGCTCGAGCGCGCCGCGCGTGTCAACGCCGACTACGTCGAAGCTTTCACCAAAGGTGCAGTGAAGGGCAAGACGGGTTCGCTGACGGCACTGCCCATCATCGAGACGCAGGCCGGCGACGTATCGGCCTTCGTTCCGACGAATGTGATCTCGATCACCGACGGCCAGATCTTTCTCGAGACGGCACTGTTCAACGCCGGCATTCGCCCCGCCATCAATGCCGGCATTTCCGTGTCGCGCGTCGGCGGCGCGGCGCAGACCAAGTTGATCAAGGGACTTTCGGGAGGCATCCGCACCGACCTCGCGCAGTACCGTGAACTCGCCGCGTTCGCCCAGTTCGCCTCGGACCTGGACGACGCGACGCGCAAACAGCTCGATCGCGGCGCGCGTGTGACCGAACTGCTCAAGCAAGCCCAGTATTCGCCGCTGCCGATCAGCCTGATGGCCGCCTCGCTGTTCGCCGTCAACAAGGGTTTCATGGACGACGTCGACGTGAAGAAGATCCTCGGATTCGAACACGGCCTGCATCAGCACCTGAAATCCAGCCATGCAGCACTGCTGGCCAAGTTGGAGGCAGACAGGGCGCTCGACAAGGCGGCCGAGGAAGAGCTGAACGGCGCGATCGCCGGGTTCAAGAAGTCGTTCACCTGAGTCCGCCCGGGGCAGGCAATCATGGCGGTCGGAAAAGAGATTCGCGGCAAGATCAAGAACTTCGAGAGCACGAAGAAGATCACCAAGGCGATGGAGATGATCTCGGTCTCGAAGATGCGCAAGGCCCAGGAGCGCATGCGCGCGGCGCGGCCCTATGCGGACAAAATCCGCAACATCACGGCGAATCTGTCGCTGGCCAATCCCGAGTACAAATCGCCTTATATGCGCAAACCCCTGCTCAACTCAGGGCAGAGCACAGCCACCGGCTACATCGTCGTGACGTCCGACAAAGGCCTGTGTGGCGGCTTGAACACCAATGTGCTGCGCGCTGTCACGAACAAGTTGCGCGACGAGCAAGCCGGCGGTGGCACCGCGCTCGCCGTGGCCCTGGGCAACAAGGGCCTGGGTTTTCTGAATCGCATCGGCGTGAAGGTCGTGAGCCAGGCCACCCAGCTCGGCGATGCGCCGCACCTGGACAAGCTGATCGGCCCGGTCAAGGCCATGCTCGACGCCTTTGTCCAAGGCAAGGTCGAAGCGGTCTACCTGTGCTACACGAAGTTCATCAACACGATGAAGCAAGAGCCGATGCTCGAGCAATTGCTGCCGCTGTCAGCGGAGCGCCTGCAGCAAAGCGCCGCGGAAAAGTCGCAGTACGCCTGGGACTATCTGTACGAGCCCGACGCGTCGAGCGTCATCGACGAGTTGTTCAAACGCTACATCGAGGCCCTGGTGTACCAGGCCGTGGCCGAGAACATGGCCTCGGAACACGCGGCGCGCATGGTGGCGATGAAGGCCGCGACCGACAACGCAGGCAATCTGATCGCCGAACTCAAGCTCGTCTACAACAAGACGCGCCAGGCGGCGATCACCAAGGAACTCTCCGAGATCGTCGGCGGCGCTGCGGCGATCAGCGGCTGAGGCTGCGCTGCGGACGCGATCGACAACGATTCAAGATGGAAGTTTGAAGGAAAAACAAATGGCGAAAACCCAGACCCAGGGCAAGATCGTGCAGTGCATCGGCGCTGTCGTCGACGTGGAATTCCCGCGCGAGCACATGCCGCACGTGTACGACGCGCTCAAGCTCGATGGCTCGGCGTTGACTCTCGAAGTGCAGCAGCAACTCGGCGACGGCGTTGTCCGAACCATCGCACTGGGCTCGTCCGACGGTTTGCGCCGCGGCTTGATGGTTTCCAACACCGGCAAGGCGATCACCGTGCCAGTGGGCAAGGCCACACTCGGGCGCATCATGGACGTGTTGGGCAACCCCATCGACGAGCGCGGCCCGGTCGACCAGACGCTCACGGCATCGATCCATCGCAAGGCGCCGACCTACGATGAACTCAACCCCTCGCAGGAACTGCTCGAAACCGGTATCAAGGTGATCGACCTGATCTGCCCCTTCGCCAAGGGCGGCAAGGTCGGCCTGTTCGGCGGTGCGGGGGTGGGCAAGACCGTGAACATGATGGAACTCATCAACAACATCGCCAAGGCGCATTCGGGCCTGTCGGTGTTCGCCGGTGTGGGCGAGCGTACCCGCGAGGGCAACGACTTCTATCACGAGATGATGGAGTCGGGCGTGGTCAACAGCGACAATCTGGGTGAGTCGAAGGTCGCGATGGTCTATGGGCAGATGAACGAGCCGCCGGGCAATCGTCTGCGCGTCGGACTGACCGGCCTGACGATCGCCGAATCGTTCCGCGACGAGGGCCGCGACGTTCTGTTTTTCGTGGACAACATTTATCGCTTCACGCTCGCTGGCACCGAGGTGTCCGCGCTGCTGGGCCGCATGCCCTCGGCGGTGGGTTACCAGCCGACCCTGGCCGAGGAAATGGGCCGCTTGCAGGAGCGCATCACGTCGACCAAGGTCGGCTCGATCACGTCGATCCAGGCCGTCTACGTGCCGGCCGACGACCTGACCGACCCTTCGCCGGCGACGACGTTCGCGCACCTGGACGCCACCGTCGTGTTGTCGCGCGACATCGCCTCGCTGGGCATCTACCCTGCGGTGGATCCGCTCGACTCGACCTCGCGCCAGGTCGACCCGAACGTCGTCGGCGAAGATCATTACGCGACGACGCGCGCCGTGCAAGGCACGCTGCAGCGCTACAAGGAGCTGCGCGACATCATCGCGATTCTGGGCATGGACGAACTGAGCCCCGAAGACAAGTTGGCCGTGGCGCGCGCGCGCAAGATTCAGCGTTTCCTCTCCCAGCCTTTCCACGTCGCCGAAGTCTTCACCGGGACGCCGGGCAAGTACGTGCCACTCAAGGAAACGATCCGCGGCTTCAAGATGATCGTCAACGGCGAATGCGACCACCTTCCCGAGCAGGCGTTTTACATGGTCGGCACCATCGACGAGGCCATCGAAAAAGCGAAGAAGATCCAGTAACCGGAGCGCTGCATGGCCACCATTCACGTCGACGTCGTCTCCGCTGAAGGAGCCATTTTCTCCGGCGAGGCGAAGTTCGTCGCCCTGCCCGGCGAGATGGGCGAGCTCGGGATCTATCCGCGCCACACACCACTGATCACGCGCATCAAGCCGGGCGCGGTGCGCATCGTTCGCGCCGACAACGACGAAGAGGAGTTCGTGTTCGTTGCCGGTGGCATCCTCGAGATTCAGCCCAGCACGGTCACCGTCCTGGCCGACACGGCAATCCGCGGCCACGACCTCGACGAAGCGAAAGCCGGAGAGGCGAAGAAGCTTGCCGAAGAGGCGATGAAAAACGCCAAGAGCGACATCGACTTCGCGAAGGCGCAAAGCGAATTCGCCGCGATGGCGGCGCAGATCGTCGCCTTGCGCAAGTTCCGCAAGAAATAGGCGCGGCGCGCGGGCGGCTCGCCGATCAGCGCGACACGTCTGCGCCCAGCGCCCAGGCAATGATCGAAAAGCTGAAAAACGCCAGCACCGTGCTGGCCATGATGATGCGTGTGACGCGTCCGTTGTCGGCGCCGTAGCGCTCGGCCAGGATCGACACATTGCTCGCGCTGGGCAAAGCGGCGGTGAGCACGAGCACGAGCAGACCGAAGGGCGACACCGTTGCACCCAGCGCAGAGGCGATCACGCCCAAGCACAAGATCAGCAATGGGTGAACGAGCAACTTGACCAGGGCCAGGGGCAGATAGCCCGCCAGCGGCGTCGCGTTTGTGCTGTGCTGGCGCGCGCGCCACAGCACGGCGCCGATCGTGAACAGCGCCACCGGGGTGGCTGCGTCGGCGAGCATTTTGACGATCTGCGCCAGCGGTTCGGGCAGGGCCAGGCCCGAGGCAGCCAGCATGGCACCGAGCGCGATCGCCCATGGCAAGGGGTTGGACGCTGCGCCACGCAGCGCGCGGCCCAGTGCAGCGACCAGGCTGTCGTTCTGCCGCCCCGACACCTGCGGGGCGATCTGCGCGATCGCCAGGCACAGGGAACTGGTCAACACCAGATCGACGAGGATGGCGCCGATCAGGGGGCCTGCTGCGCGTTCACCAAGCAACCCGACGAGCAGGGGCACGCCCATGAAGCCAGCGTTGGGAAACGTCGCGACGAGGGCGCCGAAGGCGGCGTCTTTGAGCCCGACGCCGGGACCGCCGGGTTCGCGCTGCAGCGACATCGCGATGCTGCACAACACCATCAGCAATGCACAGCTGGCGTAAACGCCGATCAGGCTGGGATCGATGAGCTGTGCCAACGGCCGGCTCGCACCGAAGCGAAACAGCATGCATGGCAGGGCGATGAACAGGACGAAGGTGCTCAGGCCCGGAATCGCCGACTCGGGCATGACTTGACGCGCCGCCGCCATGTAGCCGAGCAAGACGATCGCGAAGAAGGGGAACGTGACGGCGAAGATGGCGTCCATGCTCGCGCAGTATCGCAAGGCGCGCGGCGCGCGCTCGAACCGAGCCCCGACAGGCTCTTCGACGAGGCTGCTAGGTCGCCGACTGGGTCGTCGTGCGAAACGGCGACCTGTTCGACGAGCGGCGGCGCTTCACGGTCGGCGCCGGCGCTGCCAAGTGACGTACGCCGCGCCGCTCGAGTCCGCCGGGTCCTGTCGAGGGCTCCGTCGCGCGTGCGAACTGACTGCGTCGATCGTGATTGACCTGCAGCATCATGTCGAGCTGCAAGAGGCGTCGCCCCGCGACAACTTCTCCGAACTCAGTCGACACGGCGTCGAACAGGCGCGGACGCATGTGCCAGAAGTCATTGGCGTGATTCGCCGCGTCGATTCGCTCGGCCAGCACGCGGGCAATTTCGCCGCGAACATCGTCCAAGATGGTGTGACCGACGCTGCGCAGTTCGCGCAGGCGCTCGGGCGTCGTCGGCAGCGCGATCCGTGGGCCCTGATCTTGCAGACCGGCCACCCAGTTGACGATCGTCGTGATCAGACGCATGCGGGGGCTCTCGGCTTGGAGGTCCGGGCGAAGGCTGGCAAGCCGGGCGCACAGTTCGTTGTTCGAATCACATCGCCTCTGTGTCGTTTCATGCATTCAGTGTGCGGGGCTGGTTCTGTATCGGCAAGGCGGATCGTCGGGTCAAGGCGCAGTCGCGCGCACAAATTCACGTGGGCATGCGCGTAACGGTTTGCGTCGTTGTGACACGCATCCATCGCCTGCCTTGGCGATGATTCACCTCCTGCGAGCCCTCTGTGGGCGAACCGGCGCGCCGAACCGATGGCCAGCCCGCCAGGCTGCGCATCAGCGCTGGGCATGGCGCGAGGCTCGCGCACTCAGAGCATTGGGAAAATACAAGGCCGTGAGACTGGCGGTGTGCACCGGCACGAAGCCTTCGCGCTGCGGGCTCTCGCCTTCGAAGCGGCGCCAATCGCGCAGCCAGAAAACCTCGTCGCACACCTCGAGCAAGCCCATGGTCTCGCGGTCACCCACCAGAATGCCCTGGACGCGCAGCCCCAACTGCGCGCGCGCCTCGTCCAGCCGCGCCAGCGTGCCAGGCGTGCAACCGAACTCGCCATCGCTGACGAGCAACAAGTCCGCACTGCTCCAGGCCTGCGCGTGCACGAGTTCAATGGCGCGTTCGATGGGAGTTTGCACGTCGGTGCCGCCGTCGAAGCCCTGGCCCATCAATTCGAGCAGGGCGCTCAGGCCTTCGCGCGCCGCATTCAGATCTCGCTCGAGCAATTCGCCCGGCGCGCCGAAGGCAATCAGCTTGCATGCGCGCCGTTCGCGGTGCGCCGTGCGCAGCGCTTCCAGCACGGCGGCTTTGGCGATGTTTTCCGGGGCGCCGCGCATCGAACCCGAGGTGTCGACGCACAGAATCATCGGGCCATGCTCCAGCTCTTGCGGTGCGCTTTGCGCGGCGCGCGGCGCCGGCGCGTCGGGGTCGGGAACGACTTCGACCAGGACCGCTTCGCTCTCGTAGGTGAGCAAGCGGCTTTCGGCCAGACGCGCGCGCCACAGTTTGTGCAGCACCGGGTGGCGGATCTGCGCGGCCTCGCTGCCCAGCATCCGCTCGAGCCGGCCGGAGAGGCGGATGCCCTTGAGTTCGCCGGGCGCGTCGGGCAGGTGCGTTTCGCGCTCGCGCTGCGGTGCCTCATGCCGGTCGGGCAGGGTGCGCGCGCTCGCTGCCGGCTGACAGCTCGGGTGGTGCTCGCTTCGGCCGAGTCTGTGGATCAGTTCGGCCAAGGGCTGAAGGTGAGCGAGCAGGGCCGAGATGCGCTGCGCCTCGCGCCATTCGCGTGAGCGCAGCATGCCGCGCAGCTCGTCGAGACTCGAGGCCGCGTGGTCGCCCAAGCCTTGCAACAGCGCGAGCATTTGCTCCCAGTCGCCCTGTTGTTCCGACCATTCCGAGCGAAACGCTCGCGCCGCCTCGCCGATCGCCGCGACCCGCTCCATCGCGGGCTGGTGGTCGACGATGCTGTCAAGGTGCCACAGCATCGTGCGCAGCACTTGCAGCGCGAGCGACGGTGCGGCCCCGCACAGCGCCGGCAGGGCGAGTTCACCGACCGCGGCGCGCATCATGCGCAGCGCCGCGGGGTCGCCGAAGTCGCAGTCGGCGTTGGCATCGATGTCGGGCAGCAAGCCCTCCCGCAGCGCAGTGAACCATGCGTGCAGGCCGCTCAGGCGCGGCGCCATCGCACCCGCCGAGCAAACCACGCCACCCAGCCAAAGTTCCCGTGGCAGAACTTCGAGCCTGTCAAAGGGTGCGTCGAGGTCGTGCATCGATGCTTCCCCGCGCGGCCTGTCTTGCTGGGGCGCCCGGGCTCAGGCGCTAAACGGAAAGCGCGATCGGCGCCGGCACTTCGGTGCTATGCCGGGCTTGCTGGTCTTGCAGGTTTTGCAAGGGGAGCGCGGCGAAGCCCTCGCGCGCCTGCTCCAGCCGCGCGAGCAAGGTGTCGAGCCGCTCCAGGGTCGCGCTCAGTCCGCCGCGCAGCGCGTTGGCCAGCTCGGGCGGCAACCAGAGTCGCCCCGTCAAGGCCTGTCGAAGTTGCTGCGCTTGCGCGCTCACCGCGCTGCGGCGTTCGCGTGCGCGGGTCGAGATTTCGTCGATCTGGGCGACGCGTGCGGCCACATGCACGGTGCTGTAGCGCTTGCGCAACTGCGCCTCGAGCGTGGCCGTCATCAAACGCGTCATGTCGTTGTCCTGAGCCGCGCCGATGCTGCGCGCCAAAGCAAGCTTGCCGGCGGTGTCGCCGGCCGCTTCAGCCTCGGCACGGCTTTCGATCTCGAGTTGCTTTTCAAACGCTTCGACGGCGCGCTCGAGCCAAGGGGCCTGCTGCGGTGCGGCTTGTGCGACGTGGTCGACGAACCACTGTTGCAACGCTTGCGCCTGCGAGGGGTTCGGGGACACTGCATACGGCACCAGCCAAAGGTCCAGCGCGTCGATGTGGTCGCGCCCCTCAGTGAACGCCGCGGTACGCAACAGGCCCACGAGCTGGCGCCAGCGCCGGTCCGACACGGCGATCTCGGCGCTGCGTAAATGTTCGCGCAACGCGCGCAGGTGGCCGAGCACTTCGGCGGGCAGGGCCACCGTGTCGCGTTGTGCGAGCCATTCGCGCAGCTCGACACGCGTCACGGCCTGGGCGTGCGTGTTCACGGCCGGGGCAAGTGCCAGCAGCTCGGAAAACGCCGCGTCGCTCACCGGCCCGACCGGCACGCGCACCAGGAAACGGTCGTAAAAGGCCATCAAGGCTTCTTCGATCGGGACTTCATTGGTCGCGCCGATCACGCTGATCAGCGGTGTTCGCGTGCGCCCTGCGCCGTTGTCGAATTCGCGTTCGTTGAGCAGGGTCAGCAAGGCGTTGAGGATCGCCGAATTGGCCTTGAACACTTCGTCGAGGAAGGCGATGCTCGCGGTGGGGAGGTAGCCGTCGGTGAGGCGCTCGTAGCGATCGTCCTCGAGCGCCTTCAGCGACAGTGGGCCGAACAATTCCTCGGGCGTCGAAAATCGCGTCAGCAGCCGCTCGAAATAGTGCGCGCCGTCGAACGCGCGGTGCAGCCGGCGCGCCAGTTCGCTCTTGGCCGTTCCCGGCGGCCCTATCAACAGCACATGCTCACCGGCCAGCGCCGCCAGCAGACCCAGACGCACCGCCGCAGCGCGTTCGAGCAGACCAGACTGAAGTGCGGTGATCAGCGCGTGCAGGCGCTCGGCGTCTGGCCGCGGGGGCACTGATTCGGGCATGGTGTCGATTGTCGCGTCCCGTGCCTGCCTGGTGCCAGGCAGCGCGGGCCGGGCGCAGGCCACCCAGGGGAGTGCCCTGCGTTGCCGACACTGGTTCAGTCGTCGTCCTTCTCGCGCAGGACTTCGATGAAGTTGTAGATCATCGCCGCCACCCCGATGAGCAGGACGATGATCAGCGCCGGATCCTTCAGCTTGATAGCTGGCGGCGCAAAAAACGCCAGCGCCAGTCCCACGCCGAAGGCTCCCATCACGAACTTTGCGATTTTTCCTTGCATCGTCGCCTCCCTTGTCAGCCTGCGCCTCGCTCCAGGCCATGCGCCCAGCCAGCGAACCAGCGCGCGGTGCGCAGCAGCCGCGCATCGTCACCCCGGCGCCCGACGAGCTGGATTCCCATGGGCATGCCGTTTTCCGCTCGCAGCAATGGCAGCGTCACTGCGGGCATCCCGGCAAAAGTCCACAGCGTACAGAAGGCCGGGCTGCCTGTCGACTCGAGGCCGAGGGGGGCAGGGCCCGCGGCCGAAGGCGTGAGGATCGCATCGCAACGATCGAAGATTTCGTCGAAGGCCGCGCTCGTGGCCCGGATGCGGGCCACGGCATTGTTGTACGCGACGGCCGTGACCCGTCTCCCGCGCTCGATTTGGCCGCGAAGCGACTCGCTCAAATGGTCCCGGCCGCGCTCATACAAGTCGTGGAAGTTGCGCGCCAGGTCGGCTTCCATGATCGTGGCGTGCCATAACCCCGCGTCGCGGAAAGTCGACGGCACCGTGAATGGCTTGGCCTGCTCGCCGAGCGCCTGCGCCACCTCGTCGAAGGCCAGGCGCGTCTGCTCCTCGGCCTCGTCCCAATTGGGCGTCTTGGTGAATGCGAACACGCTCGGCAGCGGTGGCTCCTGGAGCGCCACTTCGCGCAGCTTGGGTCGCGCGCTCGGTTTCGTGTCCGGATCGCGTTCGTCGTATCCCATCAGCGGCTCGGCGATGATCGCGAGGTCCTCGACGGTGCGCGCCATGAATCCCACCTGGTCCAGCGGCCGGGACTGCTCGAGGATGCCGTGGCGTGGCACCAGCCCAAAGGTCGGCTTGAAACCATACACGCCGCAATAGGCGGCCGGGCGAATCACGCTGCCATTGGTCTGCGTGCCGATGGCCACCGGGACCATGTGGGCCGCAACCGCGGCGGCCGACCCGCTCGACGAGCCGCCCGGAGTGTGCAGTGGGTTCAAGGGATTGCGCGTCTTGCCTGGCGCATAGGTGGCCAGCTCCGTCGTCACCGTCTTGCCCAGGATGATCGCGCCCGCCGTGCGCAACCGTTCGACGACCGTGGCGTCGTAGTCGGGGCGGCGTCCGGCGTGCAGCACGGTGCCGTCCTCGGTGGGCATGTCCGCGGTGTCGATGATGTCCTTCACGCCGACCGGCAGGCCGTGCAACGGGCCGGTCGCGTGTCCCTCGCGCCGCACGCGGTCCACATTGCGAGCCTGGTCCAGGGCGCGCTGCTCGTCGACGAAGGCCCATGCCTGAACGCGCGCCTCGTCCGCGCGGATCCGCGCCAGATAACCGGTTACCAGCTCCTCGGCGCTGGTGCGTCCCTCGCTCAGCGCAGCGAGAACTTGCGCCGCGCTGAGTGAGGTGACGTCGACGAGATCGTCGGTCTTCATCCCGGTCTGTGTGCCTCAATTGCCATAGAACAGGTTCGGCAGCCAGAACACCAGTTGCGGGAAGAAGTGCACGAGAAACATCGTCAGGAACACCATGCCCAGGAAGGGGAAGCAGCCCTTGAAGATCGTCCACAGCAGCACGAACTGCGGCGCGATGCCCTTCAGGTAATAGGCCGACATCGCCATCGGTGGCGTCAGGAACGAAGTCTGCAGGTTCAGCGCCACCAGGATACCGAAGAACAGCGGGTCGACGCCGAAGTGTGGCAGCAGGGGCAGGAAGATGGGGATGAAGATGATGATGATCTCGCTCCACTCGAGCGGCCAGCCGAGGAAGAAGATGATCGCCTGGGACAGCAGCAGGAAAGTCACCGTGTTGAGGTCCATCGACAGCACGAAGTCCTTGATGAGGCCCTCCCCGCCGAGGTAGGAAAAGATCGAGGAGAAGGTCCACGAGCCGACGAAAAGCCAGCAGACCATCGCCGAGGTGCGCGCCGTGAGGAACACGGCTTCCTTGAGCCGCAGCCAGCTGAAGGCCCGGTAGGCGATGGCCAGCAGCATGGCACCGAGGGCGCCGATCGCAGCCGCCTCGCTCGGCGTGGCCAGGCCGAACAGGATGGCGCCGAGCACCGACATGATGAGCACAGCCAGCGGGAAGAATGCCTGCGCCAGCAGGATCACGACCCTTCCCCAGGGGATATCGGTCTCTTCCTTGGGCAGCTTGGGTGCGAGCTTCGGGCTGATCGAGACACGCACGATCACGTACACCACGTAAAGACCGGCGAGCAGGAAACCGGGTATGAGGGCGGCCGCATACAGCTTCACCACCGAGACCGCCGAGGTCGCGCTGTAGACGATCAGCATGATCGACGGCGGGATGAGGATGCCCAGCGTGCCGCCGGCGCAGATGACGCCCGCGGAAAGTTTCTGGTCATAACCCGCTTTGAGCATCACCGGAAACGCGAGCAGACCCATGAGGGTGACCACCGCTCCCACGATGCCGGTGGCGGTCGCGAACAGCGCGCAGGTGACGAGTGCGGCCACCGCCATCGAGCCCGGAATCGCCCTGAGGGCAACCTGCAGGCTGTAGAACAGGCGGTCCAGGATATTCGATCGTTCGATCATGTAGCCCATGAACAGGAACAGCGGCACGGCGGTGAGCACGTCGTTGTTCATGATGCTGAACGTGTTCTGCGAGAGCAGATAAAACACGCGGCTGTCGAAGAACTCCTGGCCGGGCACGTAGTAGGCGTAGTAGCCGAACATGACGCCCAGCGCCATCAGCGTGAAGGCGATGGGAAATCCCAGCAGGATGATGAAGATGAACCCGCCGAGCATCACCAGGGCGAGTTCCGGGTTGCTCATTTGGCCACCTCCGCGGCGTGTTTTTGATGCTCTTGCTGGAGCACGCTATCGAGTTCCTCCACGTCGTGGAGCTTGCGCGGCCAGGTGCCGGTTTGTATGCACAGGATGCAGCGGATCACCTGGGCGATGCCCTGGATGAAGAGCATGATTCCCGCAAACGGAATCAGCGCCTTGAGCTGCCAGATCGGCACGCCCACGGGGCTGTTGACGCTCACCTCGCGGTAGCCGAACGAGTCGTGGGCGTAGCCATAGCCCGCGATGACCAGGGCGGTGACGCCGGGATAGAAGAAGATGAAATACAGCACCAGCTCGATCGTGGCTTGTGCGCGGGGGGGCAAGAGCCTGAACAGCACATCCCCGCGCACGTGGGCGTCGCGCGACAGCGCATAAGCCCCCGACATGATGAAGAGCCCACCGTAGAGGATGTAGCTCATGTCGAAGGCCCAGCTCGTCGGGTTGTTCAGGACATAGCGCATGAAGACCTCGTAGGATGTCCCCAGGGTGAGGACCAGGATGCACCAGGCGAAGGCGTGGCCGACGGCCATGCTGAAGCGGTCGATCGTGATCAGGAATTTTTGGAGCATGGAGGAAAGCCCTTCAAGTTGCACTCGCGCTGCAGCTATTGGCCACACAAACAAAGGCGGCGCATGACTGCGCCGCCTCCAACAATGCCCGTCAGGCGCCGACGCGCCGGTCTTGGATCTCAGCCAAGCTTGCCGTACAGGTGCTCGTAAGCCTGCTCGTTGTCAGCACCATTGAGGAAGCCGTAGTAGCCCACGCGCTTGGCCCATGCCTTTTGCGAGTCCCAAACCTTCTTGAAGAAGGCGTCTTCCGCTTCGAGCTTCTTCACGATCGTGTCCCACGCCGTGAGCTGCGCCGTGAAGACGTCCTTGGGCGTGCGCAGAATATTGACCTTGTCCTTGGTCTTGAGCTCCTGAAGGTCGGTCGAGTACTGGTCCATCGCGAGCGCGAAGTTCGCCGTGGAGGCCGCCTCGGCCGCATACTTCAGAACGGCCTGCAGGTCCTTGGGCAGGGAGTCGTACTTCTTCTTGTTGAATTCGATCTCGAAGAACTCCATCGCCTGGTGATAGCTGCCCATGTAGTAGTACTTGGCCACGTCCTGGGCGCCGAAGCGGCGGTCCGAGGTCGGGTTGTTGAACTCGAAGGCGTCGATCACGCCGCGCTCCATGGCCGGGACGATCTCGCCGCCCGGGAGCTGGGTGACCTTCATTCCCATTTCCTGCATCAGGTCGGCGGCCAGGCCCACGGTGCGGTACTTGAAGCCTTTCAGGTCAGCGGCGCCCTTGATCGGTTTCTTGAACCAGCCCAGCGGCTGGGTCGGCATCGGCATGGCAAAGAAAGCCACGACGTCCAGGCCGAGCTTTTTCACCAGCTCGTCGTAGAACGGTGTGCCCTGGCGGTGGATCCACGCGAGCATTTGGTTAGCGTCGCAGCCGTTGATCGGGCCGGAGCCGAACAGCGAGGCGACCTTGCTCTTGCCGTACCAATAGACCGCGACCGTGTGCGCTGCGTCGATCACGCCCTTGCTCGCGGCGTCCATCACTTCGAACGGCTTCACGACCGAGCCGGCGACCAGATAGTCGATGCGCAGCCGCCCGCCGGCCATCTCGTTGACGCGCGCGACGTATTGCTCGGCCATCTCGTTGAAAACGTCTTTCGCGCCCCAGGAACCCTGCATCTTCAGCACCACCGGCGACTGGGCCACCGAAATCATCGGTGCGGTCAAGGCCGCGGCACCGGCAACGCCGGAAACGGCGGCACCCAGGAAGCGGCGTCTGGCGGGACGAGATTGCTCGAGTGATTGTCCGGCGAGGTGAGTGGTTTCCGTCATGCAAGTCTCCTAAGCGGGGGGGGGTTGGCCAGAATACGGCCCGCCAACGCGGCCAGCCGTGCACACCCGACTATGCAGTCGGAGTCAAGCGTCGGCAAGCGGGTATTTCCCCTGGGTGTAGGCGCGATGCGGCAGGGCTCACCCGCTGCCCCGCAACGGCGGCAGTCGCATGGGGGTCGGGCAGGCCGTGGATTGCGTGCAACCACGCTTGCGGACGGCAGTGTACATGCGGCGCTCGACCTCAGTCCTTGAAGGCGCGCAGCCCCTGCGCGGCCTGCCTGCGCACGGCTGCCTGCACCGGTGGCAGCCAGCCCAGCAGCAGCCCTTTGAGTCCCAACGCCTGGCGCGCCCAGCGGTACAGATCGAAGCGGTCACGGTGCTGCACGATCAAGCCGTCGGCGAGGACGAAGCTCGCGTCGATGCGGTTCTCGACATGCTTCCCCGTGGCCGCGAACGTGTAGGTCGCGACCCAATCAGCGCGGCCGGCAGTGGCGTCGGCCTCGATGCCGCTGGCCACGACCTCGAGGTCTTTGGCGCGTGCGCACAACATGCGCCACATGCGCCGCGCGTCGTCGCCGCGCAGTCGCTCGAACACTGGGTCGTGAAAGTCGACGTCCTGCGCATAACAGGCATTCATCGCCGCGCTGTCGCGCTCGTTGAAGGCTCGGTAGAAACGCTCGATCAGTTCGGCATTGGGGTGCACCGCGCTACCCTGTGTCAACGATGGAGGTAGGCCTGGCCCAGCGAAAGTTCGAGAACTTCCTCGCCGTCGTCGATCTCGCCGGTGCGGCGAAATCCGCAGCGCTCGTAGAACCCGACCGGGCTGTGCGGCCCGGGCACGCACGACGTGCGCAGCATCGATTGTCCGGGCCGGCTGCGTGCCTGTTCGACCACCAGGCGCATTCCGGCGCGACCGTAGCCGCGGCCCTGGTAACGCTCGTCGATCATGAAGCGCCACAGCCTGACCTGCGCAGGGCCGAGCCAGTCGGGCAGGAGGGTCGGGTCTTCGAGCATGACAAAACCCACGGCGACGTCGTCGACGCAGATCGCGCGGAACCAGGCTTCGGGGTGGAAGTAGGCCTGGGCGATCGACACGGCATTGCTCGCCACATAGGCTTGTTGCTGGGGCGAGACGCGCAGGTCGGTCACCGCCCGCACGCTTTGCGCCGTGACCTCCTGCAGCGACACGATCACCCGCGCGGCACGGCTTGCTGGAGCAAAGGTCGGTTCCATAGGGGGTTTCAACGCGTCACGGTGCGACGCATCGCCGGCGCGCGTCGCGACCAGCTCGCCGGCTTCACGCCAATTTCACATTCTTCAGAGGCAGGCTGCGCACCGGCTTGCCGGTCGCGGCATGGATCGCGTTCATGACGCTGGGCGCGACGACACAGATCGTCGGCTCGCCCACGCCCCCCCAAAAGTCGTAGCTGGGAACGATCACGGTTTCCACCTTGGGCATCTCGGCCAACTTGAGGATCGGATAGTTGTGGAAGTTCAGCTCGACCATGCGCCCGTCTTGTACCGTGCACTCGCCGTACAGGGTGGCGCTCAAGCCGTAGGCGACCGAACCTTCGACCTGGGCGGCGATCTGCTGCGGGTTCACCGCATGTCCGCAATTCACGCCCAGCACCATGCGGTGCACCTTGAGCTCACCTTGACGGCTCACCGACACCTCGGCCACGGCTGCCGAATAGCTCGCATAGCCCATGAATTGAGCAATTCCGCGGAACACGCCGGCGGGCAGCGGCTTGCCCCAGTCGGCCTTGGCCGCCACTGCGTTGAGCACGCCCAGATGCTTGGGGTGCTTGCTCATCAAGCTGCGTCGGAATTCCAGCGGATCGGTCCCCGCGGCACGCGCGACCTCGTCGATGAAACACTCCATGTAGAGGCCGTTCTGGTTGGTGTTCACACCTCGCCACGGGCCGACGGGCACATGCGTGTTGCGCATCGCATATTCGATCAGCAGGTTGGGCACGCTATAGCCGAGCTGCGCATCGTGGGGTTCGGCCCACAGGCCCTGCAGTTGGCGTC
The DNA here is from genome assembly GCA_049297615.1 of Burkholderiaceae bacterium. Classification (GTDB taxonomy): domain Bacteria; phylum Pseudomonadota; class Gammaproteobacteria; order Burkholderiales; family Burkholderiaceae_C; genus JAEMQF01. Next base: position 26,275 of record JBAQUQ010000185.1, read on the forward strand.
GGTCTTTGCCTTCCTTGATCGTCGCCGGGCTGACGTAGGCGTTGATCGACTGGCCCGACACACGCACATGCAGCGCGGCGAGCGCGCCTTTTGCGTCCAGGCCGGCCGCCATGCGGCACATCGAGATCGGGCGGTAGAAGTCGTGCGCCTGGTCTTCCTCGCGGCTCCAGATCATCTTCACCGGCGTGCCCGGGAACTGCTTGGCGATCGCCACCGCCTGGCGCACGAAGTCCTGGGTGCCGCCGCGCCGCCCAAAACCGCCGCCGAGGTCGTGTTTGTAGACCTCGCATGACGCCAGGGGCAGCCCGGACTCTTCGGACAGCGCCGCGTGCGAAGCCTCGCCGTTTTGCGTCGCGACCCATATCTCGGCGCGACTCGGCGTGATGCGCGCTGTGCAGTTCATCGGCTCCATCGTGGCGTGGGCCAGGAAGGGCGTGCTGTACACGGCTTCAACTTTCTTTGCCGCGCCGGCGATCGCCGCCAAGGCATCGCCGTCGTTCTGATACGCGTACGCGCCGCTCGCTGTGAGCCCTTCTTGCAGGTGCTGCGCGATCTTGGCGCTGTTCTGGGTCGCGCCTGCGCCTTCGTCCCACACGATGGGCAGGGCATCGAGCGCCGACTTCGCGCGCCACCAGGTGTCGGCGACGACGGCGAGCGTCGCGTCGTTGACCTTCACGACGCCCCGCACGCCGGGCCGCCCGCCCACCTTGGCGGCGTCGAAGCTCACCAGCTTGCCGCCGAACACCGGACACGCCTTCACCGCGGCGCACAGCATGCCGGGCAGGTTCACGTCGATCGCGTAGACCTTGGCGCCGTCGAGCTTGTCAGCAGTGTCAAGGCGTTTCAGCGGCTGGCCCGCGACCTTCCAGCTGCGCGGGTCCTTGAGCTTGATCGACTTGCTGTCGGGCGGCGTGAGCTTGGCCGCAGCTTGCGCGAGCTGGCCGTAGCGCAGGCTGCGGCCCGACGCCGCGTGCGTGACCACGCCGTCTGCCGTGCTCAGCTCGGCGACCGACACCTTCCACTCGTCGGCTGCCGCATGCACCAGCATGAGGCGCGCCGCGGCGCCAGCGCGGCGCACATAGTCCTGCGAAGTGCGGATGCCGCGGCTGCCACCCGTGCCCATCTCGCCCCAGGCGCGTTTGGCCGCATGGTTTTGGCCCGGGGTGATGGATTCGGTCGTGACTTTGCGCCAATCGCACTCCAGCTCCTCGGCGACGAGTTGCGCCAGGCCGGTGAGCGTGCCCTGCCCCATCTCGGAGCGCGCGATGCGCACGACGCAGGTGTCGTCCGGCTTGACGACCACCCAGACGTTGAGTTCGGTGCCGCCGTCGGCTGCGGCTGCTGCCGTGCCCGTACCCAAGCCGACGGCCAGCCCACCGCCGAGGACGGCCGAATCGACGATGAACTGGCGGCGCGAGATCTCAAAAGCGTGGTCCATGTCGATCTCCTCGCAGTTCAGGCTTTCGCCTTGGGCAGCGTTGCGGCCAGATGCACCGCTGCCCGGACGCGCTGGTAGGTTCCGCAGCGGCAGATATTGGTCATCGCCTCGTCGATGTCCTTGTCGCTCGGATTGGGCGTCTTGGCCAGCAAGGCGGCAGCCGCCATGATCTGCCCGGACTGGCAGTAGCCGCATTGCGGAACGTCGAGTTCGCCCCAGGCTTTCTGCACCGGATGCGAGCGGTTCGGCGACAGGCCTTCGATCGTGACGATTCGGTCGGCGGCGCCGACACTGCCCACCGGGATGGAACAGGAACGCCGCACCTCGCCATTGATATGCACCGAACACGCGCCGCATAAGGCGACGCCGCATCCGTACTTGGTTCCGGTCAGGGCGAGTTGTTCGCGCAACACCCACAGCAGGGGCGTGTCGGCCTCCACTGTGACTTCGCGAACCTGGCCATTGACATTCAACGTGGGCATCGGCGTCCTCCGTGTCGAGAATTGCGCCGAGCGGCGCTGCGCCGGCGCAGCGAATTGAAGCACAAGCGTCGGCGAAAAACCATACGGGCGCACCGGGGTGGCCGTGGGCCGAAACCCACAGCGTCATGGCGCCCTGCCGAGCGCGCGGCGCCATGCCATGCGCGCGAGCAAGCCGTCGCGGTCGATCCAGTGGTGTTTCAGGGCCGCTGCCGCATGCCCGATCACGAGCAGACCCAGCACGGTCGTGAGCAGCTTGTGCAAACCCTTCAGCGCGTCGGCAAGTGCTTTGTCGACCGGCACGAAGTCGGGCAGGGGCAGGACACCGAACACGACAAGCGGATGCCCTGCCGCCGAGCTGTATCCCCAACCCGACAGCGGCACGCAGAAGAACAGCAGATACATCGCGCCGTGCACCCAATGTGCGGCACGCGCCTGCCACGCCGGCATCGCCAAGTCGGCGGGCGGCCGGTGCGTCAGGCGCCAGCACAAGCGCAGCGCGGACAGCGCGAGAATGCAGGCGCCCGCCCACTTGTGCCAGTTGTAGAGTTGCGACTTGAGCAGCGAGCCCGGCAGCTCGTGCATGTACAGGCCCAGGATGAAGGTGGCCGCGATGGCGATCCCGAGCAGCCAGTGCAGGGCGACTGCAGTTCGGGTGTAAGGTCTGGGCGCTGTCATTGCTTCGGAGCTTGTCTGGCCTGGTCCGCACTGTACTGGGCACGCCCAAGGAACGGCTCGAGCCGTTCCATGCAAGCCACGCGAAACGCGGCGACCGGATGATCGTCGACAAGGATGCAGACCCCATGGCCCGATTGCCCTTCGTGAATGCCGACACCCCCGGTGTCGACGCCGATCTCGTTCGCGCTGTCATGCTGCGCCGTGGCGGCAGCTTGCTCAACCTGGACCGGCTGCTGCTGCACAGCGCGCCGGTCGCGCGCGGCTGGAATGCCTACCTGGGTGCGATCCGCGGCGCTTGCGTTCTCGATGGCGCTTGTCGCGAACTCGCGATCCTGCTGGTGGCGCGGCTGAATCGCGCGCCCTATGAGTTCTTCCAGCACGAACCGCTGGCGCGCCAGGCGGGCGTGTCGCCTGAAAAGATATCGGCTCTCGACGCTTGGAGCCACGCATCCGTGTTCACCGCGCGCGAACGCGCCGTCCTTGCCTATACTCAGGCGATGACGCTCGATGTGCAGGTGGACGAGCCGACCTTCGATGCGCTTCGTGCGTGGTTCAAAGAGCGCGAAATCGTCGAGCTGACGGCGACGATTGCGGCCTACAACATGGTGTCGCGCTTTCTCGAAGCGCTCGGCATTGAAGCCGAGTCGCCGATCGCGCAGAAGGCAGGCCCACGATGAGCCTGCCTGGCCTGCTCGGCGTCGAGCTGCCCATCGTCCAGGCGCCGATGGCCGGCGTGCAAGGCAGCGCCCTGGCGATTGCCGTGTGCAACGCCGGCGCACTCGGCTCGCTGCCCTGCGCAATGTTGGGACCGAGCGCCATTCGCGACGAACTGGCCGCGATCCGCGCAGCGACTTCGCACCCGTTCAACGTCAACTTCTTTTGCCACACCGCGCCTGTGGCCGACCCGACGCGCGAAGCGGCATGGCGCGACGCGCTCGCCCCGTATTACCGGGAGTCCGGCCTCGACCCGCAAGCCGCCGGTTCCGGCGCAGGGCGCGAAGCGTTCAGCGCCGAAACGGCCGAGTTGCTCGAAGCGCTCAAGCCGCCGATCGTGAGTTTTCATTTCGGCCTGCCCAGTGCCGACCTGCTGGCACACCTGCGCCGCTGGGGCGCCAAGGTCCTGGCCAGCGCGACGACGCCGGCCGAAGCGCGCTGGCTCGACGCACGAGGTGTCGACGCGATCATCGCGCAGGGCGTCGAAGCCGGCGGCCACCGCGGTATGTTCCTCAGCACCGACGTGACCACGCAGATCGGCAGCTTTGCCTTGCTGCCGCAAGTGATTCGCGCGGTGCGGCGGCCGGTCATCGCGGCGGGCGGAATCGCCGATGCGGCGGGCGTCGCCGCGGCCTTGAAGCTCGGCGCGTCGGGCGTGCAAGTCGGTACCGCTTACCTGCTGTGCCCGGAAGCGACCACCAGCGCGGTGCATCGCGCCGCCTTGCGTGGCGAAGGTGCAAGCCACACGGCCTTGACCAATCTGTTCACCGGACGGCCCGCGCGCGGCATCGTCAATCGCCTGATGCGCGAGCTCGGGCCGATGTCGAGCACCGTGCCGGAATTCCCGCTGGCCGTCGCGCCACTGGCCCCGCTGCGTGCGCACGCTGAGCGCAGCGGCCGAGGCGATTTTTCGCCGCTCTGGTCGGGCCAGAACGCCAGCGGCTGCAAGGCAATCGCGGCGGCGCAACTCACGCACGAACTCGCCGCGGGCTTGGGCTGAAGCGTTCGCGGACGCACGCCGGCGCGCTACCTGCACTGATGCGTGCAAGCGCCCGGGTCGCTTCGGGCACCGCACGCGCCAGGCTCAGGCGGCCCGCTGCTGCACCGCACTTGCCCGCCAGGCCGCCGTCAGTGTTTGCCATTTGACCCGCGCCGCGGCGATGTGCCTCTCCTTCACATGGCCGTAGCCGCGAATCTCTTCCGGGATTCGCGCAATCTCCACGGCCTGCGCCAGGCGCGGCGCAGAAAGCGTGTTCAGCAACTCCTCGACACAGCCGCGGTACTCTTCGATCAGGGCGCGCTCCTGACGGCGTTCTGCGCTTCGGCCGAAGACATCGAAGGCCGTGCCGCGCAGACCTTTAAGCTTGGCCAAGAACGCAAACGCGGTCAACATCCAAGGTCCGAAGGGCTGCTTCACCAAGTGGCCGTGGGCGTCGCGCTTGGCGATCATGGGCGGCGCGAGGTGATAGCTGAGTTTGTAGTCGCCTTCGAACTGCGCGGCGATACCCGCGATGAAGGCCGGGTCGGTGTGCAGCCGCGCCACTTCGTATTCGTCCTTGAAGGCCATCAGCTTGAACAGGTAGCGCGCCACCGCCTCGCTGAGCTTTGTGCTGCCGGCCTGGGCGCGAGACTCGGCCTCGCGCACCTGGGTGACGAATGATTCGTAGCGCGCCGCGTAAGCCTCGTCCTGGTAGCCGCGCAAGAACTCGACGCGCGTCGCGACCATTTCCGCCAGCGAGGGTTTCTTCAGGAACTGAATCACTTGCGCCGACTGCAACAGGGCCTGCACGGCGGGCAGGTCGTGGGCACAGTGCCGCCCCCATTCGAACGCGGCCTTGTTGTTCTCAGGCTGTACGCCATTGAGTTCGATCGCGCGCATCAAGGCGGCGCGGCCGATCGGCACGCGGCCTTTTTGCCAGGCGTAACCCAGCATCAGCGGGTTGGTGTAGATCGAGTCGCCGACCAGCTGGGTCGCGACCTGTTCGGCGTCGAACGAGCCGACCAGGCCCGTGCCGACGCTTTGTGCGATCGCGGTCTCGCAGTTGCCGGCGGGGAATTGCCAATCCGGATCGCTGACGAAGGCGGCGGTGGGCGTGCCGTGCTTGTTCAGCGCGACATAGGTGCGGCCATGCTGCATCACCGACATGGTGTACTTGGCTGCGCCGACGATGGCGTCGCAGGCGATCACCAGATCGGCCTTGGCGGTGTCGACCTTGGTCGTGTAGATCGCATCCTGCCGGTTCGCAATCTGGATGTGGCTCCAGGTCGCACCGCCCTTTTGCGCCAGTCCGCCCGAGTCCTGCGTCACGACTCCCTTGCCTTCCAGGTGCGCCGCCATCCCCAGCAATTGGCCGATCGTGATGACGCCAGTGCCGCCCACACCGCCGACGACGATTCCCCAGGCGGTTTCCAATCCGGGCATCGCCGGCTCGGGCAGCGGCGGCAGGGCGCTGAGCTGGGCGCCGCGCGCCTCCCTCTTGGGCTTCTTCAACTGTCCGCCCTGCACGCTGACGAAACTCGGGCAGAAGCCCTTGACGCAGGAGAAGTCTTTGTTGCAGGTGTTCTGGTTGATGCGGCGCTTGCGGCCGAATTCGGTCTCGATCGGCTCGACCGACAGACAGTTGGACTGCACCGAACAATCGCCGCAGCCTTCGCAAACGAGTTCGTTGATGATCACGCGCCGGTCCGGCTCGGCCAGCGTGCCGCGCTTGCGGCGGCGGCGTTTTTCCGTCGCACAGGTCTGGTCATAGAGGATCGCCGTCGTGCCCTTGAGCTCACGGAATTCGCGCTGCAAGGTGTCGAGCTCGTCACGGTGGTGCACCGTCACGCCGGCTTCCAGCACGGCGCCTTGGTACTTCTCGGGCTGGTCGCTGACGATGATGAGCTTGGCCACGCCCTCGGCAACCAGGCTCTTCATGATCTGCAAGACAGAGTGGCCCGAGCCCGAAAGGGCTCCTTCGGCGCCTTGTCGCTCGCCCACCGGCTGCCCACCGGTCATCGCGACGGCGTCGTTGTACAGCACCTTGTAGGTGATGTTCACGCCGGAGGCGACCGCCTGGCGAATCGCGAGCAAGCCGCTGTGAAAGTAGGTACCGTCGCCGAGATTGGCGAACACATGCCGGTCACTCGTGAACGGTGCTTGCCCGACCCAGGCCGCGCCTTCGCCGCCCATCTGGCTGAACGTGCTGGTGCTGCGGTCCATCCACACGGCCATGAAGTGGCAGCCGATTCCGGCCATCGCACGTGAACCTTCGGGCACACGCGTGCTCGTGTTGTGCGGGCAGCCCGAGCAAAACCAGGGTGCACGATCACCTGTGTTGACCGTGATCGCCGCCAGCGCGCGCTCGCGTGCGTCGACCACGGCAAGGCGCGCATCGATGCGCTGCGCCACCTCGCCGCCCGCCGGCGCAAGCCCCATCTTCTTCAAGCGTTTGGCGATCGCCTTCGCAATCAGTGCCGGCGACAGATCGGCCTGGGCGCGAAGCAGCCAGTTTTTGCTCGGATTGGGCCGGCTCCATTCGCCCCCCGTGAAGTCGCCTTCTTCGGGTTCGTCGAACTTGCCCAGCACATTCGGGCGCACGTCGGCGCGCCAGTTGTAGAGCTCTTCTTTCAACTGGTACTCGATGACCTGGCGCTTTTCTTCGACGACCAGGATTTCCTGCAAGCCCTGCGCGAACTCGCGCGTGATCGTCGCCTCGAGCGGCCACACCACGTTGACCTTGTGCACGCGAATGCCCAGTTGCCTGCAGGTCGGATCGTCCAGCCCGAGGTCAGCCAGCGCCTGACGGGTGTCGTTGAACGCCTTGCCGCTGGCGATGATGCCGAAGCGGTCATGATCGGAGGCGATCACGTTGTGGTTGAGCCGGTTCGCGCGCACGTAGGCCAGGGCCGCGTACCACTTGTAGTCCATCAGCCTGGCTTCCTGTTCCAGCGCGGTGTCGGGCCAGCGGATGTGCAGGCCGCCCGAGGGCATCTGGAAGTCTTCAGGCAGTACGATCTTCACGCGGTCCGGATCGACCGACACCGAGGCTGCAGACTCCACCACTTCCTGAATCGTCTTCATGCCGCTCCACAGGCCCGAGAAGCGGCTCATCGCAAACGCGTGCAGGCCCATGTCGAGAATGTCTTGCGCATTGCTCGGAAAGAACACCGGCGTTCCGCAGGCCTTGAAGATGTGGTCGCTCTGGTGCGCGGCGGTGCTGCTCTTGGCGACATGGTCGTCGCCGGCGATCGCGATCACGCCGCCGTATCTGGCGGTGCCGGCCATGTTGGCGTGTTTGAACACATCGCTGCAACGGTCCACGCCCGGCCCCTTGCCGTACCAGATGCCGAACACGCCGTCGAACTTTTTCGATTCGGGATAGAGGTCGAGCTGTTGCGTACCCCACACCGCGGTCGCGCCGAGTTCTTCATTGACGCCGGGCTGGAACACGATGTGGTTCAGAGCGAGGTGTTTCTTCGCCGCCCACAGCGCCTGGTCGTAAGCGCCGAGCGGGCTGCCGCGATAGCCGCTGATGAAGCCGCCCGTGTTCAGCCCGAGGGCGGCGTCGCGCTGGCGTTGCAGCATCGGCAGGCGCACCAGGGCTTGTACGCCGCTCATGAAGGCGCGCCCGGCGCCCAGGCTGTACTTGTCGTCCAGCGTTGCCGCCTCGAGGGCTTTGCGGATCGACTCGGGCAATGGTGCGTTCATTGTTCAGCACTCCTTTTCCGGCAAGCTGCCAGTGTAGAGAGAAGCGAACGAAAAAAAGCGCGGGTCCGTCGGGCCCGCGCTGTGAACTTGGCACAAGGGCCAGGCTTAGCGGCCCAGGATTTCGCCGAAACGCTTCCACTCCTTGCCGTCGAAGCGGATCAGTTGCACCGACTGGATCGGCGCGAAATCATCGTCGCTGGTGCTGATGCTGACCCCCGGCAACATCGTTTCCACCCGGAAATTCTTCATGCTCGCGGCCTGCTTCATGATGTTGTCGCGTGTCAGGTTGTCACCGGCCTGCTTGAGCACTTGGTGCAGGGTCGAACCGACCGTGTAGCCATAGACGTTGAACGAGTCCTTCAGGTCGCCATCGGGGTAGTACTTCGCCATGAAATTTCTCCAGGCGAGCAATGCGGGGTCGTTGGCCCACTGGGGGTCGAGCGCGTCCTTCATGTACTGGGTCGAGATCAGGCCGGTTGACTTGTCCAGGCCGGCGGGCGTCAGCACCGACCCCACCGACGCCGACACGTTGTTCAGGTAATGCACCGGCTTCCAGCCGAGGTCATAGGCTTTGCGGATCGCCTGTGCCGCGAATTTGGGTGTCGTGATGTTGAAGAACACGTCTGCACCCGAGGACTGCAGTTGCACCATCTGCGAGTCGACGGTCGGATCGGTTACCTCGTAGGACACTTCCTTGACGATCATCGTCGCGGCCTTGGCGCCCAGACCGTCCTTCATGCCCTTGAGGTAGTCTTTGCCGTAGTCGTCGTTCTGGTAAAGGATGGCGATTTTGGCGTTCGGCTTTTCCTTCAGGATGTGCGCGGCGTAGACCCGCGCTTCGGTCTGGTAGTTCGGCTGCCAGCCCATCGTCCAGGGGAAATTCTTCGGGTCGTCCCACTTGGTGGCGCCGGTGGCCACGTGCATCTGCGGCACCTTCTTCATGTTCATGTACTTGTGGATCGCGGTATTGGACGGCGTGCCCAGTGTCTGGAACACGAACAACACTTCGTCCTGCTCGACCAGCTTGCGCACCATCTCGACGGTCTTGGGCGGGCTGTAGCCGTCGTCGTAGGACACCCAGTTGATCTTGCGCCCGTTGATGCCGCCCTGATCGTTGACCATCTTGAAGTAGGCACCGATCGACTTGCCGATCGTGCCGTAGGCCGAGGCCGGACCGCTGTAGGGGTTGGTATTGCCGATTCGGATCTCGGTGTCGGACGCGCCCGGATCGTATTTCTTCTGCGCGAACGCAGCCGGCAATGCGAGTGCAGCAATGAGCAGGGCTGCGAGTGGAACAAGCTTGAAAGTCATCGCGGTCTCCTTCAGTTGAAGTCAGGTCGTAGTTTGCCTCTTTCGTCGCAGCCGCGCCATGGCCACGCGGACAGCTCCGGCGACGCCTGCGGGCATGACGTAAACACTGGCGATCAGGAACAGCCCGAAAATCGCCCAGGGAGCGGCCTTGGAGATTTCGTCCGCAATGTTGGGAACGAACTGGATGAACAGGGCACCATAGATGGCCCCGGAGATCGAAGCCAGGCCGCCAACCACGATACCGACGAGCAAGGTGATCGACAGGAAGATATTGAAGCTATCGGGGGCGACGAACTGGATGGCGATCGCGCCGAGTGCGCCGGCGATGCCGGTGTACATCGCCGACACGCCGAAGGCCAGCGATTTGTAGATCGAAGTGTTCACGCCCATGGCCTCCGCGGCGACGTGCTGGTCGCGGATCGCGACCAAGGCGCGCCCGACGCGGCCGCGCAGCAGGTTCCAGGCGAGCAGGAACATCAGCAGGGCCACCGCGAGGGTGAAGAAGTAGAGCCAACGATCCGGATTCAGCGGCAAGCCGAAGGGGGCTTCGGGTTTGGCGATGACGATGCCTTGCACACCACCCGTCCATTTCTCGAAACGGTGGTACTTGAGCAACTGCGGCAGGGACACGCCGAGCGCAAACGTGGCCAGGGCCAGGTACAGGCCTTCCAGGCGCAAGGCCGGCAGTCCGAACAGAAACCCCAGCACCAGGCAGACGGCGCCCGCTGCCGGCAGGGTGGCCCAGTACGGCACGCCGAACTTGTCCATCAACATGGCCGCGCAGTACGCGCCGATGGCGTAGAACGCGCCATGCCCGAGCGAGATCTGGCCGTTGTAGCCGGTCAGGATATTCAAGCCGAGCAGGGCGATCGAATACACCAGGACCAGGGTGAACTGGAAGGTGCGGTAGTTGCTGACGAGGAAGGGCAGGGCGCAGGCGGCGGCAAGCACCAGGGCAAGGACGATCAGCTGGCTTTTGTTCATGGGTGAACCCCTGGCGCTTCGCGCGGCCTGTCCTGCACAGGGGCCAGGCCTTCGCCAGGCACAGACCGTCCGCAGGGACCGTCTGTCGCCTGCCGAAGGCCGTCGGCCTCTGGTCGATGGCGGCCCGGCGTGCTCATACGCGCGTCACGAGCACTTTGCCGAAGAAGCCCGAAGGCTTGATGACAAGCACACCGATGATCAGGACCAGGGCCACCGCGAGCTTGAGTTCGTTGCCGATGACGAAGGCACCGAGAACGTTCTCCAGCACGCCCACCAGAAAACCGCCGAACACAGCGCCCGCAGGATTGTCGATACCGCCCACCAGGGCCGCCGCGAACGCGTAAAGCAGAATCCCGCCCATCATGTTCGGGTCGAGGAAGACGATCGGCGCGACCATCATGCCGGCAACCGACCCGATCGCCGCGGCCAGGCCCCAGCCCAGGGCGAGCATCCAGCCGACACGGATGCCCACCAGGCGGCTCGACTCGGGATTCTGCGCGGCGGCGCGCATCGCCAGGCCGAGCGGGGTGAAGCGGAAGAACAGGAAAATCAGGGCCAGCACGACCAGGGTCACGCCGATGGCTCCGACTTCATGCGGCGACATGTACTTGCCGATGCGCAGCTCCTGCGGAAAGGGGCTGGGGAAGGTCTTGATCGTGTAGCTGTAAATCCAGCCGGTGACGCTGTTCAGGATCACGAGCAGGGCGATGAACACGACGACGACCGCGAGCACCGGTGCGTTCTCCACCGGACGGATGATCAGGCGCTCGATGACCACGCCGAGCACGAAGGCGAAGCCCACGGTGAGAAAAAACGCTGCCCAGAAGGGCACGCCGGCATTGATCAGGGTCCACGCAAAATAGGTCGCGAACATCGCGAGCTCGCCCTGCGCGAAGTTCACCAGATGTGTCGCCTGGTAGATCATGACCAGGGCGAGCGCGAGGCTGGCATAGATGCCCCCCGTGGCCAGACCGGCCAGAACTTGATGGACAAAGGCGTCCAAGCGATTCCTTCCTAGTAGCCCAGGTAGGAGCGACGCACCGCGTCGTCGCGTCCGATGTCATCAGCGGGGCCGGAAAGCACCACGCGGCCGGTTTCGATCACATACGCATGGTCGGCCAGTGCCAGGGCCATCGCCGCGTTTTGTTCGACCACGAGCATGCTCACGCGCTCGCTTTGGTTCACTGCGCGCAGGATGCCGAACAGCTCTTTGACGACCAGGGGCGCCAAGCCGAACGAGGGCTCGTCGAGCAGCATGAGTTTGGGGCGCAACATCAGCGCGCGCGACACCGCCAGCATCTGCTGCTCGCCGCCGGACAGCGTACCGGCCTGTTGGGTGCGGCGCTCCTTGAGGCGCGGAAAGTAGCCGAACATGCGCTCGAGATCCGCTTCGACAGCGTCGCGGTCCCTGCGCGTGTAGGCGCCCAGGCGCAGGTTCTCTTCGGTGCTGAGGTCGGTGAAAGTGCCGCGGCCATCCGGGACATGCGCGATACCCAGGCGCACGATGTCTTCGGTGGCGAAGCCGTCGATGCGCCGACCGGCGAAACGGACTTCGCCCTCGGTGCGCACCATCGCGCACAGCGCACGCAAGGTCGTGGTCTTGCCTGCGCCGTTGGCGCCCAGCAGGGTCGTGATTCGACCTTCGTCCATCGTGAAATTCATGCCGTGCAGGACCCGCGTCAGGCCGTAAGCGGCGTGCAGGTTGGAGGCTTCGAGAAGCGCCATTAGGCCGCTGCGGTGCTGCTTTTCATGTCCACTAGGCGGCCGCGCCCAGGTAGGCCTGAATCAGCTCGGGGTGCTGCTGCACTTCGGCCGGCGTGCCTTCGGCGATCTTCTTGCCGAAATTGAGCGCCACGACGCGGTCCGAGATGCTCATCACCAGGCTCATGTGGTGCTCGACGAGCAACACGGTGAGCTCGAGGGAAGCGCGAATATCGCGGATCAACTGCCCCAGAGTGCCGACCTCTTCGTGATTCAGGCCGCTGGCGGGTTCATCGAGCAGGAGGAGCTTGGGTTCGCTGGCCAAGGCGCGCGCGAGTTCGACGCGCTTTTGCGTGCCGAAGGGCAAGTCGGCGACGCGCAGCTGCGCCACTGACTCCAGGTCGAGCATGTGGATCAGCGCCTGCGCCTTCTCATGCGTGACCCGCTCCTCGCGCACGACCGAAGGCAAGCGCAGCGCATTGAAAAGGAAACCGCTGCCGGTGCGGCTGTGGCGGCCGACCAAGACGTTGTCGAACACCGTCATGGTGCGAAACAGCGCGAGGTTCTGGAAGGTGCGGCCGATGCCTGCTGAGGCGACGCGATGACGTGCCATGCGCAGCAGCGAAGCGCCTTCGAAAAGAATGTCGCCATTGCCGCAGGGGTAGAGACGCGACAGGCAATTGAACAGGGTCGTCTTGCCGGCGCCGTTCGGGCCGATCAGGCCGACGATGGCGCCCCTGGGGACGTCGAACGAAACGTCGTCGAGCGCGACGATGCCGCCGAAGCGTACACCGACATTGCACACTTGCAGCAAGGCGCCGTCGGCAGTTGATTCGATGGTTCACTCCTCTTCAGGAAACGACGCGCCGTCCCCGAGATTCCTTGACCCCAAGGGTCATGAAGGGGCCACTTCGCCCCTTGGGGCGAACCAGGCCTGCCCAGTCCTGGGGGGGGGCGCTCAGCAGACTGTGCTGCTCCGCGGCGCAGTGTACGGTGCGCAACACCGGTCGCCCTTGCGGGTAGTCCCTGAAGCGGGTTGCGGTGCGAATCAGCTAAGGTTGCCGACCGAAGCGAACTACAGGAGTGCGTCCATGAATTTGATCCGTAAGCTGTGGGCTTGGTCGGTCGCGGCAACGCTGGCGGTGTGCGCGTTTGGAGTCCAAGCCCAAGTCAAGATCGCCTACATCGACCCGCTGTCCGGCGGCGCTGCAACGATCGGCGAGCATGGCCTGAAGCATTTGCAGTTTCTGGTGGAAACGATCAACGCCAAGGGCGGTGTGCTGGGCGGCCAGAAACTCGAGGCGGTGGCCTACGACAACAAGGGCAGCCCACAGGAAAGCCTGGTCCAGGTGCAGAAGGCGATCGACGCCGGCGTGCGTTTCCTGACGCAGGGCAACGGCTCGGGCGCCGCCACCGCGATCTCCGAATTCGTCGCCAAGTACAACGAGCGCAACCCGGGCAAGGAAGTGCTGTACTTCAACTACGCCGCCGTCGACCCGGCGCTGACCAACGAAAAGTGCAGCTACTGGCATTTCCGTTGGGACGCCAACTCCGACATCAAGATGGCCGCACTGACCAACTTCATGACTGACAAGAAGGAGATCAAGAAGGTCTACATCATCGGCCAGGATTACTCGTTCGGGCACGCCGTGCGCGGCGCGGCGAACGCGATGATGAAGCAGAAGCGCCCCGACATCCAGATCGTCGGCGACGAGTTGCACCCACTGCTGAAGATCACCGACTTTGCACCTTACATCGCGAAGATCAAGGCTTCGGGCGCCGACTCGGTGATCACCGGCAATTGGGGCAACGACATGTCGTTGCTGCTCAAGGCTGCGTCCGACGCGGGCTTGCAGGTCAACTGGTACACCTACTACGCGGGCGGCGCCGGCGGGCCCACAGCCATCAAACAAACCGGCCTGGACCACCGCGTCTTCCAGATCAGCGAATGGCACACCAACGTGCCGGCACCCGAGATGGAGGCCTTTGCCGATGCCTTCTTGAAGAAGTACGGCGGTGCCAGCGGCCAGGGCTGGTGGTATCTGCGCATGAAGAACCAGATGGACATGTTCGTCGATGCGCTGAACAAGGCCAAGTCGGCGGACCCGAAGAAGGTGGCCGCCGCGCTCGCCGACATGAGGTACAAGAATTCGATCGGTGGCGAGACCTTCATGCGTGCCAGCGACCACTCGCTGTTCCAGGACATGTACATCTCCTCGTTCGGCTCTGGAACGAAACACGACGAAGAGAAAACCGGCTGGGGCTGGAAGACGATCGGCCTCATCAAGGCGCAGGACACCGTGACTCCGACGACCTGCAAGATGAACGTACCGAGCTGATGCGGGCGTCGTTCCGATAGCCGAAATCCGGGCCGCTCACGCGCGGCCCGTTTCATCCCCGGGGTGCAGGTGTCAGGCGCGGCATGCTCGAGCTGATGATCTTCTCCACGCTCAACGGCTTGCTCTACGGCATGCTGTTGTTCCTGCTGGCCAGCGGCTTGACGCTGATCTTCAGCATGATGGGCGTGCTCAATTTCGCGCACGCGAGCTTCTACATGCTGGGCGCCTACTTCGGCTACCAGATCAGCCGCTACGTCGGCTACTGGCCCGGGCTGGTGCTCGCGCCCCTGCTCGTCGGCGTGGTGGGCGCGCTGGTCGAGCGCTATGGCCTGCGCACCGTGCACAAACACGGCCATGTGGCCGAGCTGCTGTTCACCTTCGGGCTGGCCTACATCATCGAGGAACTGGTGCAGATGATTTGGGGCAGGGTGCCGGTGGACTATCGCGTTCCGGAGTTGCTCAACTTCTCGGCGTTCACGCTGTTCGCGACCACCTATCCGGCGTTTCGCATGTTCATGCTGCTGATGTCGGTGGCGGTGTTCATCGGCCTGCTATTGCTGCTGACACGCACCCGCGTCGGCCTGATCATTCGCGCGGCGCTGACGCATTCGAACATGGTAGGCATGCTCGGCCACAACGTGCCGCTCGTGTTCATGCTCGTGTTCGGCGTGGGCTGCGGCCTGGCCGCGCTGGCCGGCGTGATTGCCGGGCCGGCGCTCGTCACGCAACCGGCGATGGCGGCGTCGCTCGGACCGATTCTGTTCGTCGTCGTGGTCGTCGGCGGGCTGGGCTCGCTGCCGGGAGCGTTTGTCGCTTCGCTGCTGATCGGTCTGATCCAGACCTTTGCGGTGGCGTTGAACGTGTCGCTCGCCGACGTGCTGGCGCGCTTCGGCGTGGCGGTCACGCGCGAATCGATCGGCGGCGACCTGTGGATGGCCACGGTGGCGCAAGTCGCACCCATCATTCCCTACCTGCTGCTCGTGTTGATCCTGATCTTCCGACCCAAGGGCTTGATGGGGGATCGGGATACATGAGCTCCGCGGCGCGCCAGCAGGTCGTTCTGTGGCTGGGCGCTGCGCTGGTCTTGGGCGTGCTGCCGCACATCTTTTCGAGCGGCGCGTCGATCACGATGATGAGCCTGATGGGCTTTGCCATCGTCTTCGCGCTGTCGTACAACATGCTGCTCGGCCAGACCGGCATGTTGTCGTTCGGCCACGCCGTCTACTATGGCCTGGGCGGCTTCATGACGGCGCATGCCTTGAACGTGATCGGTGCGGGCAAGTTGCCGATTCCGCTGCCCGTGCTGCCGCTGGTCGGCGGGCTGGCGGGTCTGAGCTTCGCGCTCGTCTTCGGCTGGGTTTCGACGAAACGATCCGGCACCGCGTTTGCGATGATCTCGCTGGGCATCGGCGAATTGGTGGCGGCCTGCTCGTTGATCCTGCGCGGCTTCTTCGGCGGCGAAGGCGGCATCTCGACGAGTCGCACATCGACGCTGCGATTGCTCGGCATCAGCTTCGGCCCACAGATTCAGGTGTACTACCTGATCGCTGCCTGGTGCCTGCTGTGCATGGCGGCGATGTATGCCTTCACGCGCACGCCGCTCGGACGCATGTGCAACGCGGTGCGTGAAAACCCCGAGCGTGCCGAGTTCGTCGGCTACAGCACGCAGATGGTGCGATTCATCGCGTTTTGCGCCTCGGGCTTTTTCGCCGGCGTGGCGGGTGGTTTGGCAGCGATCCATTATGAGATCGTGACGTCGAGCATCGTCGGCGCCGTTCCTTCGGGATACGTGCTGCTGATGGCCTACATCGGTGGCGTTGCGTTTTTCATCGGCCCGATCATCGGCGCGGTGTTGATGACGGCACTGCAGATTTCCTTGTCCGACTACACCGGCGCCTGGTCGCTCTACGTGGGCCTGATGTTCGTCGTCGTCGTGATGTGGGCGCCTTGGGGTTTCGGCGGTTTGTTGCTGATGCACCAGCCGTTGCTCGCCGCCGGTTCCCTCAAACGCGTGCTGCCGGCCTACGCGCGGGCAGCGCCGGCGGTCTTGATGTTGGCCGCCGGCGTCGTGCTGCTGGTCGAGACGGTGCATCACTTGTTGGTCAAGGCCGCCGAGGGCCCGGTGATGCGCGTGTTCTGGGTCAGCTACGATGCCCAGTCGCCGCTCGCCTGGAGCGTGATCGTGTTGCTGTTGAGCGTCGGTGTCCTGACCCTTCGGCGTGTGGCGCCGAAGGTGTCCGATGCTTATCATGCCGCCGCTCAAGCGGCGCAACATGGGCGCGGCGCATGACGACTTCGGCATTGCAGCTGATCGATCTGCACAAGAGCTTCGGGGTCACGCCGATCATTCGCGGCGTCAGTATCGACATCGCGCAAGGCGAGCGCCACGCCATCATCGGGCCGAATGGCGCAGGCAAGTCCACGCTGTTCCATCTGGTGAGCGGGCGCTTCCCCGTCACGTCGGGCCAGGTGAAACTCAAGGGCGAAGACGTGACCGGCCTGGCACCGCATCTGATCAACCGCCGCGGTTTGTCGCGCAGCTTCCAGGTCACGAACATCTTTCCGCGCCTCAGCGTATTCGAGAACATCCGCTGCGGCGTATTGTGGTCGCTGGGCTATCGCTATTCGTTCTGGCACCAGGTCGAGCGGGCTCGTGACGCACGCGAGCGCAGCGAAGCGATCCTGGAGCAGATCAACCTCGCGTCGCGAAGCAATGTGCCGGCCGGTGTGTTGTCGTACGCCGAACAACGAGCGCTCGAGATCGGCATCACGATCGCCAGCGGGGCCGGCGTGATCATGCTCGACGAACCGACTGCCGGGATGAGCCGCTCCGAGACCGACCACGCCGTGGCGCTGAACCGCCGGATCAGCGCCGACAAGACACTGGTGATCGTCGAGCACGACATGAGTGTCGTGTTCGACCTGGCCGATCGCATCTCGGTGCTCGTCTACGGCCAGGTGATCGCCACCGATACGCCGCAGAACATTCGCGCCAACGCGGCGGTGCAAGAGGCCTATCTGGGCAGCGCGACGGAGCCGGTCGGGCCGAGCGCCGAGCCGCTCCCAAGCCGGCCCGCGTCCCCTCGGGGGACCGGCGGCGGTATGTCCGCCGACGAGGGACACCATTGACCATGCTTGAAGTGCACGACCTGCACGCCTACTACGGCAAGAGCCACATCTTGCAGGGTGTGGACTTCTCTGTCGGCGCGGGCGAAATCGTGTCGCTCCTGGGGCGCAACGGCGTGGGCCGCTCGACGACGATCAAGGCGATCATGGGCGATGTGGAGCGCAACGGTTCGGTGCGCTTCAATGGCCGCGAGATCGTCGGCCTCAAGCCCCACCAAGTGGCGCGTTGCGGCTTGGGCTATGTGCCGGAAAACCGCGACATCTTCCCGCAGCTTACGGTGCGCGAAAACCTGATGCTCGGCATGAAGTCCACAAGGGCCAGCGGGCGCTGGAGCATGGACGACATGTTCGGGCTGTTCCCGCGATTGAAGGAGCGCGCCAATACGCCCGGCGGTGTGCTGTCGGGCGGCGAGCAGCAGATGTTGACGATATGCCGCACCCTGATGGGAGACCCGGACCTGATGATGATCGACGAACCCACCGAAGGCCTGGCGCCGAAGCTGGTGGAACTCGTCGCCGACCTGCTCGAGCGCATCGCTTCGCGCGGTGTGGCGATCCTGCTCGTCGAACAGAAGTTGACGATCGCGCTGCGCATTTCCAAGCGCCTTTACGTCATGGGGCACGGCCGCATCGTCTTCGAAGGCACGGCCGATGCGCTCAAGGCGAACGAGGCGGTGCGCAAGGAGTGGCTCGAGGTGTAGCCGCGTCTCGATGCGCGCCGCTTGCGGCTACTGTGCCGCCCCGCCCCAGAGTTGCTTGAGCCGCGCGTCGCGTCCGCAACCATTGCGGTAGTACTGGTAGCGAATCGGGTTCTTCTTGTAGTAGTCCTGGTGGTAGTCCTCGGCCGCATAGAAGGCGCCAGCGGGCAGCACCTCGGTGACGATAGGCTCCTTGAACGGCTTGCTCTTTTCGAGCGCGGCACGCGAGGCCAAGGCGATCTTCAACTGCGCGTCGTCGACCGCGTAAATCGCACTGCGATAGGGCGAACCGGCGTCGCAGAACTGGCGGTCTTTCGTCGTCGGGTCGATGGTGCGCCAAAAGTGTTCAACCAACTTGGCATAGCTCACGCGCGCCGGGTCGAACACGATCTCCACCACTTCGGCGTGGCCGGTGCGCTTGGAGGAAACCTGCTCGTAGCTCGGGTTGGCGAGCGTGCCGCCGCTGTAGCCCGAGGTCGTGGAAAGCACGCCGTCGACCTTGTCGAAATCGGCTTCGACGCACCAGAAGCAGCCACCGGCAAAGATGGCGCGCGCCGTGTTGGGCCCGGCTGCGCCGGCCACGTCGATCAGCCCTGCCAGCAGGGCGAACAGCGCGACGAGAGCGGCCATGCGGCGCGGCTTCATGCCGCCGCCTGCGCAGACCGATCTTCGTGGGTCGCGTTCGCCGGGTCGGCGGCTTGGCGGCAACCGTGCTTCGATCCCCGCTTCGCGGGGCCCCTCTTTCGCACTCATGCCGCCGCCTCGAACTTCAAGGCCACGCCGTTGTTGCAATAGCGCTTTCCGGTGGGCGCCGGGCCGTCGTTGAAGACATGGCCATGGTGGCCCTCGCACCGCGCGCAGTGGTATTCGGTGCGCGGGTAGAGGAGTTTGAAGTCGGTCGATGTGCCCAAGGCGCCGGGATAAGCCGTGAAGAAACTCGGCCAGCCAGTGCCGCTTTCGAATTTCATCTCCGAAGCGAACAAGGGCAAGTCGCAAGCCACACACAGATAGCGGCCACGGCGCTTTTCGGCGTTCAGTGCGCTCGTGCCGGCGCGCTCGGTGCCGTGATTGCGCAGCACCTGGTACTGCGCGGGCGCCAGACGTTTCTTCCACTCGGCGTCGGGCAGGATCAGGCGTTCGATTTTCGGCGCGCCCCCGTCGGCGGCGACGGCATAGGCCGGCAGGCCAGCGGCAAACAGCCAGTTGAGCAAAAAACGGCGGGTCATGGTCAATCCTCCAGGGGTGGCAAGGCGTCGCAAGAGCTCAGCGACCGACCTTAGACGCAAGTTTGGCGCAAACCTTTCACCTTCACGACAGTGTGCCGATTCGCCGCGCAGGCGGCGCACCCGCAAAGCGGCCAGCGCCCGGCCTCGTGCCTCAAGTCTTGGGCCAGAGCACCCACATGCGCAAGGCCTGTTTCATGCGCCCGGCCCGGGCCTCGGCTTCGTCGCCCCAGCCCCAAAAGAAATCGGCGCGCACTGCGCCGACGATGGCGCTGCCGGTGTCTTGCGCCATCACGATACGGCGCAGCGGTGTGTTCGAAAGCGGTTCGGTCGTGTCGAGCCAGAGCGCCGTTCCATAGGGAATGCTTTGCGGGTCGACGGCGACCGAGCGCTGCGGCGTCAAGGGAACGGCCTGCGCGCCGCGCGGCCCGAGCTGCGGATCCGGCAGCGGCTCTTCGCGGAAGAACACGACGCGCGGGTTTGCCCACAGCAACTCCTTGACGCGCCTGGGGTTGTTCTTCGCCCATTGGCGAATCGCCGGCCAGGAGGCCTCGCCCAAGCGCAATTCGCCTTGCTCGATGAGCCAGCGGCCGATCGAGCGATAGGGCAAGTCGTTGTGACCCGCGTAGGCGACACGCACCAGTTTGTGCTTGCCCTCGGGATCGAGGAGCTTGAGGCGCCCCGAACCCTGCACCTGGATCAGGAGCACGTCCAGTGGATCGGCCAGGTAGGCGAGTTCGCGCCCACGCAACGCGGCCTGCGCCGCGGCCAGCGTGTCGAGCTGCTGGCGGCTCCAATAGGGCACGCGGCTGCCCAGGTCGGCCGGCGGCGCGTACAGCGGAAAGCGAAAACCGTCGCGCGATGTGCGCGAGGCTTCGACCAGGGGCTCGAAGTAGCCCGTGATCAGCCCGTCCGGGGCACCGTCGAGGGCCTCGACACGGTAGGGTTGGAGGCGCTGTTCCATCCAGGCGCGCGCTGCATCTTCGCTGAACGAACTGCCCGATGCCACTGCCGCCCTGGCCTGCGTGCATAGCGCGGCCCAGCCTGGCGCCGGGCGCTCGCAACCGCGCAGCAGGGCGGGCCAGAGTTCAGTGGGCCGGTCGCTGGTCCAGCCCGGCAAATCGTGCCAGGTACTGGCGACCCAGCGCGAGCGAGCCTGGAAAATCGTCGCACCCGAGACGCCGCCTTGGAGCTGCGGCTCGGGGCCCGCCGAGCCGGGACCTTCCGGCGCCGGGACCACCGGTGCTGAGGCCGGCGCTGCGGCAGATGTCGATGCCGGCTCGGCGGTGGGTGCTGCACTCGCGGCAGGTGGCGGCGCTGCAACGGGCGCGACGGCGCAGGCTGCGAGCATGGCTAGAATCGCCGCGCCTGCCGCGCAACCCACCCGGTTCAAGACGCCCTGGGCGGCTAAGCATCGAATCGACAGAATCGACATGTGGATCATTTTGCTGGAAGCACTGGCTGCCTTAGGCGTGTTGGTTCTGATCGTGTGGTGGACCATGTTTTCGGGCCGCTCGCGTGGCGAACGCCGACGCGGCCCCGACTGAACCCAGGCGGGCCGCAGCGCTCAGCCAGGGCGCCCGTGTTGTGCCTCAGTGCAGGGCCGAAGTCAGCGTCAATCCGAATTCGTGCACCGGTGAATCGAAAGGATGCGCGTCTTCCGTCATGCAGAAAAACGTGCCTCGCATCGTGCCGTTCGGAGTGCGCAGGCGCGTCCAGCTCGTGTACTCGAAACTCTCGCCGGGTTTGAGCACAGGCTGATGGCCCACCACGGCCAGGCCGCGCACTTCTTCGGTGTGGCCGTTGGCGTCGCCGATGATCCAGTGGCGCGCGATCAGTTGGGCAGTGATGTCGCCGCTGTTTCGAATCGTCACGGTGTAGGCGAAAGCGTGCTGCCCGCTCTTCGGGTCGGACTGCTCGGGCAGGTGGCGCACGACCACCGTGTTCGTGAATTCGGGCTTGGCCATGGGGCGATTCTAGGAGCCTGCTCGAGCGTCCCTAGAATTCCCTCATGATCACCTCGAATCCCGCACCCGGCTATCGCATTGCCCCGAGCATCCTCGCCGCAGACATCGCCCGCCTGGGCGAGGAAGTGCGCGACGTGATTCGCGCCGGCGCGGACTGGGTCCACTTCGACGTGATGGACAACCACTACGTCCCCAATCTCAGCTTCGGGCCGATGGTGTGTGCGGCATTGAAGCCGCATGCGCAGCGCGACGACGGAAGGCGCGTGCCCATCGATGTGCACCTGATGGTGCAGCCGGTGGATGAACTCGCATGCGCGTTTGCCAAGGCCGGCGCGGACCTGATTTCATTCCACCCCGACGCCTCGACCCATGTCGATCGCAGTCTGCAGCTCATCAAGGCCGCGGGCTGCCAGACCGGTTTGGTGTTCAACCCGGCCGCGCCGCTGTCTGTCCTGGAGTGGACGATCGACAGGCTCGACCTGGTGCTCGTGATGAGCGTGAACCCGGGTTTCGGCGGGCAGGGCTTCATTCCCGGGACGCTGAAGAAGATCGAGCAAGTGCGGCGCCTGATCGAACGCAGCGGCCGCGAGATTGCCCTGGAAGTCGACGGCGGGATCAATGCCGAGAACATACGCAGCATCGCCGACGCCGGCGCCGATACCTTCGTCGCCGGCAGCGCGATCTTCGGCAAGCCCGACTACCGCGGCACGATCGCCGCGTTGCGCGCGCGGCTCGCGTAGTTCGAAGCTCAGTGCGGCTTCCTCAGAGCGCCTGCACCGGCACCGGCTTACCGGTCAGGTAGCCCTGAATGAGCTGAAAGCCCATGTCGCGGCAGACCTCGGCTTCTTCATCGAATTCCACGCCTTCGGCCAAGGCCACCGAACCGAGATCGAGCACCAGGCGCACCAGGTCGCCGACCACGCGGCGCTTGCGCTCGCTGGCAGTGTGGATGCCGCGGATCAGGCCCATGTCGAACTTGACGAAGTGCGCGGGCACGTCGCCCAGTTCGTTCAGGCGTGCCTGGCCGGCACCGAAATCGTCGTAGGCAAAACGCACGCCGATGTCGGTCAGACGCGCCGCCAGTTCGCGCATGCGCGCCACCTCCATCACCGCCGTTTCGTGGACTTCGATCACCAGGTTCGGCGTCGATGGGTCATTGCGAAGCCGGGTCAACTCGGCGAAGAAACTGTCTTCGAAAGTCTCCTTGGGGTGGGTATTGACGAAGAGGGTGGCGCCGGCCAGGCGCGCACCCAAGGCGCGCATGCCGTGCTCGCGAAACGCCCGGCTGAGTTCGACTTCGCAGTCGAGCAAAGTCGCCAGGTTGAACAGGCGATACGGCGACTGCGGCAGTTCGGGGTGCGTGCTGCGCCCCAGCAGCTCATAGGCGAAGAGTGTGCCGTCGCGCGCATCGACGATGGGCTGCACCGCCGCGGACAGTCCCACTCCACTCAACAGTTCCTTGAATTGATACTCCTGCGGCACGAAAAACTCGCTCAAGCTGCTGCCGGCCGCTACCAATATTGTTCGCTCGCCATCGAAGGCCACCCCGCTCAGCTCGTCGACACCTGCGCTGAGCTTGGCGCCGAGGCGGAATTCGGCCGTGCCGAAGTGGATCACGTCGTTCTCTCTGAGCAGGCATGAGCCGCCGACGCGCGTGCGATTCACGAAGGTGCCGTTCAGGCTGCCCAAGTCGCTGACCTGCAGCCGGCCGCCCGGGTCGAGCGCGAGCTCGGCGTGGCGCCGGCTCAGGCCCCTGGCCTGGATCGACAGATCATTGCCGATGTCGCGCCCCACGGAGAACGGCAATACGCTGACGTCGTAAGTCACGCGCGAGCCATCGGCTCCGACAGTCTCGAGAAACCAGTTCATCGTGCTGCAGCCTCCCAGCGGCGGCCGTGGCGTGCCGCCGGCCGTATTCAACTGCCTGCATCGTGGCAGAACTCGGCGCTGTGCGCCGTCATGTGCGGCCCCTCAGGCGCGGGGGGCGCGGCGCGCAGGGTGGGGACATCGCGGCGACCGCAAGCACTGCGGCGCTGTGCGCCGGTGCGCCGTGGGATACTTTCGCCCGGCCCAAGAAGAATCGATTCACGGAGACAAGGATGAGTATTTCCAGCCCCGAGTTCTGGGTGGCCTTGCTGCAGATCATCGGGATCAATATCGTCCTGTCAGGTGACAACGCCGTCGTGATCGCACTGGCTGCGCGCAGCCTGCCGGCCCAGCAGCAAAGGCGGGCCGTCGCCTGGGGCAGCGGTGCCGCGGTCGTGATGCGGATCGTGCTGACGATCGTCGCGGTCGAGCTGTTGCGCCTGCCCTACCTCAAGCTGATCGGCGCAGGGCTGCTGCTGTGGATCGCGGTGCAACTGCTGCTGCCCGAGCATGAGTCGGGCGAAGGCTCGGCAGCGGGCAGCTCGAACCTGGCCGCGGCGATCCGCACGATCCTGATCGCCGATCTGGTGATGAGCCTGGACAACGTGATTGCCGTGGCGGCGGCGGCCAAGGACAGCATCACACTGCTGGTGATCGGCCTGGCGATTTCGATCCCCCTGGTCGTGTTCGCGAGCACCTTGTTGCTCACACTCATGTCGCGCTTTCCCATCATCATCACGATCGGCGCGGCCCTGCTGGGCTGGGTGGCCGGCGAGATGGCGATCACCGACCCCGCTGCCAAGGATTGGGTTGACGCCCAGGCCGCCTATTTGCATTACCTGGCGCCGGCCTTGGGTGCGCTCGGCGTCGTCCTGGTCGGCAAATGGCTGGCTTCGCGCGCCGATGCGCTCGAGCAGGCGAGCCATCCCGTCGTTCCGGCGCATATCAGCCAAGGCTTGAAGCGAGTCTTGTTGGCGGTGGACGGCTCGGAAACTGCGGCGCGCGCGGTGCAGCAACTGCTTGCCTTGCGCCACGAATTGCGCGAACCCTCGGGCTTGGACCTGCACGTGATGAATGTGCAAAGGCCGGTGACGGGCGACGTCTCCACTTTCGTGGCCGGGGCGACTTTGGAAGATTACTACCGGGACAACGCCGAACAAGCGCTCGCCCCGGCGCGCGCCGTGCTCAGCGCCGCGGGGGTGGCGTTCCGAGCCGAGCACTGCGTGGGCGACCCCGGCGAGACGATCGCCCTCGAGGCGCAGCAGCGGGCCTGCGACCTCATCGTGATGGGCTCGCGCGGCATGGGGGGCCACGCTGGCGCCGTGCTCGGCTCGGTGGCCCAGGCCGTGGTGGCGGCCTCGAGCGTTCCGGTACTGCTGGTGAAATAGCCTGCTCCGGTCGGGCCCGCCGATAGCGACGCACAGCGCCACATGATCATCGATTGCCACGGCCACTACACGACGGCGCCCAAGGCGCTCGAGACCTGGCGCAATCGCCAGATCGAAGGCATCGCCAATCCTGGGGCTGCACCCCGGGTTTCCGACCTGAACATCAGCGACGATGAGCTGCGTGATTCCATCGAGACGAACCAGCTCAAGCTGATGCGCGAGCGTGGCTGCGACCTCACGATCTTCAGCCCTCGCGCCAGTTTCATGGCGCACCACATCGGCGACTTCTGGGTTTCCGCGACCTGGTCGGCGATCTGCAATGAACTTTGCTTTCGGGTCTCGCAACTCTTTCCCGAGCACTTCGTTCCCGTCGCAATGCTGCCGCAGTCGCCGGGCGTGGACCCTGCGAGCTGCATCCCCGAACTCGTGAAATGCGTCGAGCAGTACGGCAACGTCGGGCTCAACCTGAACCCGGACCCCTCAGGCGGCCACTGGACCAGCCCGCCGCTGAGTGACCGGCATTGGTACCCGATCTACGAGAAGATGGTCGAGTACGACATCCCGGCGATGGTCCACGTCAGCACGAGTTGCAACGCGTGCTTTCACACGACGGGCGCGCATTATCTGAATGCCGACACCACGGCCTTCATGCAATGCCTGACGAGCGATCTGTTCAAGGATTTTCCGACATTGCGCTTCATCATTCCGCACGGCGGCGGTGCCGTTCCCTACCACTGGGGGCGCTTTCGAGGGCTGGCCCAGGAACTGGAAAAACCGCTGCTGCAAGAGCACCTGCTGAACAACATCTTTTTCGACACCTGTGTCTATCATCAGCCGGGAATCGACCTGCTGACGCGCGTGATCCCGGTGCGAAACATCCTGTTTGCGAGTGAGATGATCGGCGCGGTGCGCGGCGTCGACCCCGAGACGGGCCGGTACTTCGATGACACGAAGCGCTACATCGAGGCGTCGCGGCAGCTCTCGGCAGCCGACCGGCATCTGATCTATGAAGGCAATGCCAGGCGCGTGTTTGCGCGCCTGGATACGGCGTTGCAGAAGAAGGGACACTGAAATGAGCCTGAGCCCGCACGGAATCGTCAAGCGCAATATCGCTCGCGCCGAGCCCACGGCTGCGGCACAACTCGCACGCTTCGGCACGGCCAGCGTGCACGAGGCGATGGGGTGTGTCGGCCTGATGCAGCCCTATATGCGGCCCATCTATGCGGGGGCGCACGCCTGCGGCACGGCGGTCACGGTCTTGCTGCACCCGGGCGACAACTGGATGATGCATGTGGCGGCCGAGCAGATTCGCCCCGGCGATGTGGTCGTCGCCGCGTGCAGCGCGCAGAGCACCGATGGATTTTTCGGCGATCTGCTGGCGACGAGCTTTCGTGCGCGCGGCGCCTTGGGCTTGGTCATCGACGGCGGTTGCCGCGACGTGAAGGACCTGACGGCGATGAACTTCCCGGTGTGGAGCCGCGCGATCAGTGCCAAGGGAACGGTCAAGGCCACCCTGGGCAGCGTGAATGTTCCCGTGGTGTGCGCCGGGACCCTGGTGAATCCGGGTGACGTGGTGCTGGCCGACGACGACGGCGTCGTCATCGTGCCGGCTGCGCTCGCCGGCCAGGTGGCCGACGCAGCGCAGCTGCGCGAAGACAATGAGGCCGAGAAGCGCGACAAACTCGCCGCCGGTACGCTCGGGCTGGACATGTACAACATGCGCGCGGCGCTCGAGAAAGCCGGCCTGAAGTACCTCGATTGAGCGTCATGGCGCTTGCGGTAGACCCCAAACAATGGCGCATCGGCCTGGTCGGCTACGGCGAGGTCGGGCGCATCCTTGCCGAGGATCTGCACGAGCTCGGTGTGAGCAAGCTGGCGGCGTATGACTTGAAACTGGCCGCTGCGGGTGTCGATTCTGGCGCTGCCGAGCTGCGCAAACACGCCGCCAAACACGGCGTCAAGCT
Source organism: Burkholderiaceae bacterium (assembly GCA_049297615.1). Taxonomy (GTDB): domain Bacteria; phylum Pseudomonadota; class Gammaproteobacteria; order Burkholderiales; family Burkholderiaceae_C; genus JAEMQF01. The sequence continues at coordinate 52,841 of JBAQUQ010000185.1, forward strand.
CAGCGATTCACATCGCACGCTGGCCGATGACTGCGACCTGATCATCAGCGCGGTCACGGCGAGCCAGGCCATCGTTGTGGCGCAGGCCTGCGCGCCGGCGGTCAAGTTCGGGGCCTGGTTTCTCGACCTCAACTCCGCCTCGCCCGGTGCCAAGAAACGTGCCGCCGGTTTCATCGACGACGCCGGGGGTGTGTATGTCGAAGGTGCGGTGATGACCTCGGTGCCGCCGTATCGCATCGGCGTCCCCTTGTCGCTCGGCGGGGCACGCGCCACCGAGCTGCGCCCCAAACTCACGATGTTGGGCTTCGACGCCAAGTGCGTCTCGCGCAAACTCGGCGTCGCCTCGGCGACCAAGATGTGTCGCAGCGTCTTGATCAAGGGCCTCGAGGCGTGTGTGATCGAGAGTTTCACTGCAGCGCGTGCTTACGGCGTCGAAGACCAGGTGTTGGCCTCGCTGAAAGAAACCTTTCCCGGCATCGACTGGGAGCAGCAGGGCGCGCATTTCTTCCAGCGCGCGATCGCTCACGGGCGGCGCCGCGCCGAAGAGATGCGCGAAGTGGCGGTGACGGTGCGCGACATCGGCCTGGAGCCCTGGTCCGCCGCGGGCACCGCGCAGCGCCAGGCCTGGGTCGCCGACCAAGCCGACGCCGGCCTGTTCGGCGCCAAGGCCTCCAAACAGTTCGCCCGGAGCAGCGACTGGCGGCCCGAGGCAGACCGAATCCTGAACAAGTTCAAGCCCAAGGCTTAGCGAGCCTTGGAGCAAGAGGAATTTCTTGCAGCAACGCCGCATCGGCCCCTTCAATGTCTCGGCGATCAGCCTGGGCTGCATGAACCTGAGCCACGCCTATGGCGCGCCGCCGCCGCCTGCGCAGGCGCAGCGCCTGCTGCTGCGTGCGCTCGATCTCGGGGTGACGATGTTCGATACGGCGGCCTTGTACGGTTTCGGCGCCAACGAAACCCTGCTCGGCAAGGTGCTCGGCAAACAGCGCTCCAAGGTCACCCTGGCCAGCAAAGGCGGCATGGCCGGCGTGCTGGTCGACGGCGCCATGAAACGCGTCATCGACGGCCGACCCGAGGCCATCCGGCGCAATTGCGAAGACAGCCTGAGGCGCTTGCAGACCGATCACATCGACCTTTATTACCTGCACCGCTGGGACAAAGGCGTGCCTGTCGAAGACTCGGTGGGCGAAATGTCGCGCCTTGTCGAGCAAGGCAAGATCCGCGAGCTCGGTCTGTCGGAAGTTTCGGCCGACACCTTGCGCCGCGCTCATGCGGTGCATCCGATCGCCGCGGTGCAGTCGGAGTATTCGCTGTGGAGCCGCAATGTCGAGATCGGCGTGCTTGCGGCGTGTCGCGACATCGGCGCGGCCCTGGTGGCGTTCAGCCCGCTCGCGCGCGGCTACCTGACAGGCACCCTGCGCGACGTGAGCGGCCTGCACGCGAAAGACATTCGCCGCGGCATGCCGCGCTTCGAGCCGGCGCGTTATGCGGCCAACCTCGAGTTGCTGGGCGGCGTTGCAGCGCTGGCGCGCGAGGCCGGTTGCACGATGGCGCAACTGGCGCTGGCCTGGCTGCTGGGGCGCGGCGAACAGGTGATCGCCATTGCGGGCACGACGAGTACGGCGCATCTCGAAGAAAACCTCGGCGCTGCCGATGTCGCTTTGCCGGGCCACATCAGCGCGCGCCTGGACGCCTTGATCAACCCCCACAGCGTGGTCGGCGCGCGCTACAACGCGACGACGCAGGCTGAGATCGACACCGAAGATTTCTGAGGCGTATCGGTGATCTGCTGGCCATGCCCTTGCGCCGACGCCCCATGGCGCTGCTGACTTTGCACCGAGCTGCGCCTGCGCATCGACTGAGGCGCCGCGCCGCCCTGCTGGTGCTGGGTGCGTTGGGGTCGCTGGGCGCATTGGCCGCAGCCGGCCGGGTGCACGCGCAGATGCGGTTCCCGGACCGGCCGATCACCCTGATCGTGCCCTTCGCGCCCGGCGGCATTGCCGACCTCACGGCGCGCGCCATTGCCGGGCCATTGGCGCAGGCGCTTGGGCAACCGGTGGTGGTGGAGAACCGGCCCAGTGCCGGCGGCATCGTCGCGAGCCAGGCGGTGGCCGGCGCCAGACCCGACGGGCACACGCTGCTGCTGATGAGCAATGCCAACGCGCTGTCGGCGACGCTGTTCAAGAAATTGCCGTACGACACGGTGCGCGACTTTGCGCCGATCAGCACCCTCGGATTCTTCGATCTGGGCGTGTTCGTGAATGCCTGGCCCGGCCCCGCGCGCTTCGCGAGCTTGGGCGATGCATTGGCCTATGCGAAGGCGCAACCCGGCAAGTTGACGATCGGCAGCATCAACGTGGGCAGCACGCAGAACCTGGCTGCCGAACTGTTCAGAAGCCTCGCCGGGATCGACGCGCTGATCGTGCCCTACAAGAGCTCGCCCGCAGTGCTGACGGCGCTGCGCTCCGGCGAAATCGACCTGGCCTTCGAGATCCTCGGGGCGGTGCTCGCTCAGGTGAGCGCGGGTGCGGTGCGGGCCTTGGCGGTTTCGTCGGACGCGCGCAACCCTGCGCTGCCTGACGTCCCCACAGTGCAGCAGGCCGTGGGCCTGCGCTACGCGGTGGCGTCATGGAATGCCCTGGCTGCGCCTGCCGCAACCGCCGCCGACGTGGTCGCCACCCTGAACCGCGCGGTGCGCGAATCGCTTGCGGCGCCGGCGACGATGCAGGCTCTTGGTAAGCTCGGCATGCGCTTGCAGGCCAGCACGCCGGCCGAGCTGGCGCAGCTTCTGGCGCGAGACATCGATCGCTGGGGTGGTGTCATCCGCGCGGCGAAGATCGAGCCCGAGTGAGCATGGCTGTTCGAGGTCATCTGGGCGCGCGACGCGCGGGCTCAGTTCCACGCCGCTCGAAGCTGGGCGGCGAGGTCGAGCGAGGCTGCGGTGGGCAGGCTTGCAGCGTCGCGGTCTTCGGCCGGGGAGGGGCTGGGCCCGATGGCCTCGAATTGCGCACCGACCTCAGGCGGAATGAATCGCGACAGCGTGGCATACAAGTGCCGGTCGCCGAACTTCGATTGCTGCGTCACGTAGAAGCGCTGCGGCACCATCAGGTGCAGGTGGGACCGGGCGCGCGTCATCGCCACGTAGAGCAGGCGGCGCTCTTCTTCGATTTCGCTTGGGCCAGTCGTGGCCAGGTCAGAGGGAATACAGCCGTCGACAACGTTGAGAACGAACACGCACTGCCACTCCTGGCCTTTCGCCGAATGGATGGTCGAGAGAATCAGATAGTCCTCGTCGCGGTGCGCAGCGCCGGCTTCGTCGCTGCTCGCCTCGGGCGGGTCGAGGGTCAGTTCCGTCAAGAAGCGCTCGCGCGACGAATAACCGCCGGCGATCTGCGCAAGCTGGCCCAGATCGCGCCAGCGCAGCAGGGCATCGTCGTGGAGTCGCTCGAGATGCGGGCGATACCAATCGTTGACGGCGCCCAGGTCGTCGGGCCACGCGGCGCCGGGCGCGCGCAAGCGATCCAGCAGGGCGATCAGTTGGGCCCACTCCAGCGTAGCTGCGGCCGGCGGCGTGAAAGCGCGCAGCGCCGCAGCGGCGTCAGCGCCCGCTGCCACGCTGTCGAGCAAGCGCCGCGCCAGCGCCGGTCCGACACCGGGCAAGAGTTGCGCGACGCGAAATCCGGCGAGCCGGTAGCGTGGGTTCTCGGCCCAACGCAACACGCAAAGCACGTCCTTGATATGCGCCGCTTCGAGGAATTTCAGCCCACCGAACTTGACGAATGGAATGTCGCGCCGCGTCAGCTCGAGTTCGAGCGCCGCGCTGTGGTGCGATGTGCGAAACAGCACCGCCTGGCTCTTCAAGGCCAGCCCGCATTCGCGGTAATGCAGCACCTGGTCTGCCACCCATGACGCTTGCTGTGCTTCGTCTTGCACGCTCACCAAACCGGGTCGTTCGCTCGAGGCGTGATCGGTCCATAGCGTTTTCGTGAAACGCTCGGCGGCTAGCGCGATCACGGCGTTCGACGCGGCCAGGATAGGCTGGGTCGATCGGTAGTTGCGCTCCAGTCTGACCACTCGTGCCGCCGGCTGAAATTGCTGCGCGAAGTCCAGGATATTGCGCACGTCGGCAGCGCGGAACGAGTAAATGGCCTGCGCGTCGTCGCCGACCGCGGTCAGGCCGCGGCCGTCGGGCTTGAGCGCAAGCAGGATCGCCGCTTGCAAGCGATTCGTGTCCTGGTATTCGTCGACCAGCACATGGTCGAAGCGCGCGCCGACATGCCGGGCCAACTCGGCGTGTTGCATCATCTGCCACCAGTAAAGCAGGAGGTCGTCGTAGTCGAGCACTTGCTGGGCTTGTTTGCTCGCCACATAGGCGCCGAACAAGGTTTCGAGTTCAGCGTGCCAGTGGCTGCACCAGGAATACGAATCGAGCAAGACCTGGCGCAGCGCGCAACGCGCATTGACGACGCGTGAATAGATCGCCAGGCAAGTCGCTTTCTGCGGGAAACGCTTGTGCGTCTTGGCCAGGCCGAGATCTTGGCGCGTCAGGTTCATCAAGTCTTCGGCGTCGCTGCGGTCGACGATGGTGAACGCCTGCGCCAGTCCGATGTGGCGCGCGTAGTCGCGCAGCAAGCGTGCGCCGACACCATGGAAGGTGCCGGCCCAGGAAAATTCGGGTGGGCGCTGTGTCGCCGGCCAATCCAGCGCCTGGTGCAGGGCACGCCCGACGCGGCGCTGCATTTCCTGCGCCGCGCGGCGTGAGAACGTCAGCAGCAGCAGGCGTTGCGGGTCAGCTCCGGCCAGCACCAAGGCAGCGGCGCGCGAGGCCAGGGTCAAGGTCTTGCCGCTGCCCGCACCGGCAATCACGAGCAGGGGTGCGGCAGCATCGACCCCGGGGTCCAGGTCGTGCTCGACAGCCTGGCGTTGTTGCGCGTTCAGGTGCGCAAAGACCTTCTCCCGAAGCGCCACGGCGCGCCCGGGGATCGTGGCCGGTGATGCGGCAAAGGGCATGAGGGCGGTGAGCGCAAAGGGTGGAGCCAAGGGCTGTATTTTCATCCAGTTTTGCGATTCGCTGGCCGAATCCACACAAGGCGCGATCGAGGGGGCGAAACGTGGCCTGGGTCTGCAACAAGCCCAGGTCAATGCGAGCCCAGGCACCTGAGCGCGGCGTAGTTCACTTTCCAGCCAGCGCTCCCCCCATGTCTGTGGGATGGAAGGTCGCGGCGCGGCCGAAGAAGATCGGCATATCGAAGTTCGTGATGATCGACAGGGAGACCGGGATGCGCTTCTCGACGACGAATGAAGGCGACTACCGCATCTACGCCGGCGCTGTAGCCGGTCAACGCGGGGACGGCTACATCGCCACCGTCGTCGTCAATCGAGTGCGCGGCAACATCGACAGGCCGCGCGAGGCATATCGCGACGAAATGCTCGCCGGCGGCCACCGTTGGCCTTCACCCGAGGCGGCACGTCTGTACGCCGTGGCCAAGGCGCGCGAAGTGATTCGCATGGAGCAGCACCGCCTGGCCTGCTGAGCCCATCGTCGCCCCCTGCTGGGCGGGTCTCAGTAAGCGGACCCAGGCGTCCTGGCCAAACGGGCCGACGCCGCCGTGGCGAGCCCCGACAAGATGAGGCAGCCCGCGATCACCGGCACATAGCTGCCCAGCGAGTCGAACACGGCGCCAGCCACGACAGGCCCGAACAGATTGCCGATCGCCGCGCCGGTGTAGAGCGCACCGATGACGCTCGACACGGCACGCGCACCGAACAAGTCCATGCACAGGGCCGGCAACAAGGCCACGATGCCGCCGTAGCTCAGGCCGAACCACAGCGCAAAAATCGCCATGGCCGCATAGCCGCCGGCACCCCACCACTGCAGGTAGGAAAGCGCCATTGACGCTTGAAGCAGGGTCAATGTGCGCAGCCGTCCGATTCGATCGGCGAGCGCGCCCACTGCAAAGCGCCCGGTCAGGCTGCCCACGCCGATCAGCCCGACCAGGCCGACGGCACTGGCGTCGCCGATTCCCAAGTCGCGCGCCGCGGCCGAGGCATGCGCGAAAGGAATGAACATCGTCGGTGCGGCGCTGACGACGCCGGCGTACAACCACCAAAAGCGCCGGCTGTGCAAGGCCTCGCGCAGGCTCAGACCGCTGGCAGCCGGGCTGGCCGAGGCCGAGCGC
>JBAQUQ010000186.1:0-8873 GCA_049297615.1 Burkholderiaceae bacterium
TTCGAGGCGAGTTTCATCGACGATGCGGCGAAGCTCGCATTCATCGCGCGTCTGGACGACTGTATTGCCGAACACGCGCGCTGACCTTGCGTGCCAACCCCCGATTTCAATTCACTTGACCCGCATGCACGAACCGCCTATGTTTACGCCTGCGGTCGGTGATTCGACCGCGCTGCTTTGTCAATGATGCAAGCTCAACGAGGAGACACCATGGCCAAATCGATGACCGACCAATACCTGGAGAACAACAGGAAATACGCTGCCGGGGAGGGCATGCACAAGTCCACCCATCCGGGCAAGCAACGCATCCAGCCGGCCAAGCGGGTCGCCGTGGTCGCGTGCATGGACGCGCGCCTGGACGTCGAAGACCTGCTCGGCCTGCAGACCGGGGACGCGCACATCATCCGCAACGCGGGCGGTGTGGTCACCGACGATGCGATCCGCTGCCTCATCGTCTCGCATCACCTGCTCAATACCCGCGAGATCATCCTCATCCACCACACGCGCTGCGGCATGCTCGCCTTCACCGACGACTTGCTCAAGGCCGGCCTGGAGGGTGACCCGGCGGCCGAGAAACTGCTCGGCCAGGCGACGGCGCGCGAATTCATGAGTTGCAAGACCTGCGCGTCGACACCCTCGGCGTTCCACGCGTTCCGTGGCGCCATCGAGCCGCTCGACGCGCCGCGCGATGCGAAGAACACGGAGCGCCTCACCTGGGACGTGCGGCGCGGCATGTCGGCTATCCTGAACCACCCGTGGATCCCGATCAAGGGTCCGGATGCGATGACGGTGCGCGGCTTCATCTACGACGTGGACACCGCCAAACTCGAGGAAGTGAGCTACCCGGGGCCCATGGGTTCGTTCGGCTGACACTCGGCCCGCACAAGCGTGGTCGCGTCTGCGGGCTTGTTGTCGGTCTCAGGCCACTACTCGCCTTCGCGCCACAGCGTGATCTTCAGCGTCGCCACCGACCCGGCCATGATTCCCGCCAGCGCGATGAAGGAACCGATGGCCAGGGTCGAGATGCCCGACAGGCCTTGGCCGATCGTGCATCCCAGCGCCGTGACGCCGCCGAACCCCATCAGGAGTGCGCCCACGAGCTGGTTGCGCAGGTCGCTGAGCGACGCGAATCCCTCCCATCGAAAGGTTCGCGCGCTCAGGGCATAGACGGCCGAACCGAGCACGACGCCCAGTGCGCTGGCGATGCCGAAGGTCAGGTGCAGCGACTTGTCGGTCCACAGCAGGAGCAGTTCCAAACCGTAGGCCAGCGGCCCGACGAAGCTGAACGACTCGATGGTGTGCGAGTTCGTACCGAAGTAGGTGTCTTCCAGCGTTTGCGGGTTCTCGCCGAATCCGACATGGCCGCTGACGTACCAGCCCGCGACCACCAGCGCACCCAGGACGATGGCGCCGGCGATCTGGGTGGGGTTGGTGCGAAATCGCTTGTCCTTGAACACGAAAACCAGCAGGCCGAGCACCACGACGCCGGCCGTGGCGAGCAAGGCGGAGTCCGGCGTCATGCCGGACAGCTGCGCCACGGCGGTGGGCAGGCCCTGGTCCTTCCAGCCCGAGTCGGCAAGGTTCACCGACACCGGGTCGAGCAAGGCAGCGCGCCACTGGCCGAACAGGCCCTTGAGCGTCATGTACGAGGCGATGGCGATGAAGACCAGCACGACCAGGGAACGCAGGCTGCCGCCGCCGACGCGAACCAGGTTCTTGTTCGCGCAGCCGCTGGCGAGCGTCATGCCGACGCCGAAGGCCAGGCCGCCGACCAGGAGCGACAACCACGACAGGTTGGTGCGCTGCACGATCGCCTTGGACAAGTCGACTTGTCCCGCGTGGACCAGCGCGCTGGCACCGAGCACGGCCACCGCGGCGGCAAGCAGCCACATGCGCATGCGCCCCCAGTGGCCCATGTTGACGATGTCCGACAGTGCGCCCATCGTGCAGAAGTTGGTCTTGTTCGCGACCCAACCGAAGACGAAGGCGAGCGCGAAACCGCTCCAGACGACCACCGCGGCGAGCGGGCTCGCGTCGGCGTTCACGGGCGCACCCTATGGCCTTCGGCCAGTCCCGCCGAGCGGGAGCATGAGCACTTGGGGCGGCCCGGCGTGCCCATGCGCGCGGCTCGATGCCTTTCAGATGAACAGGCAGACGTCGGTCTCGCCGGCGAATTTGAGGAACATCGCCGCGCCGCCGTAGTCGATGCCGTCGATGAAATCGCTCTTCGTGAAATCGAACAAGTCCACCGTCATCTGGCAGGCGATGAACTTGACCTCGGCCTCCAGGCACAGGGAGCGAAGCTCTTCGAGCGACGCCACGCCCTTTTTCTTCATCTTGTCCTTCATCATCATCGTCGCCATCGATTCCATGCCCGGCAGCATTGCCACCACCACGGGCATGGGCACCGGCATGGGCATCGCCGGGTTCGCCAGCGGGCTGATCTTGATGCCGCTGAGGTCTTTGCGCAGCAATTGCAAGCCGTAGAAAGTGCAGAACACCTGTACTTCCCAGCCCAAGGCCGCCGCCGTGGAGGCCAGGATCAGGGGCGGATACGCCATGTCGAGCGCGCCCTTGGTCGCGATGATCGCCATCTTCTTTGCAGCCATTCGAACTCCTTATGCGTGGGGCGCAGCGTCGCGACTCATGCCTTCTTGAGGAAGAAGACGTATTTGTTGTTCTCGGTGCCCGAATGAAGGAGTGTGTTGCCGGTTTGTTCGGCGAACGCTTGCATATCGGACACCGAACCCGCGTCGGTGGCGATCACGCGCAGCACCTGGCCCGAGCTCATTCCGGTGAGCGATTTCTTGGTCTTGACGATAGGCAGCGGGCAAGCAAGGCCCGAGGCGTCGAATTCCTTGTCATAGTTCATGCGGGTCTCCATCGCTTGGCCAAAGGCCGGGTTCAGCGGCCGGCGCGGACGAAAGCCGTCGTCCACTGCGGCCGATGGCAGGTATTACGGCCCCGCAGCGCCTGGGCGTCTACTACCGCCACGGGTGATGCAGGGTAGCCCATCTGGGTAGTGCGCCGACGCGGGATCGACCCCGTTCGAGATCGAGCCGCGCAGCGCCACCTCAGGTTGCGAGCATGTCGGCCCAGATGTTTGCCGCCCAGGCGAGCGCGTTGCGGCCTTCGACCTGGCTCGCCGCCGCCGAGACGCCGCCCGAACCCGGCACCGTCTTGAAGGTCTTGTCCTTGGCATCGTATTGATGCACCGAGGCGACGTGGATCACATCGCGCGCCGTGACGAAGCTGTAGCAGGTGTTCATCACGACCGGTGCCTCGCTCACCGCCTGACCCTTGAGCAACTGGATGATCGCTGCGGCCGCCACCTTGCCTTGCTGGTTCGCCATGTGGCCCGACTTGGGCATGCCCGGCGCGGAAAACGTCGCGTCGCCGAGCACATGCACGAGCGGCACGGCGGTGGACTCCAGCGTCAGCCAGTTCACACCGACCCAGCGGTTGTTCATGTTGACCAGACCCGCACTGCGTGCGATGTCGCCGGCACGCTGCGGCGGCACGACGTTAAGCACGTCGGCCCTGACGTCGTCGAACTCGAGCCTGGCCGTGCCCGTCGCCGCGTCGACCTGCTTGAGTTCGTTGTTAGGCCGGTATTCGACGATGCCTTTGTAGTGGTCGGCGAAGGCCTTCTCGAACAGCCCCTTCTTCGAGGTGATTTCGGGGTTCGCGTCCAGGACCAGCACCTTCGATCGCGGTTTGAACTGCTTCACGTAACTCGCGACCATGCAGGCGCGCTCGTAGGGGCCCGGCGGGCAGCGGTAGGGCGCCTTCGGGATCGCCAGGGCATAGACGCCGCCGTCGGGCATCGCCTCGAGCTGGCGGCGCAAGGCCACGGTCTGCGCTCCGGCCTTCCAGCTGTGCAGGAATCTCTCCTGCGCCGCGGGTGTCGTGAGCCCGGCCACCTGGTCGAACATGAAATCGATTCCCGGCGACACGATCACGCGGTCGTAGGGCAGCTTGCGGCCATCGGCGAGCCGCACTTCCTTGGCCTGCGCATCGATGGCGACGGCTTCGCCCCGGATGCGCTTGACACCCATCGCCTCGAGGCCCGTGTACGCCACCGTGATCTCGCTCATCTGCATGTGGCCGCCCAGCACCAGGTTGGAGATCGGGCAGGACACGAAATCAGCATTGCGCTCGACCAGGGTCACGTCGACATTGCCGCCCCAAAGGCGCAGGTAGCGCGCCGCGGTGGCGCCGCCGAAGCCGCCGCCGACGATGACGACGCGCCCTATCGACGGGCCGCCGGTGAGGCTCGCGCAGCCGCTCAGAGTGGCCAGGGGGGCGGCTGCCAGGGCCGCGAGACCGCCGCCGACCACGCGGCGACGCGAGACTTTGTGCAATGAAGGCATCGTCTTCTCCCTGTCACTTGGCCGGCTGAGCGGCGAAATAGGCGGCGATCAGCTTGATCTGATCGTCGCTGTAGCCCTTGGAGATCTGGTGCATGATCGTCGCGGGCAAGGCGCCGCTCTTGAAGTCGGCGAGCGCGGCGACGATCTTCTCGGCAGACACGCCGGCCAAGGCCTTGGAATCGCCGCGCGCATGCCCGTTCGTGCCATGGCAATTCGCGCAGGTCGCCGCGAGGTTGCGGCCGAGATTGGCATCCTGCGCCTGGGCCAGCGCCGCGGCTGCGCCAAGCAAACCGGCAGCGAACCGGTGGAGCTGTTTCATGATTGTCTCCTGGGGTGAATTGATCATGCTGCAGGCGAACCTGGCTGGCTGGATCTTGGGCGATTCTGCAACCAGACACGACGCACTGACATCGCTCGAGTGGGCTAGGTGCAAACCTGGACGCGCTTCCGTTTGATTCAGCGCAAACGCTGTGCTGGCAAGATTGCCCGGGTCACCGCACGGCGTCGCGCGCGTCATTCGAGGAAGCCGAAGTAGCGCGGCAGCACCAGCACGACCTGCGGAAAGATCAGGCACAGCACCAGGGCCAGCAACTGCACCATCACGAAGGGGACGATGCCCTTGTAGATGTCGACCATGGTCACGCCAGGGGGCACGACGCCCTTCATGTAGAACAGCGCAAAACCGAAGGGCGGCGTCAGAAAAGCGGTCTGCATGTTCACCGCCATCAGGATCGAGAACCAGGACAGGACCACCAATCTGCCTTCGAGGGCGCCGCCGAATTCGAGCTTGCCGATGATGGGCGCGAAGATCGGCAGCACGATCAGGCAGATCTCGATCCAGTCGAAGAAAAAGCCCATGAAGAACACCAGGACCATGACGAAGATCATCACTTCCCAGCCGGTATTGATGCCGCTGGCCTTGAGCAGGTCCAGCACCACGTCGTCGCCGCCCAGTGCGCGGAAGACATAAGAGAACAGGGTCGCGCCGAAAATGATGAAAAACACCATCGCGTTGGTCAGCGCCGCCGAGGTCATGACTTCGCGCAGCACCTTCATGCTGAAACGGCGGTTGCCGATGGCCAGCAAGATAGCGCCCAGGCCGCCGACGCCGGAGGCTTCGGTGGGCGTGGCCCAGCCGGCGAAGATCGAACCCAGCACCAGCCCGATCAGCAGGGACGGCGGGAAAAAGCTCTTCAGCAGCAGGCCGACGCTGACGCGTTCATCATCCGGCCCGAGCCTGCCCTTGATGATGGGCGCCAGGGAAGGCTTGAAGAAACACAGTGCCAGGATGTAGACGACATAGAGTGAGCTCATCAGCAGCCCTGGCAGGACGGCGCCTGTGAACAGCGTTCCCACCGGCACACCGACCAGGTCGCCCATGATCACCAGCATGATGCTCGGCGGAATCAGGATGCCCAGGGTGCCCGCCGAGGCGATGGTTCCCACCGCCAGCGACTTGTGATAACCCTTGTCCAGCATCACCGGCAGCGCGATCAGGGTGAGCATGATCACCGAGGCGCCGACGATGCCCGTGGTCGCTGCCATGACGGTGCCCAGCAGGGTCACCGCGATGGCCAGCCCGCCGGGCACACGACGCATCAGCAACTGCAGGGTGTGCAGCAATTCTTCGGCGACGCCGCTGCGCTCCAGCATCGTGCCCATGAAGATGAACATCGGTATCGCCACCAGCACCTGGTTCTGCACCGCCTGGCCATAGATGCGCGGCAACAGGTTGGCGAACTGCCCGACCTTGAAGACATCGAAGGCGTAGCCCAGGAAGCCGAAGCCGATGCCGATGGCGCCCAGCAAGAAGGCCACCGGGAAGCCGAGGAACATGATGAAGAGCAGGGCGAAGAACATCACCACCGCGAGGTGGTCGATCAGCCAGTTCATGAAGTTCTTCGCCTAGTGTTTGGGGGTCGCGAACGGCACGTAGGCCGTCGCAGCCTGTTCGGGTGGGCCCCACAGCGCCACGACGCAGCGTGAGGCCACGGCCACGACGGCCGCCGTCACCGTCATGAAGCCCAGGAAGAGGAAGGCCTTGGAGATCCACCTGAAGGGCAGGCCATTGGGCGCGTCGGAGGATTCACCTTGCAGGTACGACACCATGAAGTAGTCCATCGCATTGGGCAGGGCGACATACAGGTAGGGCAGGGCAAAGACCACGCAGCTGAACAATTCGAGCCAGATCTTCTTGCGCGGGACGAGGTGGCCGATGAAGACATCGATGCGCACATGGGCGTTGCGAATATAGGCATAACCCAGCCAGGTGCAGAACAGCACGGCATGGAAATGCCACTCGAGTTCCTGCAGGCGTGTCGAGCCCAGCATCGGAAGCTGGAAGCCCATCTTGCGCGTGATCACGTCGAGCGCGATGACGGCGATGCAGGCGATGAAGGCCCACGCGCCGACGCCGGCAATGCGGCCCAGCACGGCTTCGATCAGATCGGACAGTTTCAGCAGGAGTCGCATGACGAAAACCCAGTGAATTCAGTCAGCGCTGCACGAGCACCGCAGCGGGGGTGGCTGGCGCCGCCTCGCGGACGAAGCAAGGCGGCCTGAGGGCCGCCTTTTTGGATCCTGGCTTACTTCAGATAACCGTGATCTTTCCAGATCGCGTAGTCCTTGCGGAAGCCGCTGTACGAATCCCAGGCCTTTTTGAACTCGGGGCTTTTGGCTGCTTGTTCAGCCGCGACTTCGTTCCACGCTTTTTCGTAGGCGTCGAGGAAGCTCTGTGGCCACTTCTTGATCTGTACACCCTTGGTCTGCAGTTCCCTCATGGCCTTGAACTGCACCGCCTCGCCTTCAGCAAACTGTTGCAGGGTGACGGCGTCGCAAACGGCATGGATGACCGCCTTTTGCGTCGGGCTGAACTCGGCCCACTTGGCCTTCGAAATGATCAGCTCGTTGATCGTCGCTTGCTGGTGCCAGCCGGGGAAATAGTAGAACTTGGCGACCTGGTAGAAGCCCAGCGTCAAGTCCATCACCGGCATCGAGAACTCGGTGGCGTCGATGGTGCCCAGCTGCAGCGCCTGGAAGATCTCGCCGGCCTGCAGCAGCTGGGTGGAGACACCCATCTTCTGCATGACATTGGCGCCCAGGCCGAAGAAACGCATCTTCAGGCCCTTCAGGTCGTCGAGGGATTTGATTTCCTTGCGGAACCAGCCCGAGGCCTCCGGCGAAATCACGCCGCAGGTCAGCACTTCGACGTTGTACTTGGCGTGCAATTCCTTCATCATCTTCTCGCCGCCGCCGTACTTCATCCATGCCATGTACTCGCCCACATCCGGGCCGAAGGGCACTGAGGCGTACATCGCGAAAGCGATGTCCTTGCCGGTCCAGAAACCCGAGACCGTCCAGGCCATGTCCAGCGAGCCGTTGCCCACGGCGTCGAGGTACTGGTTGGCCGGCACCAGGGCGCCGGGCTCAAAGCCCTTGACATCGATACTGCCACCGGAAACCGTGCGCAGCATTTCGACCAACTTGATCTGGGTCGGGCCGAGCAAGCCGGTCGTGCTGGGGAAGGCCCAGCCCATCTGGGCGCGGATCTTCTTGTCTTGGGCGCCGGCTGGCGCACTGGCCAAACCGAGGGCGAGGGCTGCGCATACCATGGCGCCGGTCAGGCGGGACATTGGATTCATGTCGTCATCCTCATGCTGGGGTTGTTGAAAAAGTGCATCAGCGACACCGCGCGCGGGATCACGGTGATCCGCAGGATCGATGCGCAAGCTAACAGGTGGGCCGGGTAGACGCATCCGGGATATCCCGGTTCGCAGGCGTTTACCCGCGCCTTGGCGCAGCGACGTGGTTCAGGTCACGCAGAAAGGCGACCCCGGCTTGCGGGGGCGGTGAAACCGACCTCGTGCCGCGCGGAAGCTCTGCAAGTCACGGCTTCCTGGCGCAAAGGCCGATGAGGGCCGACCGGCCGTGATGCTGGGTGCCCTCGGTCAGCTCGGCCTCGTATTCGCGCAGCTCGATGATCTGCAGCGCCGCGAATGCCGTGCGCAACAGCTCGGCGGTATAGAGGTGCGACGCGAACGGCGGCCCGCCGGTCTTGTACTCGAGCTGTCTGGGCGTATAGCCCTGCAGCATCAGCAGGCCGCCGGCCTTCAAGGCGCGGATCATGTGGGCGAACAGGCGTTCCCGCATCGGCGGGTCGGCGAACTGGACGAAGATCGCCAGCACGGCGTCATAGGCCGCGTCAAACCAAGGCCACTGGTCGCAATCGGCCACGCGGTAGTCGACCACGACCTTCGCCTCGGCGGCCAGTTTGCGTGCCTTGGCGACGCCCACCGGCGAGATGTCGAAAGCCTCCACGCGCATGCCCTGGCGCGCCAGCCAGACGCTATTGCGGCCCTCGCCGTCGGCGACACACAGCACGCGGCCGCGCGGCGCGAGCAGGGAAATGTTCTCGCGCAGGTACTCATTGGGCGCCAGGCCGAAGATATAGGCTTGGCCCTCGAAGCGTTTGTCCCAGGTGGCGGCGGCGTCGGGGAAGGC
>JBAQUQ010000187.1:0-4899 GCA_049297615.1 Burkholderiaceae bacterium
CTGCGACGAACTCATGCGCCTGCGCCAGGCGACTGATCGCCAGGGTGGCGCCGCATTGGGCGCAGACCAGGGAGCGCTCGGGCGGCAGGGCCGCACCGCAAGCCGAACATTGCAGCGCCGCCTGGCTCGCCTTCATGGCGTGCACCGCTTGCGTTTCGAGGGCGCCCTCGGGGTCGAGTGCGCGCGCCAGGCGCGCCACGTCGAGCAGGCTCGGAACCGATTCGCAATACGCGCATAACGCATTGTCCAAGCCGATCGCGGCGCCGCAATTGACGCAGTCGATGCGGTCGTGCGTGGCGAGCAACTGGGCCCGGTCCAGGCGCGACATCGCGCGCAGCAGGCCCTTTTCCTGGAGGAACATCGCGAAGGACTGGTAGGCGCCGTGCCCCCTGCGGCATTCGAGCTGGAGCGACGGCCCCCAGCGCGAGCGGTTGTGCACCGTCTTGAGCTCGGCGCTGCAGCGCACGCAGCGCGCGCCGGCGCGCAGCGGCTCGTGCGGCAGGGTTTGCGCATGCGCCATCGCGGCGATCAGGTCGAGCAGGCCGAGCCCGGTCAGCCGCGCGGTTTCGCTCAGGTCGAACCAGACCAGGTGGCAGGCCGCGCAGACGTCGATCTCGACCGTGCGGCCGTAGTGGCCGGCCAGGGCGAGTTGCTGCATGGGCTGGCGGCAGTTGCCGCAGGCGAGTGGGGAATGCGGGGTTTGCGCGGGCACGGGCGCGCGTTCACTCCGGCGTGATGTTGTGCTGGCGGATGAAAAGCCCCCAGTTCTGCTGCTCTTCCTTGAGCGACGCGGCGAACTGATCCGGTGTGTCGAACACCGGCAACAGCGCGAGCTGCTCGAGCTTGTGCGCGGTCGCCGGATTCCTGACCGCCTTGCCGATCTCTTCGGCAAGGCGCTTGACGATCGCCGGCGGCGTCTTGGCCGGCAGCATCACCGAGAACGAAGTGAAGGCTTTGATGCCGGCCAGCCCCGCCTCGGCAAGCGTGGGAACCTGGGGCAGCAATTGGCTCTTGTCGGTGATCGCCAGCGCCAGCACTTTGCCGCTGTCGATAAAGGGCCGGGCGCTGGCCAGATCGGTCAACATGAACTGCAGCCGCCCACCCAGCAGGTCTTGGTAAGCCGGCGCCACGCCCTTGTAGGGGACATGGCTGAAGCGCGCGCCGCTGGCGGCCTCGATCATGCGCACGCCGATGTACAAGGGGCTGCCCAAGCCGGCGGTTCCGTAGAAGACGGCGTTCGGTTCGCGCCGTCCCCGCTCGAGCAATTCACCCAGCGTCGCCACCTTGGCGCCTGGGTGGGCGATGATGACCATGGGCGCGATCACACCGCGCGTCACCGGCGCAAAGTCGCGCGCCACGTCGTACTGCAGCGTCTTGTACAAAACCGGGTTGATCCCCAGCGAAGAATTCGACGCGACCAGCAGGGTGTAGCCGTCGGGTTCGGCCTTGGCCACGGCGGTGGCACCGATCGCTCCGCTCGCGCCGGGCTTGTTCTCAACGACAAAAGTCTGGTGCAGTTGCTCGGTCAAGGCTTGTGCGAGCACTCGGCCGTAGGCGTCGGTGCCCCCGCCCGCGGAAGACGGCACGACGACGGTCACCGGCCGGCTCGGCCACTCGGCCTGGGCGAAGCTGCCTGCGGCGCTGGCCACCAACAACATCGCCAGCCATCTTTGTTTGTTTTGCATGTCTCGAGCTCCAGTGCGGGTCCAGCCTCAGGGTAGCCGCTGTATGCGCCCCGGCGCAAGTTCGGATACCCTGACGCCGATGCAAGCGCCGACACCCCACAGCGCGACGATCGATGCAGCCATCGGCGCTGCGATCGGCGATCTGGTGGACGCCAACCACATCCTGTTCCATCAAGGCATCGTCGATGCCTTCGGCCATGTCAGCGTACGCCATCCGGCCGATCCGGGGCGTTTTTTCATCGCGCGCAACGTCGCTCCGGGCAGCGTGACGGCGCACGACATCGTCGAGCTCGACGTCGACAACGCCGAGCCGCTCACGCCGAATCCACCGCGCCTCTACCTCGAGCGCTGCATTCACAGCGAGATCTACAAAGTGCGTGCCGACGTAACGGCCGTGGTGCACAGCCACTCGAGCGCGGTGCTGCCGTTTGGCATCGTCCAGGGCGCGCGCCTGCGCCCGGCTTGTCATATGTGCGGCTTCCTGGGCGCCGGACCGCCGGTGTTCGAAATTCGCCAGACTGCAGGGCAGGCGAGCGACTTGCTGATCCGCACGCCCGAACTCGGCGCCGCCCTGGCGCAAACCTTGGGCCAGCAAAACGTGGTGCTGATGCGTGGCCACGGCTGCACCGTGGTTGCGGCGTCGCTGCGCCTGGCCGTCTACCGGGCCGTCTACACCGAAGTCAATGCCAGGTTGCTGCTGCACGCATTGCCGCTGGGCGCAGTGACCTACCTGACGAGCGAAGAGGCCCAGGCCACGCGCGACAGCGTCGAGAGCCAGGTCGACCGGCCGTGGAATCTGTGGAAGCAACTCGCGCAGCGCGCACGCGAATAGGCGCGAATAAGCCTTGAGCCGCCTCCTAGAGCGACCAACTCGCCTGCATCGAAGGTCGCCGGCAAAAATCGGCCGCCCATTTCGCGACCTTCGGATAATGCTCGCGCCAGGCCATGTCGGCAAAGCGCAGGTCGAGGTAACCCAGGGCGCAGCCCAGGCCAAGCGTGCCGATGTCGACGCGCCCCTGCAGCTGTTCGGGCGCGGCGTCGAGCGCGGCCAGCGAGGTGGCGATCTTGTCGAGTTGGCCGCTGCGCCACTCGGGCCAGCGCAGCGCTTCGGGGCGCGCAGCGTCTTCGTAGCGCGCGAGCAGGGCGGCATCCAACATGCCGTCGGCGAGCGCCTGCAGCGTCAGCGCCCGCCAGCGCGCCGCGCCGGAGCGCGGGAACAAACTGCCGCCGCCGAGGTGATCGAGGTACTCGCAGATGACGCGGCTGTCATACAGGACCTGGCCGTCATCGCAGATGAAGGTGGGCACTTTGCCCAGCGGATTGCTGGCGATGATGACAGGATCGCGTTGCACCGGATGGGCATTGCCGGCGAGCAGCTCGATGCGCCCGATCAGGCCGAGTTCGTGCGCGCTGACCAGGCATTTGCGAACATAGGGAGACGTGGGGGAGAAATAGAGTTTCATGCGGCTGCGCTTCGAGGTGGGTGGAGGGGATCGTCGTTCGACGTGGCTTGCACTCGGCATCGTACAGTCGAGGCGACGCCGAACAGGTTCGCGCGACCCGCGAGGGACTTGTTCAGCGTCGCCCTGAGACCCAGCACTGCGGGAACCCCATGACCGACACCCTTCAAGACGAACTTCTGATCCGCCGCATGGTGGAGCGCTGGGCCGTCTGGCGCGACGCGGGCGACTGGGAGCGTTTCGCCACGGTCTGGCACCCCGAGGGCGTGATGATGGCAACCTGGTTCCAGGGCCCGTTTGCCGAGTTCATCCGGGTCACGCGCGAAGGCTGGGACAAGGGCGTGAGCATCCTGCATTTCCTGGGCGGTTCGGCGATCGAGGTGCAGGGCGAGCGCGCGATCGCGCAGACCAAGATGACCATTTCGCAGCGCGCCATGGTGCAAGGCGTTGCCGGCGAGGCTCGCGACGCGGTGCTGTGCGACGTCGTCTGCACCGGGCGTTTCTACGACTTTGTCCTCCGGCATGAAGGCCAGTGGAAGCTGCTGCACCGTCAGCCGATCTACGAGAAGGACCGTATCGACCCGGTCGATGCTTCGCTGCGTTTGACGCTGGACCAGCAGGCGCTCGCCGCCTTTCCCGAGGCTTACCGCCACCTCGCCTATATCCAGACGCGCATCGGCTACCAGGTCAAGCTCGACATGCCCACGCTCAAGGGCCCCGCGGTGCACGAGCTGGTCCAGCGCGGCGCGCGCTGGCTGGCCGGCGCGGCGCTGCAGCGTTGACGCTGCCGTCCCACCACCACCTTCCTACCACTCACCCGAGCAGCCAAGCACCATGCGAATCGACCAAGCCAGCCTGAACCAGATCTTCCTCGAAGCTCGCACCGCCAACGGCTTCCTCGACCAGCCTGTGCCGCCGGCGCTGTTGCGGGAGGTGTATGAAGTCGCACGCATGGGCGCGACGTCGATGAACACCCAGCCCACGCGCTATGTGTTTCTGCTATCGGCGCAGGCGCGCGCGCGCCTGTTGCCCGCGATGTCGGAGGGCAACCGGGAAAAGACGGGCAGCGCGCCGGTCACGGTCATCATCGCGACCGATACGCACTTTTACGAACACATGCCCCAGATCTGGCACAAGCCAGGCGCGAGCGAAATTTTTTCAGGCAACGCCACGCTCGCCCAGGCCACCGCCACCCGCAACGGCACCCTGGGCGGTGCCTACTTCATGATCGCCGCGCGTGCCCTGGGCCTGGACTGCGGGCCGATGAGCGGCGTGGACCTGGCCAAGGTGAACGCCGAGTTCTTCGGCGACGGGCGATTCCTGGCCAACTTCATCCTCAACCTGGGTTACGGCGACCCCAGCAAGCTGTTCCAGCGCAACCCGCGCCTGGCGTTCGAGCAGGCCTGCAGCGTGCTCTAGCAGCCCGTCGGGCTTGGGGTCGGGCTCCTGGGACTGCGGGTTTGTGCAGAGAAGATCCGGCCGGCCCAGGCGATAGAGTCGAGCGCTTGACACAGGAGTCTGAGCATGGCCCAACACGAAGCCGATGAACTGGCGCAGGCCGTTATCGCCCGCATGGTGGATTGCCCGAACCCGCGCTTGAAGCAGGTGATGAGCGCTCTCATCCAGCACGCCCACGCCTTCGTGCGCGACGTCGACCTCACCCCCGACGAATGGATGGCGGGAATCGAGTTCCTCACCGCCACGGGAAAGTTGTGCGACGCGAAACGCCAGGAGTTCATCCTGCTGTCCGACAC
>JBAQUQ010000188.1:0-4244 GCA_049297615.1 Burkholderiaceae bacterium
GCGCTCGGCCGTGCTGGTGAACGGCGCGGGCATGAAGCTCGCGTCGGCGCCCCTGGCCGCCGACGAAGCACAGGGTTCGCTGGCCGCCATGAGCAGCTCGGCGCTGGCCATCGGCGCGGCCATGCTCGAAGACGCCGGCCTCGGCGCGTGCCAGGACATCGTGATCGAGGCGCGCGACGGCATGATCGTCCTGCTGCGAGTCGGCGACGCCGACCCGTTGCTGAGCGTCGTGACCGACCACACCGCCATGCTCGGCGAGGTGCTGTGGGCGGCCAGGCGTTGCTGCCAGTTGCTTGGCACGGCGTCGCCGGCCCAGCCCCAGGAGCGCCGCGCCGGCGCGCCGTGAATGCGCGAGTCCGCCCCGGGCAGCGCCTGGCCCAGGGCGGCGGCCCGCAGGGCGTCTCAGTCGGAGGGTACTTGCGACATCCAGCCTGAACTCGAGCGCATCAACATCTCGTCGATCTTGAGGGCGTACCTGCCGTTGGACAGGCCGTAGTGGCAGGAGAACAAGGGAACGCCCGAGACGTGCACCTGCAGGGTGGGTTTCAGGTCGAGTTCGAAAAAGTCGCCCGGCTCGAGCGCCAGCAGTTGCGCGACCGTCGCCCGGGTCTGGGCGAGCGAGGCGACCAGTTCCACCTCGGCGGGTTGGATCTGCTCCTTGAGCAGGTTCACCCAGCGTCGATCGGGTTCGTTCAAGTCGCCTTGGGCGGTGGAATAGAGCACGTCGCGGATCGGCTCGAGCGTCGCGTAGGGGATGCAGAAGTAGATGCTGCCCGTGCTGTCGCCGATTTCCAGGGTGAATGAGGTCGCGACGACGATCTCGCTGGGAGAGGCGATGTTGGCGAACTGCGCCATCATCTCGGAGCGCTGGTATTCCAGTTCGAGCGGGAAGATGCCGGCCCAGGCTTTTTTGTACTCGGTGGCGATCACATCCACCAGGCGCTGAATGATGCGTTGTTCGGTCGGTGAAAAATCACGCCCTTCGATGCGCGTGTGGAACTTGCCCGAGCCGCCGAACAGCGAGTCGATGACGGCGAACACGAGGGTGGGCTCGCACACGATCAGGCCCGAGCCGCGCAGCGGCCGAACGCTCATGATGTTGAAATTGGTCGGCACGACGATGTCGCGCAGGAAGTCGCTGTACTTCTGCACCTTGATACCGTTGATCGCGATTTCCGGGTTCTTGCGCACCAGGTTGAACATTCCGATGCGCAGGTTGCGCGCGAATCGCTCGCTGATGATCTCCATCGTGGGCATGCGCCCGCGAACGATGCGTTCCTGGCTGGCGAGGTCGTAGTCGCGGATCGCGCCGGTCGGAACCTCTACTTCCTCCGGTTTCTGGCTCTCGCCGGTGATGCCTTGCAGCAGCGCATCGACTTCGTCTTGCGAGAGAACCGGATTCGTCATCAGTGTCTGCCTGGGTCGGGGTGGGATGCCTTGCGCAGATGCGCTCGCCGCGACTCGACGTGGCGTAACGCACAGTGTCAGCCGGGCCGGCGCTGCGGATCGAGCGACAAGTGCCGAAAAGGCAGTTCAGTTCGATCCGATTCGCAGCGATGGACGGGCGCGCCGCGGCCGAGGGGCCCCCAGGCTGCCGCACGGCGGCGGCCCTGGGGCCCTCTCAAGTCGGATGCGCGCTGGCCGACAACAAAGCGCCGAACCCTATCAAGCCGCCCCGCCCGAGGATAACCATGAGCCATGCCACCGACTTGAAATTCCTGATCGTCGACGACTTCTCCACCATGCGCCGCATCGTGCGTGGCCTGCTCAAGGAAATGGGTTGCAGCAATGCCGAAGAGGCCGAAGACGGCGTCGTCGCCTTGAGCAAACTCAAGGCCGAGAAGTACGACTTCGTCGTGTGCGACATCAATATGCCCAATATGAACGGCTTCGAGCTGCTCAAGGCGGTAAAGGCCGACGAGGGGCTCAAGCACATTCCCATCCTGATGGTCACCGCCGAAGCGCGCAAGGAAGACATCGTGCAGGCCGCCCAGGGCGGGGCGGCGGGCTACATCGTCAAGCCGTTCACCAAGGTCACCCTCGAGGAGAAGGTGCAGAAGATCATGCAGAAGATCGCAGCAACCGCCTGAACAGTCAGCCACAACATTCCCGAGGACAACAACATGAACGAACTCGCCACGCTGGCGCCGCAGATGGCCGCGAACGCGTCGCCCGAAGTGTTCAAGCAGATCGGCGCGATCACGCGCCAGCTGCACGACACGCTCTCCCAGCTCGGCGTGATGCCCAAGCTGCAAATCGCTGCCCGGGGCCTGCCCGACGCGCGCAGCCGGCTGAACTACATCGCCTGCAAGACCGGCGAGGCGGCCGACAAGGTGCTCAACTCGGTGGACAGCGCCAAGGCCGAACACGCGAGCATCGCGCAGGCCACGCGTGACATCGTCAAGCGCATCGTCGCCGACCCGGTGCATGTCGTGGCGAGCGGCGCCCTGATCAATTTTGCCGGCGACGTCGAAGCGGCCACGTCGCGCATCGATGCGCACCTGACCGACATCATGATGGCGCAGGACTTTCACGACCTGACCGGCCAGGTGGTGGCCAAGGTCGTGTCCCTGTCGACCGATCTGGAAGACAGCCTGGTCAAGCTGCTCATCCAGGCCGCACCTCCCGAGCAAGCGCACAAGGTCGAGTTGGCCCTGCACGGCCCCGTGGTCGATGCGCAAGGGCGCGCCGACGTCGTCAGTAACCAGGGCGAGGTCGACGACCTTTTGGCCAGCCTGGGTTTCTGAGCCAGCAAGCTCCAAGCACGACCGGCGCCACCGCGATGCAGAACCACCCGGCCGACGATCCAGTCCATGAGGAACGCTTCCCGTTCCGCGCTGCTGCCGAGCTGCAGGACGACCTGCTCAGTGCGACGAATGATCTGGATCGATTGCAGACCCTGCTCGGCGATGCCTACGCAAGCCTGCAACACAGTTTCATGGGCGTCTGGCAAGACCTCGATGGCGTGGCAACCGCGCCGCAGCCGGCCGCCCTGGCTTCAGCGCGCAAACACCTGCGCAGCGCCGTGACGGCCCTGCAGTTCCAGGACATGGCTTCACAACTGGTGGAACACCTCAGGCGGCGCCTGCGCCACTGCGCCGACCGCCTGGCCTGCGACGCCATGGCCGACGACGAAGACGGCGTCGGAGCGGTTGCCGAAGCGCCGCTGCGCCCCAACCCGGTGACACAGGCCGAAATGGACACCGGATTCATCGAACTCTTCTGAACGCCCCCAGGCGGCGTAAACGCCGCCGCCCCCCGAGGGGGATGAGGAAACTTCGGGCGGCCGTGCGTTTCCTCATGAGCTCCTCTCAAGCCCACGGCCTGCGCAGCCGAAAACACAGCGGAACACGGAGAAACCCATGCACTCGATCCTCGCCGTCGACGATTCAGCGTCCATGCGCCAAATGGTGAGCTTCACGCTCAAGAACGCCGGCTACACCGTGGTCGAAGCCGTGGACGGACAGGACGCGCTCGAGAAAGCCAACTCGCGTGACTTCGACCTCGTGCTGACGGATCAGAACATGCCGCGCATGGACGGCATCAGCCTGACCAAGAAGTTGCGCGACCACCCCAAGTTCAAAACCACGCCGATCCTGATCCTGACCACCGAATCGAGCGACCAGATGAAGCAGGCCGGCCGCGGTGCGGGTGCCACCGGCTGGCTGGTCAAGCCCTTCGACCCCGCCAAGCTCATCGAGGTGATCAAGAAAGTGGTTCGCTAGCGCGTTTGCGCAGTGGAGCCCGGCCCCCGGGTCATGCACGGGGCATCCACCGGGATGACGACAAGTGGCACAACAGGACAACCCCATGGCTGAAACCAATTCCCGAAGCGCTGCCGCGGGCATCGACCTGAGCCAGTTCTACCAGGTCTTCTTCGAGGAGGCCGGTGAAAACCTGGAGCTCATGGAGCAGCAGCTGCTCGAGGTCGACATCGCCGCGGCCGACGACGAAGCGCTGAATTCGATCTTCCGCTGCGCGCATTCGGTGAAGGGCGGCGCGGCCACCTTCGGCTTCAAGGACGTCGCCGAACTCACGCACCAGATGGAGACCCTGCTCGACAAATTGCGCCGCCACGAATTGACCCCCAGCGCGGCCATGGTCGACGTGCTGCTGCAAGCCGGCGACGCCTTGCGCGAGATGCTCGCCGCGCACCAGGGCGGCGGCCGCGGCGGCGACGTCGACACCAGTGAATTGCTGTTCAGCATCCGCGCCCTGGCCGATGGCCAGGCGGCGCACACGGC
>JBAQUQ010000189.1:0-5641 GCA_049297615.1 Burkholderiaceae bacterium
GCGGCGGCGTCGACGCCCGGCGTTGACTTGCTTGGAAATAGTGTGCACGTGTCCACCAAAAACTTAGTGGACACGAGCATTCCAAAATCATCAGTCGCGTTCAAGGTGCCGCGGCGAGACGCTTACCATCGTCCGGCACTCGAACGTCGGAGTGCTGACCAACGGACAGTTCGTTGTCGCCACCCAGGTTGACAAGGACAAGTGGCAGGATCTGCGCGACTCGCTGCGCAGCGATCTGAAAGACGCGAAGGCACGCTTCTCGATCGTGTACCTGATCGACGACTTCATGGGCACCGGCACGTCGCTGCTCCGCTACGATGATGCCAAGAAGAAGTGGAGGGGCAAGCTGATCAAGTTTAGCGACTCGCTAGCCAACGCGCTCGAAACGCTGGGCGAGGACCAACTCCTTGAGCCTGGGTGGCAGCTGTGTGTTCATCACTACATTGGCAGCAAAGCTGCCCGCGATGCGATCGACGCCCGCGAACAGAAAGCGCGGACGGCCCTGGCCCGCGCTGGATGGGCGCAGGCGACGCATTTCAGTTTCGGCACCACGCTGCCGGACGATTTGCCTATCGACAGGGTGCCCGGTCGCCATAGCGCCTTCGTCGCCTTGACTCAGAAGTACTACGACCCAGTGCTGCGCACATCGCACACTGATGTTGGTGGGGTTGAGCACCTGGGGCTCGGATACGGGGGCTGCGCATTGCCGCTTGTCCTTGACCATAACACCCCCAACAATTCGGTCGCACTCCTCTGGGCAGAAACGGAGGGTGGCGCCCGCGATGGCGGGCTGCAAGCCCCAGCCATGCGGCCACTCTTTCGTCGTCGGCAGCGCCACGCGTAGCGACCTATGTCAAATCCTTTCGAGAAGCGAGCGACCGAATACCTGCGTGACGACGAGGCTTTCCTGGCCGTCGTGACGCCGGAGCCGCTGACGACTTTCTTCCAACGGCATGCCGAAGAAGGATCGTTGTACGACCGGTTGGCCGTGATTGTTGGAACGCCAGGCAGCGGGAAGACAACGCTCGCCCGACTTTTCCTCTATCCAACCCTTCGCACACTGCTGCGAAACAGCAGCCTCAGCACCTACAAGGCGCTGCTCGATTCCCTTACGTCCTGCCACGCGATTGAGGCTGCGGGCCCGATCATCGTGGGCGGTCGGATTCCACTTGAAGCCGAATATCGAGACTTTTGGGAGTTCCCCTACTCGGATGAGCTGAAGGGGGGATTGATGATCGCGCTACTGCAGGCTCGCAGCGTGCTCGCGTGGTTGCGTAGCCTGACGGACGCAGGCATAGCCCTTCAAGACGTATTGATCAGACCTCGTGCAGGATCCGACGCCGCGTTGGCGGCGATCGGTGGCCGTGACGGGCCATCGCTGTTAGTACGTGCGTCGCAGGTCGAGTTGGCGATCTACAAGGTCGCGGCGGCGCTAATTCCACCGGACGTCAGCGAGATCGACGCCGACGCCGTAGCTAGTTACCGCCCCTTCGATGTGATTGAAGAGATCGTCTTCAGGGACGCCGGGCGCGAGATCTGCGCGCGGCCACTGGTCATTTTCGACGATGCCCATAGCCTGCACCGTGTGCAGTTGCAGCTGCTCGTCCGCTGGCTGACGCGGCGCGAATTCAAGGTGTCCCGGTGGATTCTTATGCGCCTGGATGCCCTACATCCTGCTGACGTACTTTCGGACAGCTCGCGCGGCGGCGACGGTGAAGAGCCGGGCATTAAGCGTTCGCGTGAAATCACAAGCATCTGGTTGCAGAGCAGCGACGACAGAGCCCAGCAGCGCCGCTCGTTCCGCAAGATGGCCAAGGACATGGCCAATCGCTATCTGCAGCAGATGGACGTGTTCAATCGACGCCGTCTCAATAGCCTAGGCGACCTTCTAGCGACTCGAGCGGAACCCGTCACGCCCAGCAAGTTCGAGCAACTGCGAAGCAATGTCGACGCGATGCAGCGGCGACATAGCGTGTCAGCCCGTCGCCGAGTAACCATTGAAGAAGAGGTTGATCGGTACCTGCTAGGGAGTGGCGAAAACGGAGAGGACGTTCGCCTCGCGATGCTGTCAATTCTCTTCGCGCGCTATGCCAAGCGCATCCCACAGCGTGGGCTGTTCGATGCTAACGCGGCGGACGCCAGTAATGCCAACCTCGAGCCTGCTAAACCACTCACAGCGGATGCGGATGTCGCCGAAGGCGCGCGTCTGCATTTGCTCCACAGGTTCGATCGACCGTACTTCTTTGGCATCGACACACTCTGTGATGCCAGCTCCGAGAACGCCGAGCAGTTTCTGCAACTTGCTGGCCGCCTCGTCTCCCAATCGGAGACCCAGGTCATCCGTGCCAAGTCCGCGACGCTGAGCAGCGGCATGCAACACATGCTGCTGCGCGAAAAGGCCCGCGAGATCCTTCGGGACTGGGACTTCCCGCAGCACCAACTCGTCCGTCGGCTTGCGGATGGCATTGCCAAGGAGTGCTTGAAGAAGAGCCTTGAGCCCAATGCGTCGCTCGGCGCAGGGGCTTCAGCGTTCGGCATCCCGCAGGATGAGTTCGACGAGATTCCGCGTAAGTACCCCACACTCGCGCGCGTCCTTCAGTTTGGCGTAGCGTACAACAGCTTCATGCTGGTTCCGAATCATGGGACGAAGAAGAAGGTTTGGTGCTTGGTCGAACTCGGTGGAACACTACTGTTGCACTACGGACTGACGTTGCGTCGTGGCGGATTCCTCGAGCGGCGCGCTGACGATCTAATCAAGCTGTTGGGCGAACACTGAGATGACTCGATCGCTTCGCTGGGATCCCTGCATTTCGCATCGCGGAGACGAAGCAAGCGACTTTATCAAGGCCTACTTCAGCGATGCCTCTCGGCGCGTGCTTTTCGTGGCGGGCGCCGGCTTCGATCCGCGGTCCGCCGTCGTCGCTCGGGCGCTCGCCGCGTCGTGCAAGGACGTGCGCGCGTTTCTGGTGAAGGAGGCACGCCCGGATGCCGAGCAGAATCTTGTCCGACGGGCGGAGGGCAATCGGATGGCCATGACGACGCTGTTCGAGCGGTGCGAGATCGTCGAGATCGACATCTTCGGATCGGACGGTGCTGTAATCGGTGGCCGAAACATCGTGGCCATGCTCAGCAAGCAGGATTTCAACGATCGCACCGACGTCGTGATCGACATGAGCGCGCTGTCGGTCGGTACGAGTTTCCCGATGGTCAAGTATCTGTTCGAACGCTCCAACCAGGGGAGGCCACCCGCAAACCTCCACGTCTTCGTCGCTCACGACGCGCAGCTCGATGACGCGATCGTTCCGACCCCCGGGGATGTTCCGGGCTTCGTGCACGGGTTTCGCGGACCCGCAACCTTGGCAAGCACCGCGCGCGCTGCAAAGCTGTGGCTGCCGCAACTCGCCCGGGACCGTAGAGGCGCATTGCTACGTCTCCACAGCTTCGTCGATCCACACGACACTTGCCCGATCTTGCCGTTTCCGGCCAGCAATCCACGGCAGGGCGACGAGCTGGTCGCTGACTTCATTGCTGAGTTCGAGAACGCTTGGTCAGTCGACACGCGCAATATCGTGTATGGCGCCGAGGATGACCCTCTCGATCTGTACCGGACCATTCTGCGGCTCGATGACCTTCGGAGGCCTGCCTTCCAGGAGTTCGGCGGCTCGCTGCTGGTCCTGTCGCCGGTCGGTAGCAAGATCATGGCGCTTGGGGCGTTGTTGGCTGCGCTTGAGCGCGACCTACCGGTGGCCCACCTAGAGTCCATCGGGTACACTTTTGTGGGTACCGTGAGCGGTGAGCGGTCGGCGCCGTTGCTTGTGCACATCTGGCTTGAGGGCGACGTGTATCCTCAGCCGCGGCCCGCGCCGAACAGCAATTGGAAGCCCGCTGCGTGAACGATTTCCCTGTACATCGCCCGACGGTATTCGGGACTGGACTGATCGCGCTTGATCTCGTGATGAGTGCAGAGCAGGGTGTACCTGTGCACGCGTGGGCGGGCGGCACGTGCGGCAACGTGCTCGCCATACTGGCGTTACTGGGTTGGCAAGCGTTCCCGGTCGCCCGCCTCAACAAGGACGCCGCGTCGCAGCGCGTTCGCGCCGATCTCAAGAAGTGGGGTGTGCAACTCAAATTCGCGAGTTGTGGGCCCACGACGGACACCCCGATAATTATTCAGCACATCCTACGCTCGGGTGACGGTGCGCCGCGGCATCGCTTCTCGTGGTCGTGTCCGCATTGCGGTAGCTGGCTCCCGAGCTTCAAGGCGGTGACTACCAAAGCCGTCGAGCCTGTGGTCGAACATCTCTCGGGTGCCAAGGCGTTCTTCATGGACCGCCTTTCACCGGCTGCGCTGCTGATGGCAAAGGGCGCTGCAGACGGCGGTGCGGTCGTGATCTTCGAGCCTTCCGCGAAGTGCGACGAAGGACTACTTGCTCGTGCAGTGGAGCTTGCCCATGTGATCAAGTACGCGGACAGCAGGCACGCAGCGATCTCGGGCGCTATGGAGCCCGAAAGTGCCACGCTGGTGGAGGTCCAAACGTTTGGCGCGGAAGGCCTGCGCTATCGGCATCGACTTGGAGCGGGCGTTTCCAAGTGGATTTCACTGGACGCCGTCCAGGCTCCCGTCCTTGCAGACGCGTGTGGATCTGGCGACTGGTGTGCAGCAGGTTTGATTGCCATGTCCTGTGCCGCCGGCGCCGAGGGGTTGCGGCGCGGGGGCGCTGGACTGGTGGACTCTGCTCTTCGATTCGGTCAGAAGCTTGCCGCCTGGAACGTCGGATTCGAGGGGGCGCGCGGCGGGATGTACGCCATCGAAAGAGCTGCGCTGGAGCGCACTCTTCATCAGCTTGCTGCTGGATCGCTTGACTGGTCAGATATCGGTTCGGGACGCGGCAGACGGCGAGTGGCTCGAGTCGTCTGCCCTGCATGCCCGCCACCGAGGAGCCGCGCTCAATCTGTCGCTGCTGCTCGCTGACGCGGCAGTTCTGCAGGCATCACCATCGCGCTTGACATCCAAGCGCGCTGCGCTCCAACGCCGCGTTCAGCGGCCACGCATGCAGAAGCATAGAGGGCTCGGGCCGCCCCGGACGTTCGGTCGTTCCACAGCGTGAGGCAGAAGCGTAGCGCGTGTTGGCAAGGCCGCGCTTGACAAGCAGACTCGCGGGTGGCTGCAGCAGTTCGCCGCGCGGATCGCCAACTAGTGGGATCATACTGACCGCGCCGAGGGCCTACAAATGGAAGCGTTCGACGGCAGCCGCAACTTGCTTTGCCCAAAGGTGCCGCCGCCATACCGAGAGTTGCCGGCGCCGGCAAGACAGGCCAATGCTATTGCAGAGGCGATTAGCAGCTACACGGTCACGGGTTGCTCGAAGCGCGCGGCGTGCACGGGAGTCCATACGCCGCTGGATCGACGCCGCGCAGCGCGTCGTCGTCCTCACCGGCGCGGGTATCTCCACCGACTCGGGGATCCCCGACTTTCGCGGCCCGCAGGGCGTGTGGACGCGCAACCCGGCGGCCGAAAAGCAATCGACGATTCAGACCTACCTGGCCGACCCTCTGGTGCGCCAGGCCGCCTGGCGCGCGCGCCTGGATCATTCGGCGTGGAGTGCGACGCCCAATCGCGGCCACATGGCCCTGGTCGGGC
>JBAQUQ010000190.1:0-3302 GCA_049297615.1 Burkholderiaceae bacterium
GAGCCGCGCCGAGGCCGGCTCGCCGGAGTGCCGCCCTGCCCTGGCGCAGATCTATGCCAAGGCCGGCCGTGCCCATGTCATCGGCATCACCGGCGTGCCCGGCAGCGGCAAGTCGACCCTGGTGGCGACGCTGGCGCTGAAACTGCGCGCAAGCGGCAAGCGCGTCGGAATCATCGCCGTTGACCCCTCCAGCCCCTACTCGGGCGGCGCCATCATGGGAGACCGCATCCGCATGTCGGAGCTGGCCGGCGACGACGGCGTCTTCATTCGCAGCATGGCCACGCGCGGCGCGCACGGCGGCATGGCGCGCGCGTCGCTGGAAGCGGTCGACGTGCTCGACGCGGCCGGCTTCGAAACCATCGTCATCGAAACCGTCGGCGTGGGCCAGGCCGAAGTCGAGATCGCGCGCGCTGCCCACACCGTCGTGGTCGTGTCCGCGCCCGGCCTGGGCGACGACATCCAGGCGATCAAGGCGGGCATCCTGGAGATC
The DNA here is from genome assembly GCA_049297615.1 of Burkholderiaceae bacterium. Lineage (GTDB taxonomy): Bacteria > Pseudomonadota > Gammaproteobacteria > Burkholderiales > Burkholderiaceae_C > JAEMQF01. The sequence continues at coordinate 491 of JBAQUQ010000190.1, forward strand.
GCCGACATCCACGTCGTGAGCAAGTGCGACCGCGCAGACGCGAACCGCACCGTCAGCGACCTGTTGGCGATGCTCACCATGGGGCTGTCAGTGGGCGGCGCTGGGCCGTGGCAGGCCCCCGTCGTGCCGACCAGTTCGATCCAGGGCGAGGGCTTCGATCAGTTGATCGAATGCCTGGACCGTCATGCGCAGTTCATGCGCACTTCCGCGGCCGGGCAGGAACGCGTGCGCGGCATCGCCGAATTCCGTATGCTCAAGACGGCGGAAGAGCTATTGCACCAGCGCTTTCTCGAGTCGCGCGCGGGCAGCCTGGCCGAAGTATGTGACCAGCTCGCGCAGCGCCGCATCTCACCCTACCAGGCCGCCGAGCGTTTGCTCGACGGCGTCTTGCTTCGAGGAACGCCATGAACGCGAAATTCACCCCTCCCGCGGAAGCGCTTCAAGCCCAGGTCGAGGCGTGGGAACGCAGCGAAGTCGCCGCCTTTCTCGCCAGGCAGAAGGAAAAGAAAGAGCAGTTCTTCACCCACGGCGGCCTGCCGCTGAAGCGCACCTATACCGCGCTGGACATCGGCGAGAACGCGAACGAGGACATCGGCCTGCCCGGGCGTTACCCGTTCACGCGCGGCCCCTACCCCACGATGTATCGCAGCCGAACCTGGACGATGCGCCAGATCGCCGGCTTCGGCACCGGCGAGGACACGAACAAGCGCTTCAAGTACCTGATCGCGCAAGGCCAGACCGGCCTGTCCACCGACTTCGACATGCCCACCTTGATGGGCTATGACTCGGACCACCCGATGTGCGAAGGCGAGGTCGGACGCGAAGGCGTGGCCATCGACACGCTCGCCGACATGGAAGCGCTGCTCGAGGGCATCGACCTCGAGAAGATCTCCGTCTCGCTGACGATCAACCCGTCGGCGTGGATCCTGCTGGCCATGTACGTCGCGCTCGCCCAGGCGCGCGGCTGCGACATGCACAAGCTCTCGGGCACGATCCAGGCCGATATCCTCAAGGAGTACATGGCGCAGAAAGAATACGTCTTCCCGATTGCGCCGTCGGTGCGCATCGTGCGCGACTGCATCACCTACTGCGCGCAGAACATGAAGCGCTACAACCCGATCAATGTCTCGGGCTACCACATCTCCGAGGCGGGCGCCTCACCCCTGCACGAAGTGGCCTTCACGATGTGCAACCTGATCACCTATGTCGAAGAGGTCTTGAAGACGGGAATGCCGGTCGACGCCTTCGCACCGCGCCTGGCCTTCTTCTTCGTCTGCCAGACCGATTTCTTCGAGGAAATCGCCAAGTTCCGCGCCGCGCGCCGCGTCTACGCGAAGATCATGCGCGAACGCTTCGGTGCCACCCATCCGGAGTCGATGCGCCTGCGCTTCCATTGCCAGACGGCGGCAGCCACGCTGACCAAGCCGCAGTACAAGGTGAATATCGTGCGCACCACGCTGCAAGCCCTGGCGGCAGTGCTCGGCGGAGCGCAAAGCCTGCACACGAACGGCATGGACGAGGCCTTCTCGATCCCCACCGAAGAGGCGATGAAGATCGCGCTGCGCACCCAGCAGGTCATCGCCGAGGAAGCCCACGTCACCGAAGTCGTCGACCCGCTCGGCGGCTCCTACTACGTCGAACACCTCACCAACGAATACGAGCGCAAGATTTTCGAGATCATCGACGAGGTCGAGCGCAACGGCGGCACGATCAAACTGATCGAGCAAGGCTGGTTCCAGCGCCACATCGCCGACTTCTCGTACGAGCAGGCGCTGGCCAAACAAAGCGGCGCCAAGCCCGTCATCGGAGTGAATCTGTTCCAGGACAGCGACGAGGCGGCGGATTTGGAAACGCACCCCCATGATCCGAGTGCCGAGCGGCGCCAGATCGAGAGGCTTGCGCGCATTCGCCGCGAGCGCGACCCTGCCAAGGTCGATGCCTTGCTCGATCAGTTGGTCGCTGTGGCCGAGAATCCGCAGCAGAACATCATGCCGGTGACGATCGAGCTCGTGCGCGCCGGCGCCAGCATGGGCGACATCATCGAACGCCTCAAGACCCTCTGGGGCAGCTACCGCGAAGTTCCGGTGTTCTGAGCATGCACAACTCTCCCTGGGTCTTGGCCTATGCAGGCGTTCTGCCCGAGCTGAAGGGGCCGGTTCGCCGCGCCGAGCCCGGCAGTGCGGTGCTGGGCCGGGTGAGCCTGGGCGGCCAGGCCGTGCTCGAGCGATTTGCCGTGTTGCGCGCCGACGGCCATGTGATCCATGTCGGCGCTGAACTGCACCTGGGCTGGCACAGCACGGTCCATATCGCACACGAAGTCTACGGTGCCACGATCGGCGAGCGAGTCAGCGTCGGCGCCAACTCCGTCGTGCATGCCTGCACGGTCGGCGACGACTGCGTCGTCCAGGACAGCGTCAGCGTGCTCGACGGCGCGACGGTCGGCCACGGCAGCGTGATCGCTGCCGGTTCGGTGGTCTATCCCAGGCATGTCCTGCCCCAGGGTCAATGGTGTGAAGGTTCACCCGCCGTTCCCGTCAGGCCGGTCCAGGCCCCGGAGTTGCGCGCCCTGCACGAATCGACGCGGGCCCATTCAGGCGCAGCTGCATCGACCGCGACGCCCCCAAGCCACTCCTCGATCACGACCGGCGGCGGCGAGTCGGGCTATGTTGCGGCGAGCGTCGTCGGCCTGGGCGAACTGCGCATGGGCGAAGGCAGCAGCCTCTGGTTCGGCTGCATCGTCGAGGCGGCCGAGCTCGGCGTGAGCATCGGCGCGGGCAGCAACGTCCAGGACAACACCGTGCTGCGCTCCAGC
>JBAQUQ010000191.1:0-4241 GCA_049297615.1 Burkholderiaceae bacterium
GCAGGCCGCCGTGGGCCCTGCGCTGCCGCAAACCAGCCTGTTCCTCGGCCAGCACGTGATCATTCACCTCTTCCTCGCCGCACTGTTCGGGCTGACGCTGCGGCGTGGCGCGCAGGCCCTGATCAGCCGAGTCGCGCAGCGCGTGCACGGCCCACTGAGTGCCGAGATGGCGAGCTACACGCGCAAGCTCACCCTGGCCTGGAGCGCCTACTTCGTCGCCATGGCCGGGCTGTCGCTGGCCCTGTACTTCAGCGCGCCTTTCGAGGCGTGGGCGGCCTTTGCCAACTGGCTGACGCCACTCGGCCTGGGGCTGATGTTCGGCGGCGAATACCTGCTGCGCTATCGCCTGCACCCGCAGTTCGAACGCGTCAGCATGCTGCGCGCGATCCAGGCGTACTCACAGCACCGGGCGCCCAGGGTGCCGGATAGCCAAGGCGCGAACGGCGTGGCCGAACCGACATGAGCCTATTGCCCCTGATCCACTGCGCCGACCCCGAGGCGCCTCTGGCCTGGGCGCACGGCCGACCGATCTCGCGGCGCCGCTACCTCGCCGACGTCGAAAGCCTCGCCGAACAGTTGCCCAGCGCCGGACACATGCTCAATCTGAGCCGGGATCGCTATCGGTTCGCGGTCGGCCTGGGCGCCGCGTTGTTGCGCGGCCAGGACAACCTGCTGCCGCCGAATCACACACCCGACATGCTGGCGCGCCTGCGCGCACTCTTCCCGGGATGCTATGTGGTCGGCGATGCTGACGCCGCCAACGGCCCAGCCCCCATGCACTCGGTTCGCTGGCCGGCACTGGGCGGCGCAGTGCAGCGCAGCGCAGGCGAAGGCGAAGGCGGCTTGCGCGTTCCGTCCGTCGATGACAGGGCGATCACCGCGCACGTCTTGACCTCTGGGTCGACAGGCGAGCCCTTGCCCTATGCCAAACGCTGGGGCTTGTTGTGGCGCAATACCCGGGCCGGCACGCTGCGCCTGGCGCAACACATGACCCGCGACGACAGCACCAAGCTGATCGGCCCGGGCAGCCTGGGGGGCCTGCGCGGCGTGTCCCTGGTCGCCACCGTCCCGGCGCAACACATGTACGGCTTCGAGTCGAGCGTTCTCGTCGCCCTGCAAGGCGACGCGGCCTTCGAGACGAGCCGCCCCTTCTACCCGGCCGACATCTGCGCTGCGCTGGCGGCGGTGCCGCGGCCACGCGTCCTGGTGACGACGCCCTTGCACCTCAAGACCTTGCTCGACTCGGGCCTGGCGCTTCCGGCCGTCGACCTGTGCGTCTGCGCCACGGCGACGCTGGCGCCGCAATTGGCAGCACGCGCCGAGTCGGCCTTGCACGCACCGCTGATGGAAATCTATGGCTGCACCGAAGCCGGACAGGTCGCGACACGGCGCACCACCGACGGAGCTATCTGGTCGACCTTCGACGGCGTGGTGCTGTCGGGCGACGCGGCGCAGACCATCGTCAGCGGCGGCCACGTGCCGCAACCCACGCCGTTGGCCGACACGCTCGAGACCATCGACGCGACGCGCTTTCGCCTGCTCGGGCGCGCCAACGACCTGATCAATGTCGCGGGCAAGCGCAGCTCGCTCGGCCACTTGAATTTCCATTTGAACAGCATCGACGGCGTGCACGACGGCGCGTTCTGGCTGCCGGCGCAGGAGCACAGCAGCAGGGTGGTTCGTCTGCTGGCTTTCGTCGTCGCGCCGCAGCTCAGCCGCGCGCAGATCCTGGCTGCACTGCGCGTGCGCGTCGACGCCGCCTTCTTGCCGCGGCGCATCGTCTGGCTCGACGCCCTGCCGCGCGATGCGACCGGCAAATTGCCCAGTGCGCGGCTGGCCGAGCTGGCGCAGCAGGTGTTGCATGTCGACGATGCCGTGCCGATCGAAGCGGCGCCGCAGGCCAGACCGCTGCTGCACCGCGCCGAATTCACCGTCCCGGCTGCGCACCGCGCCCTGCCTGGCCACTTCCCGGGCCATCCCGTCGTGCCGGGTGTGGTCTTGCTCGCCGAAGTGATGGAAGCCGCGCTGGCGCTGCCCGAACTGGCCGCGCGCATCGGCCCGCAGCCGCGCATCGCCGTCGTGAAATTCCTCGCGCCGGTCACACCCGGCACACCCGTCGCACCCGCCGCATCCGAGGACGGCGACGCGAGGCTGGTCGTGCAATTCGAGGACGCGGGGGCGCGGATTCGTTTCGAGGTGCACGAGGTCGATCCGCTTGCGCAGCGCGCCGCCTCCGGCGAGTTGATTGCAGTCGCGCCACCGCGCGCGAGGGCCACGTGAATCCGCAAGCCCCGCAGGCGGCGACGCCCTGGTCGCGCCAGACTGAACGCAGCACGCTGTGGGTGCTGCGCCTGATGCGCTGGATCGCCTTGCGCGCCGGTCGGCGCGTGGCGCGCCTGGTCCTGCACCCGATCGCCCTGTACTTCTTGCTCACTGGCGCGACGGCCAGGCGCGCATCGCGGCGCTACCTGACGCGTGCATTGCGCCGCCCAGCGCGCTGGAGCGATGTCTACCGGCACATCCACAGCTTCGCCTGCACGGTGCTGGACCGCGTCTACCTGCTGCAAGGGCGCCACGATCTGTTCGACGTCGTGCTGCGCGGCACCGGCGCCGTCGACGCGGCCCTGGCGCGCGGCGGCGGTGCGCTGCTGGTGGGAGCGCACCTGGGAAGCTTCGAGGCGCTGCGCGCGCTGGGCGATTCACGCGGCCTGCGTGTCGCGATGCTGATGTACGAAGACAACGCCCGCCTCATCAATGCCACCCTGGCGGCGATCGCGCCGAACTCGAAGGTGCACACGATCGCGCTGGGACGCGTCGATGCCATGCTCGAACTGCATCGCTGGCTCGAGAGCGGCGGCGTCGCCGGCATGCTCGCCGATCGCAGCTTGCCGGCTTCTGCACCGCGTTCGCGCACGCACCGTCTGCCCTTTCTCGGACAGGCAGCGCCCTTCTCCGACGGGCCGTTTCGGCTGGCCGCATTGCTGCGCCGGCCGATCGTGTTCATGACCGGCCTGTACCTGGGGGGGAATCGCTATCAGATTCGCTTCGTCGACCTGGCCGATTTCAGCCAGGCCGCGCCAGACGGCGCGTCGAGCGACGAGCGGATCGCAGCGGCCCTGCAAAGTTATGTGGCCACGCTCGAAGCGCTGTGTTTCGAGGCGCCCTACAACTGGTTCAACTTCTTCGATTTCTGGGCCGATGCGACGCCTGTCGATTGAGGCGGCGCTGAACAAGTCTGCGCGAGGGCGCGCGCCTCGCATTGCCCTGCTCAGCGCCGCCCTCGCTGCGGCCTGCGCCCTGGCCACGGCCGCCTTTGCCCAGGGCGGATTCGACCTGGAGCAGTTGATGCAGGCGCTGGCCCAGAACAAAGGCGGGCAGGCGCGGTTCGTCGAGCGGCGCCATACCGCGATTCTCGAGCAGACGCTCGAATCGTCGGGTCGCTTGTCCTTCGAAGCCCCCGACACCTTCATTCGGGAAACGCTCGAGCCGCGGCGCGAACGCGTGGTCGTCGTGGGCAACCGCCTCACGCTCACGCAGGGCGCGCGGGTGCGCAGCCTGGCGCTCGATGCCACGCCCGAAGCGGCCGTGATGGTCGAGGCGATCCGCGGCACGCTGACGGGTAACCGTGAAGCCATCGAGCGCCATTTCAAGCCCGGCGTTTCGGGCGACGCACAGCACTGGCGGCTCGAACTCGTGCCGCGCGACTCGCGCCTGCAGGCCCAGGTGCGAAGCATCGTCGTCATCGGGCACGATCATTCGGTTCGCGAAGTGACGCTCGCCTTGACCGACGGCGACCGTTCCGTGATGAGCATCGAGCCCTTGCCTGCCGACGCGGCGACACCGATCGGCGCGACGCCGAACTCGCCGAGCCCTGCGCCGGGCGGCGCGAATCAGTAACGCTCGCCATGAGCGCCGAGGCTTTGCCGAGGGCGAATTCCCGCTTGGCGGGACGGGCCGCAGGCCCCAGAGTGCCAACATGAGCCGCGCCTGGATCGTCGCGTTGCGGCGCCGTGGCGCTCTCGTCTGCTGGGCCATCACGATGCTCGGCGCGCTCGCCGTCGTCGCGCAGACGCGTTTCGTCGCCGACCTGTCGGCCTTCCTGCCGTCGCGGCCCAGCCCCGAACAGGCCTTGCTGCTCGATCAGCTGAGCCACGGCAGCGCGGCGAAGCTGCTGCTGATCGGCATCGAAGGCGGCGCAGCGCCGCAGCGCGCCGCGGCCTCGGGTCAGCTCGCCCAGGCGC
>JBAQUQ010000192.1:0-5807 GCA_049297615.1 Burkholderiaceae bacterium
GGCCGCTGTTCGGACCGTCGAATGTGCGCGAGTCGCTTGCCTTGCCCCTGGACCGTTGCGTTTCACCATTGCTGCTCGTCAATGACAGCACCACGCGGTGGAGCCTTGGCGCGCTCCAAGTCATCAAAGTGCGCGCCGGGCTGCTCCAGGCCGGAAGGTTTATCGACGGCGCTGGCCTTGACAAGTACAGTTTTGTTCGGGACGCTTACCTTCAGCGGCGCCGCAACCTCGTTTTCGATGGCGACCCGCCCGACGAATCGCCGCCGCCGGATCCTGAAGACCTCGGGGCGGGGGACGATGTCTCAAAGCGAAAATGACGCGCTGACGCTATACATTTGCCTGGCCTGAATTCGAAATGACGGGAACGACCATGAAACGGATGATTCGCTGGCTGATTCCTGCTGCACTCGCTGCGAGTTCGGCATCGATGCTGGCACTGGCGCAGGCGATCAAGGCACCCGACGTCCTCGTCAAGGAAGTCTCGACGGATGTCATCGAGGCGGTGAAGGCCGACAAGAGCATCCAGTCCGGCGACGTGCAGAAGGTGATTGCACTGGTCGACGCGAAAGTGATGCCGCACGTCAATTTTCAACGCATGACGGCGTCGGCCGTTGGGCGCTTCTGGCGCCAGGCGACGCCCGAGCAGCAAAAAAGCCTGCAAGTCGAATTCAAAGTCTTGCTCATTCGTACCTATTCCGGCGCGCTCGCCCAGGTCAAAGACCAGTCGGTGCAACTCAAACCCATGCGAAGCGGCGCCGACGACAACGAAGTGGTGGTGCGCACCGAAGTGCGTGGCAAGGGCGATCCAATCCAGCTCGACTATCGTCTCGAGAAGTCGCCCGACGGTTGGAGGATTTACGACGTCAGCGTGCTGGGCGTCTGGCTGGTGGAAAACTACCGCAACAGCTTCGCCCAGGAAATCAGCGCCGGGGGTATCGAAGGCCTGATCGCCAAGCTTGCCGAACGCAACAAGGCGGCCAGGAGCGGGAAGACTTGAGGCGGGGATCAGAAGTTCATGCTGCTTCTTCCCGCGACACTGACCGTGCATGAAGCGCGCGACACCCTGCGCATGCTCTCGCAGGCAATCAAGGGCCAGGCCGATGGGGTGGTGGTCGACGCGTCGAGCTTGGTGCAGTTCGACTCTTCCGCGCTGTCGGTGTTGCTCGAATGCCAGCGCCAGGCGCAGGCCTGGGGCAAGGCGTTCTCGTTGCGTGAGCCGCCGCCCAAACTCACGGCCTTGGCCAAACTCTATGGCGTCGACGTCTTGCTGATGCGCCCGGCCGGTACGTCTGCCTGATTTTCTGCTTGGTCCCGCTCGGCGGGGTCAGTTCGGGCGATGGTCGATCTTGCGCTTCGGCGACGCCTTGCCCATCGGGCAAGCGCTCGCCACCCCAGCAGCACGGCGACGATTGCCGCATAGGCCGACACTTCTGCGAAGTCGTTTTTTGCAGCGCGCATCCAGAAGAAGTGCAACAAGCCAAGCGGCGCGACAACGTAGACGAGACGATGCAGCAATTGCCATCGCGCTGCACCGAGGGCCTTCATGGCGCGGTTGAACGAGGTTGCAGCCAGTGGAATCAGCAAGACCAGGGCAAGGCTTCCGACGAGGATAAAGGGTCGCTTGGGAATGTCGCGGACGATCGCCACCGCATCGAAACCCATGTCCAGCCAGGCGTAGCAGAGAAAGTGCACGCATGCATAGAAGAATGCGAACAGTCCCGACATGCGGCGAAACCGCGCCAGCGCGGGCCGGCCGGCCCAGTGCCGCAGGGGAGTGATGGCCAGCGTGATACAGATGAAGCGCAGCGTCCAGTCGCCGGTGGCACGCATCAATTTCTCAGCGGGGTTGGTGCCCAGGGTATCGGCAAACGCTCCGTACAGGAGCCACGAGAACGGCACAAGCGCAAGCGCGAAAAGAATCGGCTTGGCCGCGGCGTGCATCAAGATCGGTTGGCTGCGGGCTGCCCGTGGCATCGCTGCGACCCCGGTCCGGGCGAGGCGCTTGTCGCCAGAGCTTCTCTTCAAAACAGTTTGTGCAGGTCCATCCCCGTGTAGAGCTGGCTCACCTGGGCTTGGTAGCCGTTGAACAGCAGGGTCGGGCGCTTTTTCTGGAACACGCCGTCTTCACCGATGCGCCTTTCAGTGGCTTGGCTCCAACGTGGGTGGTCGACCTTCGGATTCACGTTCGAGTAGAAACCATATTCGTCGGCGTTGGCCTTGCTCCAACTCGTTTGCGGTTGCTTTTCGGTGAACCGGATCTTGACCACCGACTTGCCGCTCTTGAAGCCGTATTTCCATGGCACGACCAGACGAACCGGCGCTCCGTTCTGGTTGGGCAGGACTTCACCGTACAAGCCCAAGCACAACAGGGTCAATGGATGCATGGCCTCGTCGATGCGCAGCCCCTCGACATAAGGCCAGTCGAGCACCGACGAGCGCACGCCGGGCATCTGGTTTCGGTCCGCCAGCGTCACGAATTCAACGAACTTGGCGTTACCGGTGGGCTCGACGCGTTTGATCAATTCCGACAGCGAGTAGCCGACCCATGGGATCACCATCGACCAGCCTTCGACACAGCGCATGCGGTAGATGCGCTCCTCCAGGGGGGCGAGTTTGAGCAGATCTTCGATGTCGAACGCCCTTGCGCGTTTGACCTCGCCTTCAACACTCACGCTCCAGGGCCTGAGCTTCAGCGAACCGGCATGTTGTGCCGGGTCGGACTTGTCGGTGCCGAACTCGTAGAAATTGTTGTATGTCGAGACATCGGTGTAGTCTGTGGCTCGCTCCATCGTCAGCGCGCCGGGCACTGGGCTGCGCAGCGCGGTCAACGCAGCCAGCTTGCCTGGGCGCGCCACTTGGGCCACCGCTTCTCGCCTCGCCCAAGCCGCGAGAACCGACCCCGCGGCACCGCTGCCAAGGCGCAGCAGCCACTCGCGGCGCGATTGGTAGACGCGGCGCGGCGTCACTTCGGATCCGATCTTGTGGCGGTAGCCTCGTTCTGGCGAGAAATGCATGGTGGTTCGACCTCTTGGATGGGCAGCGGACGCGCTCCTGCCAGCGCACGATGCAGGCCGCGTTCGGCGCTCGCTGCCCGAAGAAGAGAATTCAGCGCAGACCGGCGATGTAATCGGCAACGGCTTTGATTTCCCTGTCGTTCATCTTGGCCGCGACATCCGTCATCTGCACGCTGTTCTTGCGTGCGCCGCCGCGAAATGCGACAAGCTGGGCTTCGGTGTAGTCCGCGTGTTGCCCGGCCAGACGCGGGTACTGGGCTGGAATCCCGGCACCACTGGGGCTGTGGCAGGCAGCGCACGCCGCGATGCTGCGCTCAGCGATCCCGCCGCGGTAGATCTTCTCGCCGAGGACGACGAGGTCTTTGTTCTTGGCAAATCCAGCCTTGGCCTGTTTGCCGGCGTAGAACGCGGCGACATTATTCGCATCGTCATCGCTCAATGTGGAGGCGAAGGCTTTCATGATGGCGTTGTCGCGCTTGCCGTTCTTGAACTCGGCCAGTTGCTTGGCCAGGTATTCGGGGTGTTGACCTTGAAGGATAGGGTTGGCCGGGCTGCCACGCGAGCCATCGGCCGTGTGGCAGGCGGCGCAGATGGCCGCCGATGTCGCTTGGCCCTTGGCCACGTCGGGTTTGGACGCTGCCTGCGGTTGCGCGGCGGCGGCGCAAGCGGCGAACGAGCCAATCAATGCGAGCGCGACGCAAGACAAGTTCCGCGCGGATCGTGCGGGCAGTGCAATTGACTTCATGGCGGGGGCGATCCTGGACTCAAAGCCGACGGATTTTACAATGCATGCTTTGGGTGACACGGTGGCCGTGCAATTCGATTCAGACTCAGTGACCGGCACGACGCCGGCCGACGCAGCGCAAAGCGCGAAGCGCGCAATGGCCTGGGCCCACACTGCACGCTTTCTCGTCACTGCCAGCCAGCTCGATCAATTGCCTGCGAGCGACTTGCCGGAGTTTGCCTTCGTCGGCCGCTCCAACGCCGGCAAGTCGTCGGCGATCAATGTGCTGACCCAGCAGCGCGGCTTGGCATTCGCTTCCAAGACGCCCGGGCGCACCCAGCACATCAATCTGTTCGCGCTCGGGCCCAGGGCGAAGCCGAACGCGTTGTTCGTCGACTTGCCCGGCTATGGCTACGCCGCGGTGGCACGCACCGCCAAGCTGCGCTGGCAGCAAATCATGGCCGACTACCTGGAGATTCGCCGCAGCTTGTCGGGCCTGGTTCTGCTCGTCGATTCGCGGCTCGGCGCGACCGAGCTCGACCTTCGATTGCTCGAGTTCGTGGCGCCGCGCGTGCGCAACGGCGCGGTCAAGCTGCTCGTCTTGTTGACCAAGGTCGACAAACTCAATCGCAGTGAAGCACTTGCGGCGCTGCGCCATGCGGAACAAGCATTGGCAGAATTTGCGACCGACGAGTCCGATATCGGCGTCTCGACGTTTTCCGTGACCAAGGGGATTGGCGTCGCCGATGCCACCCAGGTCCTGCATGGCTGGCTGGCGCCGTAACGCTCGATCGCTGTACCGAGGCGCAATGAAAAAAGGGCTGCCGGAGGCAGCCCTTCGATTCACGGCAAGCCGATTCGATTTCGGCCCGCGGCATCGAACATCACATGTCCATGCCGCCCATGCCGCCCATGCCGCCGCCCATGCCGCCGCCCATGCCGGCGCCGGCAGGAGCGTCGTCCTTCGGCGCTTCTGCGACCATGGCCTCCGTGGTGAGCATCAGCGATGCGACCGACGCCGCGTTTTGCAGCGCGATGCGCGTCACTTTCGTCGGGTCCAGGATGCCCATCTCGATCATGTCGCCATACTGGCCGTTCTGGGCGTTGTAGCCGTAGTTGCCCTTGCCGGCCAGTACCGCATTGACGACGACGCTCGATTCGTCGCCGGCGTTGGCGACGATGATGCGGATCGGCTCCTCGATCGCACGCAGGATCAGCTTGATGCCGGCATCCTGGTCGGGGTTGTCGCCCTTGATCTTTCCTGCGGCCTGCTTGGCGCGCAGCAGGGAGACGCCACCGCCGGCGACGATGCCTTCTTCGACAGCAGCGCGCGTCGCGTGCAGCGCGTCCTCGACACGCGCCTTCTTCTCCTTCATCTCGACTTCGGTGGCTGCGCCGACCTTGATCAGCGCCACACCGCCGGCGAGCTTGGCGACGCGCTCTTGCAGCTTCTCTTTGTCGTAGTCGCTGGTCGCTTCCTCGATCTGCACGCGCACTTGCTTGACGCGCGCTTCGATGTCGGCGGCGGCGCCGTTGCCGTCGATGATGGTCGTGTTTTCCTTGGCGACTTCGACGCGCTTGGCTTGGCCCAGATCGGCCAGCGTGACCTTCTCCAGCGTCAGACCGACTTCTTCGGCGATGACCTTGCCGCCGGTCAGGATGGCAATGTCTTCGAGCATGGCCTTGCGACGGTCACCGAAGCCCGGTGCCTTGACGGCGCAGACCTTGAGGATGCCGCGGATCGTATTCACGACCAGGGTGGCCAGCGCCTCGCCTTCGACTTCTTCGGCGACGATCAGCAACGGTCGTCCCGCCTTGGCCACCGCTTCGAGCGTGGGCAACAGTTCGCGGATGTTGCTGATCTTCTTGTCGAACAGCAGGACGAACGGGTTGTCGAGAATCGACGCCTGTTTGTCCGGGTTGTTGATGAAGTAGGGCGACAGATAACCGCGGTCGAATTGCATGCCTTCGACGACTTCGAGCTCGCTGTTCAGGCTCTTGCCGTCTTCGACGGTGATCACGCCTTCCTTGCCGACCTTGTCCATCGCGTCGGCGATGATCTTGCCGAC
>JBAQUQ010000193.1:0-2021 GCA_049297615.1 Burkholderiaceae bacterium
AGCTCGACCTGGGCGAGCAGCTCGTCGGCGCGGCGCGCGCGCTGCGCCGTGCCGAACCCGCGCACCATCAGGGCGTAGGCGACGTTGTCGCGAACACTCATGTGCGGGAACAGGGCGTAGTCCTGGAACACCGTGTTCACCGGCCGGGCGTAGGGCGGCCGCAGCGTCATGTCTTCACCGCCGATCAGCACGCGCCCGGCGCTGGGCCGCGTGAAGCCGCCGATCAGGCGCAGGCAGGTCGTCTTGCCCGAGCCCGAGGGCCCGAGCAAGGTGAAGAACTCGCCCGCTTCTATCGTCAGATCGACGCCGTCGACCGCGCGCACCTCATGACCATTGCGGCCGGTGGCGCCGAAGACGCAGGAGACGCGGTCGAGGGCGACCGCTGCGGTCACCTTCCGCCCAGCACCGCGATGTAGTCAGAGACCCACTTGTGATACGGCACGCATTGGTTGTTCTGCGTCGCGCACTGCGAAGTCGGTGTCCTCCAGAACGAGATCTTGTCGAAGGCGTTGAAGCCCTGGCGCGCGCAGCCCTCGTCGCCGAGCAGTTTGTTGCCCTTGCACGCCGCAGGAACCGCTGGCACCGAGCCGAACCAGGCCGACAAATCGCCCTGCAACTTCGGGTTCAGCGAATGTTCGAGCCACAGATAGGCGCAGTTCGGATGCTTGGCTTCGGCGTGCAGCATCGTCGTGTCAGCCCATCCGGTGGCGCCTTCGACCGGCACCACGGTGGCGATGGGACGCTTCTTCGAGCCCAGGATATTCGCCTGGAACTGCCAGCTCGACGACGCGACGACGCCTTCGTTGGTGAAGTCGTCGATCTGCACGAAGGCGTCGTGCCAGTATTTGCCGACGATTTTGCGCTGGCCGCGCAACAGGTCCAGCGCCGCCTTGTACTGCGCTTCGTTCAGCTCGTAGGGGTTCTTGATGCCCAGGGCCGGGTTCTTCTGCATCAGGTAGAGCGCGGCGTCGGCAATGTAGATCGGGCCGTCGAAGGCTTGCACGCGGCCCTTGTTGCTCTTGCCGTCGGGAAGCACGGTCTCTTCGAACACCACCGACCAACTCGTCGGCGCCTTGTCTTTGAAGACGGTGGTGTTGTACATCAACACATTCCAGCCCCACTGGTAGGGCACGCCGTAATGGACTCCGCCTTCGGTGTGCCAGGGTGCGTTCTGCAGGCGTGCGTCGACGTTTTTGTAGCTCGGAATCAGGCCGATGTTGATGGGTTGGAGTTTCTTGCCGCGGATCAGCCGCGTGCTCGCGTCGCCCGATGCGGTGACGAGGTCGAAGCCGCCTTCGTTCATGAGCGCGACCATCTCGTCGGACGTGCCGGCGGTCTTGACGTTGACCTTGCAGCCGCTTTTCTTTTCGAAGTCCGTCACCCAGTCGAAGTTCTTGTCGGTCGCGCCGCGTTCGATATACCCCGCCCAGGCGACGATGTCGACCTGGCCTTCGCCCTTGCCGATCTTCTGCAGCGCGCCCTTCTGCGCCAGCGCCGGCGTGGCGGTGAAAACAGCGCAGACAAGCGCGGCGACGCTCACGCCGGCGACGGCTGGGCTTGGGTGCAACATATTCGACCTCCTGGCGTGCGATGCAATGGGCCGCACGAACTGGCGCGCGGTTCGAACCGCGCACGATAGGTGCAGATGCTGGCGTCGCGAAATTCAATTCAGCGCCGACGAGCTATCTTGAAAATCGATACTTGGGGTAAACGCGTAGCAGGCGCCGCATCGCAGCGTGCCGCGATGGCATCGGCCAGGACACTGGCCAGCACATCGGCCAGGCAGCGCGCGTCCACAGTTACCATCTGGCGCCATGCGATTCGTCCTGGACAAGAATCCCTCCATCCGCTGCGCCAAGGCGGCGTTTGCCGGAGTACGGGCGTGGCGCTACTTGGCGGGCTGGGCAGTCCTCGGGCTGGGCACTCTGAACGGCCACGCCCAGGTGCCCCCCAGCCCCACCGAAGTCGCGCAATACGGTGCCCTGCACGCGGCGGCGCACCGCGGTGCGGCAGGGCAGCTG
>JBAQUQ010000194.1:0-27019 GCA_049297615.1 Burkholderiaceae bacterium
GGCGCGGGCCGCGCATCGAGCGCGAGCCACGCCGCTCCAAGCCGGTCCAGGAGACAAACGAGCCCAGCAACGCCGATGCAGGCGCGCCCGCAATGGCTGACGCAGCAAGTCATGAATCGTCCCAGGCCCAGGCCCAAGGCGAAGCGCAGCCAGGCCGTCGTCGCGGCCGTCGCGGCGGGCGAGGTGGCCGGGACCGCGAGGATTCGCGTGACGGCGATGACCGCAACAGCCCGGGTGTAGACCCAGCCGCTGTGTCGGCTGGTCCAGGCGACCTGTTCGGTGGTGGCGGCATCGCCACCGAAGCGGCCTCCCGCGATAGGGTTCGGCCGGCGACAAACGGGGTCGACGACGCAGCAACGGGTGCTGATTCGTTAGAGCAAAACGACAACCGGCAGCAAGGTCGGCAGCGTGGATCGGGACGCGATCGCCCTGGGCGTGAACGCGGCGAGGAAACTGCCATGGTCGCCGGCCTCGCGGAATCGACCCGCGATGCACCCGACGCAAGCGAGCAGCCGCGGTCCCAACCCATCGTCGACACCGCGCCAATGGCCAACGCAACGCCGCGCAATCCGCAGCGCGCCGAAGCAATCATTGAAGTCGCCGCGCCGCTGCAGGTTCCTGCCGAAGAAGCTTACACCTTGCCGCTCGCGTCCTTGCAGGCCGTGGCCGCTGCGAGCGGGCTGGAATGGGTCAACTCCGACACCGAAAAGGCGCGCGCTGTTCAAGAAGCGATGGCCCGGGAAGTGCAGCCATTTCATGTGCCACGCGAACGCCCGGCCTTGGTGAGAATCGACGAGGGTCCGCTCGTACTGGTGGAAACTCACAAAGACCTGAGCCAGATCAAGCTGCCCTTCGAAACCACCGAAACGCGCTGAACCGATTTCTATGTGCGGGCTGAAATCGCCGAACGCAGGCCCGCCTCGGTCGCGGCCCGCTGAACCTTCGCACCTTCAGGGAAGGCGCTCGAGGGCGCGCTGATACGCCGGGTCGTGCATCAATTCGTCCCAGGTCGACGGCGCGCTTCGCGGCAGCAGCCTCGAGCGTCGAGCTTCGCTGTCGGCGTCCTTGCGCCACTGGTCGGCTTCGAGCGCCCATACCAAACCGTCGAGCAGGGCATCGACGGCCTGGCCGCCATCGGCCGACTGATTGCACAGCAATACCATGTCGCAGCCCGCTGCCAGGGCCAGTGTGGCGGCTTCCGCGTAGCTGAGTTCGCGGCCATTCAATGAACGTGCACCGGCCATGCTTAAGTCGTCGCTGAAGACGGCCCCGGTGAAACCGAGCTGCTGGCGCAAGATTTCGTTCAGCCAACGCGGCGAGAAGCCTGCTGGGCGCGTATCGACTTTTGGGTAAACCACATGTGCAGGCATCACGCTTGCCAGGCTCGTGCTGAGCCATTCGTAGGGACGCGCGTCGTCGGCGAGCAGCGCTTTCAGGCTGCGTTTGTCGACGGGAATCTCGACATGGCTGTCTGCCTTGACGAACCCATGCCCAGGAAAATGTTTGCCGCAATTGGCCATGCCGGCGAGCAACAGGCCGTGCATCAGGCTCTTGCCCAGCAGGGTCACGACGCGCGGGTCGCGGTGGAAGGCGCGGTCGCCGATCACGAACGAGCCGCCGTGGTCGAGGTCAAGCACCGGGGTGAAGCTCAAGTCCACTCCGCTGCTGCGCAACTCGGCGCCGAGCACGTATCCGCAAGCGCTGGCGCAATCGGTGGCGGCCAGCGCATCGCGCATCCACAGCTCGCCCAGCGCACGCATGGGTGGCAGCACCGTGAAGCCGTCGCTGCGAAAGCGTTGCACACGCCCGCCTTCGTGGTCGACGCAGATGAGCAAATCGTCGCGAATCGCCTTGATCTCACTGGTCAGCTCGAGCAGTTGGCGCCGGCCCCCCCAATTGCGCGCGAACAGGATCAAGCCGCCCGTGAGTGGATGGCGCAGGCGCCGCCGGTCGTCTTCAGTGAGCTTCAGGCCGGCAATGTCGAGAATGACGGGAGCATGGGTCATGGTGGGCCTTGTGGGGGTTCGCTTGCGCTTGCTTGGTTTTCTATGCTCTCAACGACGACAAAACTCGCGGCGTAATCGGCTTCGTCGCTGATGCTGACGTGAGCGCGCAAGCCGCGCGCTCGGAACCAGATCGCGAGTTCACCGTGCAGGCGAATTTGCGGCTTGCCACTGGGCGCCTTGACGATTTCGCAGGCCTGCCAGGTCATGGGCATGCGCATGCCCAGGCCGATCGCTTTGGAAAACGCTTCCTTGGCGGAAAAACGCGTCGCGAGAAAACTGATGCCGCGCGTGTCCAGTCTGTGCAGGCGTTGCTGGAACAACTCGAATTCGCTCGGGCCCAGAACACGCTCCGCGAAGCGCTCGCCGCGCCTGCTGAAGACGGCGCTGATGCGGCGCGTGTCGCAGATGTCGGTGCCGATGCCGTAGATCATGGCGCCTCACCCGGCTCGATGCCGGGCTCGCCGCGCTTCAGCCACGAAGTCGGCGACAGCCTGACGCAGCCCCACGAAAACGGCGTGCCCGATCAAGGCGTGGCCGATGTGCAACTCGGCGACGTCGTCAAGCGCGGCAACCTGGGCTGTGCTGCTCGCAAACGGGTGCGGTGGCGCGCTGCTCCACAAGGCCAGGCCATGGCCGGCGTGGGTTCGAAGACCGAGTGAACGCGCGAATCTCAAGCCTTGCTTCAAGCGCACCAGTTCGTCGCGCATGGCTGCCGCGTCACGAGCCCACCACGCATTGGCAAAGGCGCCGGTGTGCAATTCGACACAAGGTGCGCCGCATCGTGCACTGGCTTCGATCTGGCGCGGATCAGCGCCGATGAAGAGCGACACGCGGCACCCCGCTTCGCCCAGACGTTCACAGGCGGCTTGAACGCGGCTGAACTGGCCCGCCACGTCCAGCCCGCCTTCGGTGGTGAGCTCCTGGCGTCGCTCGGGCACCAGGCAGACGTGTTCGGGGCGGACGCCTTCGATCACGGCGAGCATCTCGTCGGTGACTGCCGCTTCGAAATTGAGCGCAACGTGCAGCGCGGCTTTAAGGCGTTGGACGTCGTCGTCTTTGATGTGGCGCCGATCTTCGCGAAGATGGAACGTGACGATGTCGGCGCCGGCTTCGACGGCGAGCACGGCCGCCTCCACTGGGTCGGGGAAGGTGCCACCGCGCGCATTGCGCAGCGTGGCGACATGGTCGATGTTCACGCCCAACAGGGGCGAATTCGATGCCGCGGAAAAGATCATCGCCGGGCATTCATGGTGAGTTGGGCAGGGTCAGCATCACTTGTCGCGTGCGCAGTTGGTCCGTGCCGAGATGATAGTGAAGCAGGACGCACAGGGCGCTCCCCAACGCCGGCAGGGCGTTGCTGCAGGCCTGGCGCAGGGCGATTGGATCGCCCAGCCGCAGCGCAGCCTGGAGCGCAAGCAGAACTTCGCCGGTCAATCCGCTCGATTCGCTCAAATCGGCGCCTGCTGCGGCCACGCCGAGTTCGGGCAAGAGAGCGTAATGGTGGGACGTTTGCAGCGGCTGCTGGGTCAGGGTCACCAGGCTCAGATCCGGCATGACACCGATTTCCCGCAACAAGGTCAGCTCGAATGCGCGCAATGCAGCCTGCACGAGCGCGTCGCGCTGCGCCGCCAGCGCCGGCAAGGCCTGCGCGTAGGCGTCAAACAAAGTCGGGTGCGGGTCGTGGCGGGCCAACAGTTTCATCAGCAACTCGTTCAAGTAGAAGCCATTGAACAATGCGCCCCCGGTCAGCATGGCTGCGCCGCCGCCCCATTCGGCCCCACGCAAGGTTTGAATGTCGCTGGCCGAAGTGTCCGTGCGCACTCGACCAAGCGTGACGAAAATGCGTTGGAACGGCAGCAAAACGGCACGCATCTGCGAAAAGGGGCGTTTCGCCCCCTTGGCAGCGACAGCGATGCGGCCCTGCTCGCGTGTGAACAGGTCGAGGATGAGGCTTGACTCGCTCCAGTCGTAGCGGTGCAAGACATACGCGGACAGCGGCGCCTGCGCGCTGCGCCTTGTCGCCATCATGTCAGTCGCTCCACCGCGTTTCGCGCGACCCGCCACGCACGAAACACCGATGCTCTGTGAAGGACTGCCTTCGCGCCGTTGCTGACTTTCACCTTGCGCTGTGTGCGGCTGTGGAGCAGGGGCAGGTGGCCTGGGCACTGGGGAAGTGGGCGAAGACGTGGCACGCCACCCCGGGTGCCGCAGGGCCGTGGTGGTGCCCCCGGGCGCAGGCCCGATTCGCGGTCGCCCCCCAAGCGTGCCGGGCACATGCGGTGATGACGCGGCTGAGCGTTGTGGCGCTCGGTGGCGCCCCGCGAGCGTGGGCCGGAGAACGGGGGCACCGCCGCCGCCCTGCCGCCACGACGCAGGCCGGTTGAGATTACGCGGACAGACGGCTTTGGGTCGAAAGCATCAAGCGCGCTGTTGCAGCCCTGACGCAAATCGAGGTGTGCCAGTTTCATCCTAGCAGCTGCGCTGCGGGCGGCAGGCGACAGGCTTGCTGCAGACCATCAATGCCATGCCCAATTTCACTCGTAGCCGTAACTGCGCAGGTGTTCGTCGTCGTCGGCCCAACCGGAGCGTACCTTGACCCACAGCTCGACGAAGACGCGTGTGCCGAGCAGGGCCTCGAGGTCCTGTCGAGCCTGCGTGCCGATGCGCTTGAGCCGCTCGCCGCCACTGCCGATGATCATGCCTTTGTGTGCGTCGCGTTCGACAACAATGCTGGCAGCTACTTTGATGAGCCGCTTGCCATGCTCGCTCACCGGCCAATCGTCGCGCTCGTTCGTGGCCCCTTGCGCGGACTCGGCTTGGCGGGTCGTGGTCTCACCCTGGGTGACCTCCTCAAAGCGGTCGATCACGACGGTCGAGGTGTAGGGTAGTTCGTCCCCGGTGAGGCGAAACAATTTTTCGCGAATGATTTCGCTGGCCAGAAAACGGGCGCTGCGGTCGGTGAGTGCGTCCGGCTCGTAGAACCAGCCCTGCACGGGCAGGTAAGGCTCGACGATGCTGAGCAGGCGCTGCACGTCGGCGCTTCTGCGCGCCGACAGCGGCACGAACTGGGCGAAATCATGACGCTCCTGCATGCCCTTCAGCCAAGGCGCGAGCTCTGCGCGGCGCTGCACGTTGTCGAGCTTGTTCGCCACCAGCAGCACAGGTTTGTGCGCGGGCATCAGGGCCAGGACCTTGGCGTCGTCCAACCCGAAGCGCCCGGCCTCAACGACGAACAAGACGACATTGACGTCAGCCAGCACACCTTGCACCGTGCGGTTCAGGCTGCGGTTCAGCGGCGCGACATGGTGGATCTGAAAACCCGGCGTGTCGACGAAGACGAATTGCGACCGGGCCTCGGTGCGGATGCCGATGATGCGGTGACGCGTCGTCTGCGCTTTGTTCGACGTGATGCTCACCTTTTGCCCGACCAAGGCGTTGAGCAGCGTTGATTTGCCCACGTTCGGCCGACCCACGATGGCCACCAGGCCGCAACGCTGCGCACGCGCCGCGCTGTCCGTGCCATCCACGCCGGCCGCGTGCATCGCGACCGGTTCGGGTCCGTCGTGCGCCGGTTTTTTCATGAGTCTAGTGCTGCGCCGCGCTTGTCGCCGGCGTTGAGAGCGGCGAGCATGCGGCGCGCCGCTTCCTGCTCGGCGACGCGTCGCGAGCGGCCTTCGCCGAGTTCGGTCAAGCCCAGCGTCGGCACGGCGCACTCCACTTCGAAGGTCTGGGCGTGGGCCTGCCCGCGCGTGGCGACGATTGTGTAGCTCGGCACTGCCAGGTGCCGAGCCTGCAGCCATTCCTGGAGTTCGGTCTTCGCGTCCTTGCTCCAGCTGCCCTGGTCGGTGGTGGAGATGATTCCGCCGAACAGGCGCTCCACCACACTTCGCGCGGCGTCGAAACCGCCGTCGAGGAATGCCGCGCCGATCAGTGCCTCGAGCGCGTCGGCCAGGATTGACGCACGAAGCGCGCCGCCGCCGCGCGCCTCGCCTTCGCTGAGGAACAGCACCTCGGGAAGGCCCAGCTGCAACGCCGCTCGGTGCAGGCTTTCTTCGCGCACCAGGTGTGCGCGCACGCGCGTCAAGTCACCTTCGTCGGAACCGGAAAAGTGCTCGAAAAGCAGGCTGGAAATCGCCAGACTCAGCACGGCGTCACCCAAGAATTCGAGCCTCTCGTTGTGGCCGGCTCCAAAGCTGCGATGCGTCAGTGCCCGCGTCAACAGGTTGGCGTCGGCGAAGCGGTGACCGAAGCTGCGCTGCAGGGCATCGAAGCGACTGTCCATGGGCGAGCGGTCCGGTGGCACCCTTCGAATCAGTAGCTTCTGCCGGCTTTGGAGCGCGCTTCGTACTTGATCAACAGATAAACCGGCTTGAACAGTTCGATTTCGCTGTCGTAGGCGAAGCCGATCACGACCTGATCGTTCTCCTTGGTGATCGACAAGTCCTTGCCGGTTATGGCCTTGAAATCGTCGATTTCTCTCTGCCGATCGAACGCCGCTCGGATGGCCGCAACCGTCGTTGCGGGCTCCCCGGACACCTTGTTGATCGCTTTCACGATTGAGAAGTACTCGATTGTCGTCGGCACGGCGCGCATGGCCACCAGGGACGCCACGCCGATCAGAATGGCCCAAACCAGCAGTCCGAACAAGGTGATGCCACGCTGACTGCGCGGGCAGTGCTGGCCATTGCGAGCGCCCGCTGACCGCGGCCTTGGCGCGGCCGCCCCCCGAAGGAGATGAGGAGACTTCAGGTGGCCTTGCGTTACCTCGAAAGACTCGTCTGTCATGCTGATAGCTCCTGTCGTGTCGACATCGCGCAGGCTCTGCGGCGACTTTACTGGAACGAGCCGATGCGCCTGAAGTTGCCGAAATTCATCCACACAAAGAATGCCTTGCCGACGATATTCTGGTCTGGAACGAAACCCCAGAAGCGCGAATCCTGCGAGTTGTCGCGGTTGTCACCCATCATGAAGTAGTGGCCCGCGGGAACTTTGCAGGTCACACCGTCCGGGTGATAGCGACAGTTCTCGCGAAACGGAAATCCGCTGCGGTCGTCCACGCCGCCGTAAAAAGGGTGGCCGTTGGGATTGACCAACATTGCGTGGCTCGTTTCACCCAGACGTTCCGTGAACTCTGTGAAGTAACGCTGCGACTCCTCGTCGTAGAAGCCGGGCGGCGGCTTCTGATCGACCTCGACGAGCTTGCCGTTCAGAGTGAGCCGCTGGTTACGGTAGGAGACTTCGTCGCCGGGCACTCCGACGACACGCTTGATGTAGTCGATGCTGGTATCGCGCGGATAGCGAAACACCATCACATCACCACGTTTCGGATCGTTGTTCGCGATGATCTTCTTGTTGATCACGGGCAAGCGCACTCCGTAGTGAAACTTGCTGACGAGAATCAAGTCGCCCACCAGCAGGGTGGGGAGCATCGAAGACGATGGGATCTTGAACGGCTCGTAGAGGAAGGAGCGCAGCACGAACACGGCCAGGATCACAGGGAACAAGCCTGCCGTCCAGTCCAGCCACCAGGGCTGCGCCAGCACGGCTTCTTTGCTCTGGGCGAGCTTGCTGTCGACCTTGGAGATGCCTTGTGCGCTGAGTTTTTCGCGGCGCGCAGCGTCTTGCCGGTCGAGTTCGTCGGCAGCCCGAGCGCGGATCGGGGCGAATCGAAAACGCTCCGCCAGCCAGAAGGCGAACGTGACGAGCGTCAGGATGAACAATAACAACGAGAAGTTGCCTGTCCATTTTCCGAAGTACCAGCCACCGAGAAAGGCGGCCAAGGCACCGTACAGCAAGCCGGTCAGTAGTCCCATCAATCGTCCACTTGCAGGATGGCCAGAAACGCTTCCTGCGGAACCTCGACGGACCCGATCTGCTTCATGCGTTTCTTGCCGGCCTTTTGTTTTTCCAGGAGCTTGCGCTTGCGGGTGATGTCCCCGCCATAGCACTTGGCGATCACGTTCTTTCGCAGCGCCTTGATTGTCTCACGCGCAATGATGTTCGCGCCGATCGCCGCCTGGATCGCCACATCGTACATTTGACGCGAGATGATCTCGCGCATCTTCGCCACCACCGCCCGACCCCGGTACTGGCTCTGGCCGCGATGCACGATGATCGACAAGGCATCGACGCGCTCGCCATTGAGCAAGATGTCGACCTTCACGACGTCTGCGGCGCGGTATTCCTTGAATTCATAGTCCATCGAAGCGTAGCCGCGCGACACGCTCTTGAGGCGATCAAAGAAATCGAGCACGATTTCGGCAAGCGGCAAGTCGTAGGTCAGCACCACCTGGCGGCCGTGATAGGCCATGTTGACCTGGGTGCCGCGTTTCTGGTTGGCCAGCGTCATCACCGGACCGACACAGTCTTGCGGCATGTAGAGCTGGACGGTCACGATGGGCTCGCGGATCTCATGAATTCGCCCCGGGTCAGGCAACTTCGACGGGTTTTCGATCAGGATGACCTGCCCGTTGGCGAGTTCGACTTCGTAGACCACGCTGGGAGCAGTGGTGATGAGGTCCTGGTCGAACTCGCGCTCGAGCCGTTCCTGCACGATATCCATGTGCAGCAGGCCGAGGAATCCGCAGCGGAAGCCGAACCCGAGAGCTTGGCTGACCTCGGGCTCATAGCGCAACGAAGAGTCGTTGAGCTTTAGCTTTTCCAGTGCGTCGCGCAGTCGGTCGTACTCGCTCGCTTCAGTCGGGTAAAGGCCGGCGAAAACCTGCGGCTGAATCTCTTTGAAGCCCGGCAGCGCTTCGGTGGCCACACCCGAGTTGTTCGGCAGCTTTTTCTCCAGCGTGACGGTGTCGCCAACCTTTGCCGCTTGCAGCTCGCGAATACCGGCGATGACAAAGCCCACCTCGCCGGCTTGGAGCGAGTCGCGCGCGACCGACTTCGGGGTGAACACGCCGAGCTGCTCGGCGCCGTAACAGGCATCGCTTGCCATCAGTCGGATGCGCTCACCGCGGCTCAAGGAACCGTCTACGACGCGCACGAGCATCACGACACCGACGTAGGTGTCGAACCACGAATCGACAATCATCGCGCGCAACGGCGCATCGGGCTTGCCGCGCGGAGCCGGCATGCGGTGGATCACGGCTTCGAGTATGTCGTCGATGCCTTCGCCGGTCTTGGCGCTGCAGGGAATCGCGTTGTCAGCGTCGATGCCGATCACGTCTTCGATTTCCTCCCGGGCGCGCTGCGGATCGGCCTGCGGCAGGTCCATCTTGTTCAGCACGGGAATCACGTCGACGCCGAGTTCGATGGCGGTATAACAATTCGCCACCGTCTGCGCCTCCACGCCCTGGCTGGCGTCGACCACCAGCAGGGCGCCTTCACAGGCCGACAGCGAGCGGCTCACTTCGTAGGAAAAGTCGACGTGGCCTGGGGTGTCGATCAGGTTCAGGTTGTAGGTCTGGCCGTTGCGGGCGGTGTAGCTCAACGCAGCCGTCTGCGCCTTGATCGTGATGCCGCGTTCGCGCTCGATATCCATCGAATCGAGCACCTGCGCCTCCATCTCCCGATCGCTCAAGCCGCCACATCGTTGGATCAGCCGATCCGCCAAAGTGCTCTTGCCGTGGTCGATGTGGGCAATGATGGAGAAGTTGCGGATGTGATCCATGCTGAATGCTCTTCGGGGGCTCACGCGGAAGGCACAACGGCCAAGCCGTTGCAGCGCAAGCTCACATCGCGCAGCGATGTGAAGGCGCGAAGCGCCGTGCTGAAGCTAAAAAAAAGGCACGTCAAAGAACCGACGCGCCTTCCAACAAAACGTATGGCAACTGCTTGTTGGGCTTTCATTGTAGCCACAAGGACTCGCCGGGAAACCGCGCCAATGCTTGATTTCTCAGCGTTGCAGGTGACCAACAGGAAAACTTATAAACACCTTATACACAGGGCCCTGTGGGTTCTTTGGGGACAGTGTTCGGGGCATTGATTTCCAATGCAATTTTCCAAATCGATGGGCAATGGTTCACTTTTATTAGGCTGAACTAAAAATGTAATCCTAACTATTAATAATTAATTAAGACGAGAAACGACAGATTAACAACAGGGGTTCAACTCCATACCTCGACGGACATTGAGGTTTTCTGGGCTCCGAATTTCATACCGTGGAATCACCAAACACGGGTGCGGCCGCCATCGCGTCAGCAACACACACCGATGCAGGGGCACTAGCGTGCCGGTTTGATCACGATGAAAGTGGCCACCTCGCCGCGCTTGACCAGCACCGTCACTGACTTCGTCTTATCGAGCTTGCCCGCGATCGCCTCGAACTGCTTGGACGAGGTCACTTCAGCATTGTCGATCGACAAGATCACGTCGCCTTCACGCAGGCCTGCACGCGCTGCCGCTGCGTCGGCCGATTCAACGCGCACGCCATTCTTGATCTTGAGCTCGCGTCTCTGGGCTTCGCTGAGGTCTACCACCACCAGCCCCAGGGTCTCCACACTGGCTTTGGGCTTGGGTTCGCGGTCCGCCGTTCTGCGTGAGCGCTCCGCCTCGACCTCGGCAACCGTGACGTTGAACTCGCGCAGGTTGCCGCGCCGAAACACTTGTACGGCAACCTTGGTGCCGGGTTTTACACCGCCGACGATACGCGGCAGGTCGCCCGATTTCTCGATCGCTTTGCCATCGAACTTGGTGATGATGTCGCCGGCTTCGATACCCGCCTTATCCGCCGGGCCACCCGACTCCACGCTTCGAACCAGTGCCCCCATGGCCTTGCCAAGCCCAATCGACTCGGCAACGTCTTTCGTGACCTGGTCGATGCTGACCGCAATTCGCCCGCGAATCACGCGCCCGCTGGTTCGCAGGTGCTCCGAGACGCGGTTCGCTTCGTCGATCGGAATCGCAAAGGAAATCCCCTGGTAGCCCCCGGAGCGACTGTAGATCTGAGAATTGATGCCGACCACCTCGCCGCGCATATTGATCAGCGGCCCACCTGAGTTGCCCGGATTGATGGCGACGTCGGTTTGAATCAGCGGCAGGAACTCGCCTGTATCGCGCGACTTGGCGCTCACGATTCCCGCCGTGACGGTGTTCTCCAATCCGAAGGGGGAACCGATGGCAATCACCCACTCGCCCACCTTGAGCCGGCTCACATCTCCCAGGCGCACCGTGGGCAAGCCGGCCGCTTCGATCTTGAGCAAGGCCACGTCGGAGCGACGATCGGCGCCGATCAGCTTGGCTTTGAACTCGCGCTTGTCGGTCAGCGTGACAATCACCTCTTCGGCGCCTTCGACAACGTGGGCATTCGTCATCACATAACCGTCAGCGCTCAGGATGAACCCCGAGCCGACACCGCGCTGCTGGGGCTCGCCGTCGGGCGCCTGCCGCGGGCCGCGGGGCGATGGCTGGTTCGGCGCCGGCAGGCCGAAGCGCCGGAAGAACTCCAGCATGTCTTCGTCCATTTCAGGACCAGCGCCGCCGCGCGCCGCGATACGGGAGCGCTCGAGGGTTCGAATATTGACCACGGCGGGGCCGACCCTTTCCACCAATTCGGTGAAATCGGGAAGGGATTGCGCCTGCGCCAAGCCACTTGCGGCGAGGGTACAGGCCCCCACGACGAATAGCCACGCGCAGCACTGTTTGCGCCAAGAAGAGGATGCGTTCATTGCTTCAGATTTCATATGGGTATTGAGATTGCCTGTGACCAACTATCAACTCGACTCTGACGAATAGCTGCAATGGCCCCGCTAGCGGCTGCGTTGGAGCGCGTTCGCAAACGCTTCCAAGGTTGCTGTCGGCACGTCCCCCACTACGGTGATCCAAGATTCCCCCTGCCGAAGCATCAGCGTGTGCGTCGCGCCGATCGACGTTGTCAGTGAACGCGTGTGGCGGGCAGCGAGGTACGGTTCGATGAACACGGACACATGCGTCAACCCATCAGAGTAGATCGACTGAATCACGTCCTGGTCCGTCGGCTCGCCATTCGCGAGCGCCGGAGCTTCGATGGAACGCCGCACAGAACTCACCTGCCGAAAACCCGGTGGAGCACCGCGCATCACCCAACCTTCCGAGTCCAGAGTCGTCGGCCGCAGCACCGGGCGCACCACGCGATAACCCTCGAGCCTGCGCATCGGCTGCAGGACGCTGTCGAATTGGGGTCGAATCCCGATGGCGACATCGGAAAACGCGGCAGTCTCCAGAGTTTCCATCTTGTCATCAAGCACATCGCATCGCAACAGCAAGCCCGATACCTTGTCCGCCCATAGACGATAGCCGTAGCGATGGGCGTCGCGCGGTCGAACCCACAGCACGTGGGCTTCCCGCCCGGCAATGCGTTCGCTGGCCTGCGACTGAACCTCATAGACGTCGTGAATGCGGTCATCGCCAGCGCTCAACAGCGCTGGAAACGCCGTCAACAGGCTGCGCTGCTCGACCCGTGCAACTTTGCTGGCCGGCCATAGTGTGTGCACTACGTCGTTGTGGCGAAAGACCTGCCGAGCCGGCCCATCGAGAGACTCGATGCGCTCGAACTGGTTGCGGCCATCGCAAAAATGTGCAATTCGCGCGCTCGCCACCGAGCCACCGGCGCTGACGACGAAAGTACCCTGAAAGTTGCTGTGGCTGGCCGCGCGGTGGATTCGCATGAGCCAGGCGCGCATGTCCTGTGGCATGCCCGATTCCGTCCCAGGGACCTGTGCCGGGGCAGGCTGGGCAATAACCATGGCGGTCAAGACCAAACTCGAGGTCGCAAGAAGACGGATCAACATGCGTAGCAACTTCAGCATTGAGCGATCAGCGACTCGAGGCGTCGGAGGTCGCACCGCGCAGAAAATTCGAAGGAACGCCCAAAGCCGAAACCCCCGAAAAGTGCTTGTGCGCGTCGAGGTAGCGATCGAGTCTTGCGTCACGCACCAGCTTGCCGTCGGCAGGCAAGGCCGCGGGAGCGTGTCCAACGGTAGGCGGAGCCGCACCGTGGAATTCGGCCAGCGTCGCAGCCTTCGCAGCGTCGGATCGGACCATACTGCGCGCACGAACTTGCGGATCGTCTGCCGCGCCGCGCAAGACGAACAACACACCTGCGACCGCAGCAAATCCCGCAGCGACAGCGGACGCTGCAGCCCAGGGCCACGGCTTGAGCATAAAACGATCGGCAACACGGCCGAGCGTGGCTCCGGGCGCGCGAACCATGGGTTCCGCAGCGAGCCGTTCGCGCAATTTTTGAAGCGACACGTAGTCGTTCCTCGGCAAGCCGGCCAGGTCTGGCGCTCGCAAAACATCGCCGATCAAATGGTAGGTATGCCAAGTCGCGTGAATCGACCGGCGTGAGTGCCAGTTTGCGCAAGCCCGTGCGACTCCGTTTGGATCGAGCTGACCGTCGGCAAGTGCCGACAACTCTTCGGCCTCGTGCTCTTGCGGATACGCACGGTCGCCCGAGGTTTCCTCGACTCCATCGGCGCTCGATCGCCGCAGGGCGGCGGCCTGAGGAGGCTCAGGAGCATTCGCCATGCTCAGCTCCGATCCCTCAAAAGGAAGCGCCGCGTCGCCCGAAGCTTCCTCACCCCCAAGAGCCGAGCGCCTTCGTACCCGTCGGGACCGACCCCGCACCGAGTGAGCGCTTGCGCGTTCGCGGGCCGGTGGCGAGGGCCATCGGCCTTGCCAGCCCGCTGGCTGCCGACGCCTGCCGGCAGCCTGGTGCTGCCATCAACTCTTCTGACCACGGCTACCACCTGTCCCCCTCGCGCGTACCCAGCAAGGGACGCAACCGTTGCGCAATCGCCTCGCGTGCCCGAAAGATGCGCGAGCGCACCGTGCCGATCGGGCAATCCATCAGTTCGGCGATTTCCTCATAACTCAGTCCTTCGATTTCCCGCAAGGTGATGGCCTGGCGCAACTCCTCAGACAGGGCCTGCATCGCCGAGTTCACCGCCGCCGCGATTTGCTTGCTGGCCAACACCGCATCGGGTGTCTCGCCGTGGCTTAGTTCATTCTCGATCCTGGAAGTTTCATCATCCGGGTCGCGAGCGCCCAGCGCCGACTCGCTCACTGTGGGATCGCGCCTCATTTCCATCAGTGCCTTCTTGGCCGTGTTCACTGCGATCCTGTACAGCCAGGTGTAGAAAGCGCTGTCACCACGGAACTGCGGGATCGCCCGATAGGCACGGATGAACGTCTCTTGGGCGATGTCCGGGACGAGGTCGACATCGCGCACCATGCGCCCGATCAAGCGCTCGATCCTTCGTTGGTACTTGACGACGAGCATCTCGAAAGCCTTGACGTCGCCCGCCTTGGTTCGATCGACAAGTGCCGCGTCGGCATCGGAGGCATTCATTCGAACCGTGCTAAATGTCTCTGGCGCCTTCGGCGGCACTCGCGGCGGCGTCTCTTGCCGTCGGCCGGGACGAATATATCGCACAGCGAAAGGCGTGCCACTGGCTGTCATGGGCGCCGAGCTGCGCCGGCAACCAATGCGACCTCGTGCCGGCCCCCTTGGCAGCGGGAATGAAGCGAAGCAGCATCCAGCAACCGAGATCCAGGCAAACCTCCAGATCTCCGGCGATCGGCTCGCTGCCCTCGGCATCGGCATCGGCATCGGCATTCCCTAGAAGCCAGTCAGACCCGTCGAATTTCAAGGTTCCTGGTGCAATGCGCCACAGCGACACACCCAGGCCAACAGCAGCCAGCGCCAGGGCAAATGCCAGCCATGACACCGTGTCGCCTAGCGCACGGCTCGCCTGAACGCCCCAGGCGACAAGGGTGAGGACACTGCAAGCGGTCAGGGCCAGCACCGCGCCACGCCAAACCGAGCGGCTGCGAATCGTGACTTGAACTGCCGCGTACCCGCCCATTCGCGAGACTCGCCAGCGCCTGGTCATCGATCGGAAAAGCGCTTGAAGATGAGCGTTCCGTTCGTGCCGCCGAATCCGAAATTGTTCTTCATCGCGAACTCGATCTTCATGGACCGCGCCTCATTCGCGCAGTAGTCCAGATCGCACTGCGGATCCTGGTGAAAAATATTGATCGTCGGCGGCGAAACCTGGTGGTGCAGAGCCAGCACGGTGAATACCGATTCGATGCCACCGGCTCCGCCCAACAGGTGGCCCGTCATCGACTTCGTCGAATTGACGACGACCTGCCGTGCATGATCGCCCAGGGCGAGCTTGATTGCATTCGTTTCGTTCACATCGCCCAGCGGCGTCGAGGTTCCGTGGGCGTTCAGATACTGCACCTGGTTCGCGTTCAGGCCCGCATTGCGCAAAGCCGCCTTCATGGCGCGCTTGGGTCCGTCGACGCTCGGCGCAGTCATGTGAAAAGCGTCGGCGCCCATGCCAAACCCGGTCAGTTCGGCGTAGACCTTGGCACCGCGCCGCTTGGCGTGCTCGTACTCTTCGAGCACCACGACACCGGAACCTTCGCCGAGCACAAAGCCGTCCCTGTCCTTGTCCCACGGGCGCGATGCGGTTTGGGGGTCGTCGTTGCGCGTCGACAAGGCCCGCGCCGCGGCAAAGCCGCCGACACCCAGCGGCGAAACCGTTGCCTCGGAACCGCCTGCGACCATCGCATCGGCGTCGCCGTATTCGATCAGCCGGCCCGCTTCGCCGATGCAATGCAGGCCCGTTGTGCACGCCGTGGCAATGGCCAGGTTCGGACCTTGAAAACCGAAGTGGATCGACACATGGCCCGATATCATGTTGATGATCGAGGCCGGCACGAAAAAGGGCGAGATGCGCCGCGCGCCGCGCGCCACGTAGTCGCCATGCGTCTCTTCGATCAGCGGCAGGCCACCGATTCCCGAGCCCACCAAGCAGCCGATGCGCTCGGCTTGCTCTTCATTCAAAGCTTCATTGATCGGCAGGCCAGAATCGCGCACTGCCTGAATCGACGCCGCCATGCCGTAGTGAATAAAGGTGTCCATGTGTCGGGCGTCTTTGGCCGGGAAATACTCCTCGACCCTGAAACCCTTGACTTCGCCTGCAAACCGGCAGGACAGCTGAGCAGCATCGAACCTGGTGATGGGGCCGATTCCGCCCCGGCCGGCCAAGAGGTTGTCCCAAGCCTCAAGCACGGAATTGCCGACGGGGCTGACCAGGCCCAGGCCGGTCACGACCACGCGACGCCGGCTCATCGAGTCGCCTCGGCTTCAATGACCGTGGTCTGCGAGATTCACGCCGCCTTTTGATGCTTGACGGCGTAGTCGATGGCAAGCTGGACGGTTGTGATCTTCTCTGCCTCTTCGTCGGGGATTTCGATGCCGAATTCGTCTTCGAGCGCCATCACGAGTTCCACCGTGTCAAGTGAATCGGCACCGAGGTCGGCGACGAACGCCTTGGCATTGGCCACGTCGGACTCGGGCACGCCGAGCTGCTCGGCAATGATCTTTTTGACACGTGCTTCGATATCGCTCATGACTCCTCCGGGAGTAATTGTAAGAAACAGCGCGGCATTCTAAGGCCAGCGGCCGTGCCAGAATCGGCGCAGTCATCAGTGCATGAACATGCCGCCATTGACGTGCAATTCGGTTCCCGTGACATAGCCCGCCGTGGGCGAGGCGAGAAAAGCCACCGCACTGGCAACTTCGGCGGCCTGGCCGAATCGCCCCAGGGGAATTTGCGCCATCAATGCCTTGGTTTGCGCTTCGCCGAGCGATTTGGTCATGTCGGTTTCGATGAGTCCTGGCGCTACGCAATTGACGGTGATCCCGCGGCTGCCGAGTTCCCGGGCCAGTGAGCGCGACATGGCGGCCACTCCGGCTTTGGCCGCGGCATAGTTCGCCTGGCCGGCGTTGCCGCTGGCTCCAACGACAGAGGTGATGTTGACGATGCGCCCATAGCGTTGCTTCATCATCGGGCGCACGACGGCGCGGCACAGCCGGAACACAGCGCTCAGATTGGTGTCCAGGACTGCGTTCCAGTCCTCGTCTTTCATCCGCATCGACAACATGTCTCGCGTGATGCCCGCATTGTTGACGAGCACATGAAGCGCGCCGTCCAGGCTCAATATTTCATCCAGCGTCGCGTCGACTCGGGCCTTGTCATTGACGTTCAGGAGCACGCCGCGGCTGCCAACAAAGGCTGACAGTGCTTCGCCGATCGCTCGCACCCCCGCCTCAGTCGTGGCCGTCCCGATGACCTTCGCGCCGAGCCCTGCCAGTTCCAGTGCAATGGCTCGTCCGATGCCGCGCGAGGCCCCTGTCACGAGGGCGACTTGCCCGGCCATCACCGCCGCAATCATGACAAACCGCCCTGCGCCGCCGCGGCCAGGCTTGCCGGGTCGAACACGTTGGCCGCGGCCAATTCCGGATCGATGCGCTTGACCGTGCCGGCCAGCACTTTGCCCGGGCCGCACTCTGTGACGCGCAGCACGCCGCATAGCCGCAGCGCCTGGATGAGTTCGACCCAGCGCACCGGGCCAAAGGCCTGCCGATACAGCGCGTCGCGAATCGCCTGCGGATCGGATTCGATCTTGACATCGACATTGTTGATGACTGCAATCTGCGGTGACGCGAATGGCGTCGCCTCGAGGCGGGCCTTCAGTCGCTCGGCCGCCGGCTTCATCAGGCTCGAGTGAAACGGCGCCGATACCGCAAGCGGCAGGGCGCGTTTCGCACCGCGCGCCTTCAACAGCTCGCAGGCCTTGTCGACCCCGGCCTTGGTTCCAGCGATGACGATCTGCCTGGGGTCGTTGAAATTGACAGGCTCGACGACTTCGCCGCCCGCAGCACTGAGTTCGGCGCACGCGTCGCGCACCGCGCCCGCGTCCAGCCCGAGCACGGCCGCCATCGCCCCCGTGCCTGCCGGCACCGCGTCTTGCATCGCCTGGGCGCGAAAGCGAACCAAGGGCAGCGCGTCGGCAAACTTCAATGAGCCCGCCGCCACCAGGGCGGTGTACTCGCCCAGCGAATGACCGGCCAGAAACGCGGGCACCTCGCCGGTTTGGGCCAACCAGGCGCGGTAGCACGCGATACCCGCCGCGAGCATGACGGGCTGAGTATTGGTCGTCAGCTCGAGCAGCTCTTTCGGCCCTTCGCGAATCAGGCGCGCGATGTCTTCGCCCAAGACGCTGGAGGCCTCGGCCAAAGTTTCGCGCACCGACGGGTCATCGCCCCAAGCGTCGAGCATGCCCACCGATTGCGAACCCTGGCCCGGAAACACCATGGCAAATTTGGCGATTGCAGATTTGGCGATTGCGGAATGGGTCATGAAGCGCGTGAGGTCGTCGGAATCTGTTGCGACGCCTGATCAGAAATCGAGCAAGGCTGCACCCCAAGTGAAACCACCACCGACTCCTTCGAGCATGACGGTGTCCCCGGGTCGAATCCTGCCGCGGCGCACGGCATCGTCCAGCGCCAGCGGAATCGACGCTGCCGAAGTATTGCCGTGTTCGTCGACCGTCACGATCAGTTTGTCCAGCGGCAGTTTGAGCTTCCTGGCCGTGCCTTGCATGATGCGAATGTTGGCTTGGTGCGGTATCAGCCAATCGATATCCGCCTCACTGCGCCGGGCCTTGGCCAACACGGAGCGCGCCACCTCTTCAAGCACGCTCACGGCGAGCTTGAATACGGCCGGTCCATCCATCTTCAGCAAGGGGTCGCCGAGGATCTTGCCCCCAGAGACCGTTCCCGGCGTGCACAAAATCTTCGCATGCCGGCCGTCGGCATGCAGTTCGCTGGCCAGCAGCCCTGCTGTGTCGCTGGCTTGCAGCACCACGGCGCCGGCGCCATCGCCGAACAGCACACATGTCGCGCGGTCGGTGAAATCGATAATGCGCGAAAACACTTCTGCGCCGATGACCAGAGCCTTCGAAGCAGCGCCGGTTCGAATCATCGAATCGGCGATCGTCAGACCATAGACAAAGCCGGAGCAAACAGCTTGCACATCGAACGCTGCGCAACCTCGCACGCCGAGTTTTTGCTGAACGGCGCACGCCGTGCTGGGGAAGATCATGTCGGGGGTGGACGTGGCAACGATGATCAGGTCGATCGCGGCGGCGTCGCAGTCTGCCGCCTGCAACGCCCGCCTCGCGGCCTGAACACCCAAGTCGCTGCAGACCTCGCTCTCGCTCGCGAAATGGCGCGCCTTGATTCCTGTTCGCTCGACGATCCATTGGTCGGACGTCACAACACCCGCGCTCGCGAGCCGCGCTGCCAACGCTTCGTTGGTCACCCGTTCGCCCGGTAGATGGCTACCCGTGCCAGTGATTCGTGAGTACGGTGGCAGTGTCAAACTCATTGCAATACCTTCGCGCTGCGCGCTGTGGTATTCGCCCTTGGACCCGAAGGGCTCTTTCGTCGCCCATAGTGGCCCGGCGGGCTCATGCACTCAGCGATGCATCGGACGTCTCGGTTGCGGCAGCCCCTGCCGAGCCCGGCATCGCTGCGAGCGTCTCGAGAATCCGGTCATGAACGCGATCCAGCAGCCGGTTGCTGGCGGCATCATAAGCGCGATTCAGCGCCTGCTCGAAGGCGTAGGCGTCTGACCCGCCATGTGCTTTGAATACCAGGCCGCGCAAGCCGAGCAGCGCGCCACCACTGTAACGGCGGTGATCGACGCGCCGCTTGAAGTGGTTCAACACCGGCAAGGCCACGACCGCGGCCATCTTGGTGAAGACGTTGCGCGTGAACTCTTGCTTGATAAAGGCGGTGAGCATGGCGGCCAATCCTTCGGCAGTCTTGAGCAGGACGTTGCCGACGAAGCCGTCGCACACCACGATGTCGGTCGTGCCCTTGAAGACATCGTTGCCCTCGACGTTGCCGTGGAAATTCAAGTGCCCACCCGCCGCCGCGACGCGCAGCAGTTCTGCGGCCTGCTTGATGACTTCGTTGCCCTTGTTGGCCTCTTCCCCGATGTTGAGCAGACCCACGCTCGGGTTCTCATTGCCACCCACCGCCGCGACCAGCGCACTGCCCATGACGGCGAACTGAAGCAAATTCTCCGCCGTGCAGTCGACGTTGGCGCCAAGATCGAGGACGGTCGTAAATCCGTCCCGTTGATTCGGTAAGACGGCAGCGATCGCCGGCCGGTCGATGCCCTCGAGCGTCTTGAGCACGTAACGCGACAGCGCCATCAATGCACCCGTGTTGCCCGCCGAAACGCAAGCCTGTGCCCGCGAATAGCCGTGTGCGTCGGCCTTGACGAGGTGGAGCGCCACACGCAGGGAGGAATCCTTCTTGCGGCGCAGCGCGACTTCGACCGGGTCATCCATTTCGACGACCTCCGCGGCCTTGACAACCGAACAGCGCCCCCACGCCGATGCGCCCTCGAGGTCTGACTCGCGGCCGACGAGAATCAGCTCAGCATGCGGATGGGCGGCCAAGAATGACCGGCATGCCGGCAGCGTGACCGACGCACCATGGTCGCCCCCCATGCAATCGACAGCGAGCCTGATCACGGGAGACTTCAAAGGGGGATTCGTTTTCCTCGGCACGCCGCGGTTGCGCGCGATGCCCCGACGCCGCGGTCGCAGGCGATCAGGCGTCGGCCTTGGTCTTCAGGACCTTTCGCCCGCGGTAGAAGCCGTTCGGGCTGAGATGGTGGCGCAAGTGGGCTTCGCCCGTCGTCGGCTCGATCGCCGTGCCGGGAGTGTTCAAGGCATTGTGCGAACGGTGCATGCCACGCTTGGAGGGGGACTTCTTGTTTTGCTGAACGGCCATGGGTTTCTCCTGGAGCCCGTGAGATCAATTCGAATGCTCGGGGCCAGATCGGCAACAGCCAGAGGTGTATCGACAATGACTGACCTACGCCGCGCGGAAGGCGCGAATTCTAGCATGCAGGTCTGTCCTCAGTCCTCGCCCGAGCCCGCCTTGATTGCGCTGCGTTTGAGCACCGCAAGCGCGGCGAAAGGGTGCTGCAGCCCGGGCGGCGGCTCGATGCCGCCCGCCGCCGCAGCCATGCCCGGCAGGGGTTGTTGGCATTGCTCGTGCTTGGGGATCAAGGGCAGACTCAACAGCAACTCGTCCTCCACAAGCTCGCGCAGGTCGAGCTCGCTGCCCAGTGCCAGCACGTCGTCTTCGCACTGCGCATCGAGTTCGGCCGCAGCGGCTTCGCCCTGCACGAACAGATAACTGCGTCGGACCTCCAGAGCTGTCACGGTGGGTTGCAGGCAGCGCTGGCATAGCAGGGAAAGTTTCGCTCGCGCACTCAGGTGCAGCCAAACCTGCGCGGGCCCAGTCGTCACGCTGCGCTTTTCGCCACGCACCTCCCAGTGTGCGAATTCGTCATCCCCCGCGCTTGCGTCGCGATGCGCCGTATCGGCCAAGCGGCGCAAGCCTGTGAGCGGCCACTGGCCGAGCAACTCGCCAGCCGCGTCAGCAAATGCCGCGACGTCAAGGCGGCGTGGGTCGGAGACTCGCTTGGTCATGCACGGAGTTTACGAGGGCTGGGTGGGACAATGCGCCCCATGGTTCCGCCGCCGCTTGCTTTGCCACGCTTGATTCTCGCGTCCACGTCGCGCTATCGCCGCGAGTTGTTGGGCCGGCTGCGGCTCGCGTTCGACGTTGTGGCCACGCATGTCGATGAAACTCCTCGCGATGGCGAGGAACCGGCGGCCCTGGCCAGGCGCCTGGCACAAGCCAAGGCGGCGGCGGCGTCTGCGCTGCACCCGAATGCCGTGGTGATCGGCTCCGATCAGGTGGCCGATCTGGACGGGGTCGCCATCGGCAAGCCCGGCACTCATGAACGTGCGACGCAGCAATTGCGCGCGATGAGCGGGCGTGCCATCGTGTTCCAAACGGCTGTCACCGTCGCTTGCCGGAGCGCGGGGTTCGAAGCGACGTCCTTGGTGCCGGTCACGGTGCGATTTCGGACCTTGAGCGACGTCGAAATCGAAAACTACCTGCGCGCCGAACAACCCTACGACTGCGCCGGCAGCGCAAAGGTCGAGACACTGGGAATCGCGCTGCTCGAGGCGCTGCACGCGCAGGACCCGACGGCGCTGATCGGTCTGCCATTGATTGAAACCTGCAGGCTGCTGCGCCGCGCCGGCATCGACCCGCTTGGAGCCGCCGCTCGAGTGTCTTGATTGCAGCGTGGCAAACCCATGACGAAAGCGCTCGGCAAGCTCTACCTCATGCCCAACACACTGGATTTCGGCACCGACGGCGCCTTGCCGAGCCTGGAAGAAACGCTCGCGCCGGCCGTGATCCGGATTGCTTCGCGGATCGAACATTGGGTCGTTGAAAGCGCGAAAAGCACGCGGCACTTCCTCAAGCGCGTCAACGCTGTCGTGCCGCTGACACGCCGCTTGCAGGACATCGAAATCTTCGAATTGCCAAGGCCTGTCAAAGGAAGACCCAATGCGCCAAGCCCGCAGGTGACCCAGCTTCTTGCCCCGGCAATGAAGGGGCAGGACATGGCCTTGCTCAGTGAAGCCGGCCTGCCGGCAGTGGCCGACCCCGGTGCGTCACTGATTCAGCTCGCTCACGGGCACGGCATCGAGGTTGTCGCATTGCCAGGGGCGAGTTCGCTTCTGTTGGCGCTGGCCGCGAGCGGATTGAACGGCCAGGGGTTCAGCTTTGTCGGCTACCTGCCCATTGGTGTAGCCGAGCGCGCCAGGCGGATTCGGGAACTGGAAACCGAGTCGGCGCACGATGGCCAGACCCGGCTGATGATCGAGGTGCCTTACCGCAATCAGGCACTCCTGGATGCCCTGGTCGAGCAGCTTCGCGATACGACTTTGCTGTCGGTCAGTTCCGGCCTGACGCTTGCCGGCGGTTTCTCGAGGACAGACCGGGTAGCCGCCTGGCGCCGCGCGAAGCCGAGTTTGCCAGGCAACATCCCGGCGGTTTTCTTGCTGCTCGCGCCAGGCGACCCCTGAGCGGCTTCGCACCGCGCGGCGTTCAGGTCGTGGTTTCTTCTTCGCGCCGCGCACCGAACAGTGCTGCCACCTTCTTCTTCGACTTGATGTTGGGAGAAGTGCCGCGACTCGGTACGCTCGTCTTGGTCTCCCAGGCGGGAGCCCGTGTCGCGTCGCTGGCTTCGTAGGGCTGGTCGAAGAATGGATCGGCCGAGATTTTTGCTGCGCCGGACGAGGGCTGCGCCAACGCCGGCCTGGCCGGGCGTTCAGCGTCGCCTGCCTCTTGGCGTGCGCGATCGCGTACGAAGTCGCGCCGCGGCGGCGCGTCGTCGAGTTCGATCGCCTCGATTTCGCTCTTCTTCTTGATCAAGCGCTCGATATCGCCCACCAGACGCAAGTCGTCGCGCGAAACGAGCGTGATCGCCAAGCCCGACGCTCCGGCGCGTCCGGTTCGGCCAATCCGATGGATATAGTCTTCGGCGTTGTAAGGCACGTCGAAATTGAACACCGCCGGCAGGTCGACGATATCCAGGCCCCGAGCCGCCACGTCGGTGGCGACCAGCACGTCGACTTCGCCACGTTTGAACGCATCGAGCGCCTTGAGCCGCTCGTCTTGCGACTTGTCGCCGTGTAGCGCATTGGTTCGCAGCCCGTCACGCTCGAACGATCGCGCCAGGCGCGCACAACCGAGCTTGGAGTTGACGAATACCAGTGCCTGCTTGATGGAACGCTCTTTGAGAAGCTTTAACACGGCACGGCGTTTGTCTTCATTCGCAACGCTGTAGAAGTGCTGTTCCACATTGGTTGCCGTGGCGTTGGGGCGCGCCACCTCCACCAGGACGGGATCCTGCAGATAGCTTTCCGCCAAGCGCCTGATCTCGGGCGAGAAGGTGGCCGAGAATAGCAGCGTCTGGCGCGTTTTGGGCAGATAGCTCAGGATGCGCTGCAAGTCAGGCAGGAAGCCGATGTCGAGCATGCGGTCGGCTTCGTCGAGCACCACGTACTCGACCTGGTTCAAGACGCAGTTCTTGGCCTCGATGTGGTCGAGCAAGCGGCCGGGCGTGGCCACCAGCACCTCGACGCCGGCCTTCAATTCCGCCGTTTGCGGCTTCATGTCGATGCCGCCATACACCACGGCTACACGCAGCTTCGAGTGTTGTGCATACCCCGTGATGTTGGCTGCCACTTGATCGGCCAACTCGCGCGTCGGCGCGATCACGAGTGCGCGCACCGGGTGCCGTGCCGGCGACATGCTGCTGTTCTGGTGGCGCAGCATCTTGTGCAGTAGGGGCAGAGAGAACGCCGCCGTCTTGCCGGTACCCGTC
The DNA here is from genome assembly GCA_049297615.1 of Burkholderiaceae bacterium. Classification (GTDB taxonomy): domain Bacteria; phylum Pseudomonadota; class Gammaproteobacteria; order Burkholderiales; family Burkholderiaceae_C; genus JAEMQF01. The sequence continues at coordinate 24,071 of JBAQUQ010000194.1, forward strand.
TGCGCTGCACCCATCACGTCTCGGCCTGCCAACACGATGGGAATCGCCTTGGCCTGGATCGGCGTCATCAAGGTGTAGCCTTGGTCAGCCACGGCTCGCTGAAGGAGTTCGTCCAGGCCCACACTGGCAAACGCCAACGGCGCGGGTTGCGCGGCGGCATCGTCGAAAGCTTGTTGCGAATCGCTGATCAATATGTTCTCGGTCATGCGGCGATTATCCCCCTTGTGAGCTGCGTGCCCGTTCAGGAGCATGTCGGGCTTCTCCGCACAGTCCGGCACCCCCTAGAATGCCGCGCTTGCAATCGGCAGCTGCGTACCGCCGTGATCCTTGCCCTGTTCGAACTCACACCATGATTCTCGTCACTGGCGGCGCCGGGTTCATCGGCGCCAACTTCGTCCTGGACTGGATCGCCAGTACCGGCGAGCCCGTGCTCAATCTGGACGCTTTGACTTACGCGGGCAACCTGGAGAGCCTGCGCGCGCTGAACAACGATAGCCGCCATCGCTTCGTGAAGGGCGACATCGCCGATCGGGCCTTGCTCGATGCGCTGTTGGCCGAACACCGGCCGCGCGCCGTTGTGCACTTCGCGGCAGAAAGCCACGTCGACCGCAGCATTCACGGGCCCGGCGCATTCATCAAGACGAATATCGAAGGCACGTTCAACCTGCTCGAGGCGAGCCGGCACTATTGGGCCGGCGTCGACGCCGGTCGGCAAGAGGCGTTTCGATTCCATCATGTGTCCACCGACGAGGTCTACGGATCGCTCGGTGCGATTGAGCCCGCCTTCACCGAAGACCACCCTTACGAGCCGAACAGTCCCTATTCGGCGAGCAAGGCCGCGGCCGACCACCTCGTGCGGGCCTGGCACCACACCTATGGCTTGCCCGTGGTCACGACGAATTGCTCGAACAACTATGGGCCGTATCACTTCCCGGAAAAGCTCATCCCCTTGATGATTGTCAACGCGATCGCCGGCAAGCCGCTGCCGGTCTATGGCGACGGTATGCAGGTGCGCGATTGGCTCTATGTGAAGGACCATTGCGCTGCGATCCGCGAAGTGCTCGCGCGCGGCCGCGTTGGCGAGACCTATAACGTCGGCGGATGGAATGAAAAACCCAACATCGAGATCGTCCACACGATTTGCGCATTGCTTGACGAGATGCGACCCGACCCGGCTGGCTCTTACAAGCGGCTTGTCACGAATGTGCGAGACCGACCGGGCCACGACCGCCGCTACGCCATCGACGCACGCAAGATCGAGCGCGAGCTCGGCTGGCGGCCGCTGGAGACTTTCGCCACCGGAATTCGCAAGACAGTTCGCTGGTACCTGGACAACGCCGACTGGGTTGCCCATGTGCAAAGCGGCGCCTACCGCGACTGGGTTGCAATGAATTACGAAACGCGCTCGATGGCCTGACTCGGGCTCGGCAGCTTCTCCTTCACTCACCGGTTGACCTCGGTTCTATGAAAATCACTGTTATCGGCACCGGCTACGTCGGCCTCGTCAGTGGCGCATGCCTGGCCGACGTCGGCAATGACGTGCTGTGCCTGGACGTCGACGCCAAGAAGATCGCCAAGCTCGAGGCCGGCGGTATTCCAATCCACGAACCCGGTCTGGACCATGTCGTCCAGCGCAATGTTGCGGCCGGCCGATTGCACTTCACCACCGCTGTCGAGCGTGCGGTGCATTTCGGCACGGTCCAGTTCATCGCCGTCGGCACGCCGCCCGACGAAGACGGCTCGGCCGACCTGCAGTACGTTCTGGCAGCGGCGCGCAATATCGGCCAGCACATGACCGACTACAAGATCATCGTCGACAAGAGCACGGTGCCGGTGGGCACTGCCGACAAGGTCAAGGCCGCGGTCGCCGACGAACTTTCGAGGCGCGGCATCAAGGTGCCTTACAGCGTGGTGTCGAACCCCGAGTTCCTGAAGGAAGGCGCCGCCGTCGAAGACTTCATGCGCCCGGACCGCGTGATCGTCGGTGCCGACGAAGAAGACGATCAAGCCATCAATTTCATGCGCGCGCTGTACGCGCCGTTCAACCGCAATCGCGATCGGCTCGTGGTGATGAATCCGCGCAGTGCCGAGCTCACCAAGTATGCGGCCAATGCGATGCTCGCCACGCGTATCAGCTTCATGAATGAGATGGCGAACCTCGCCGAACGCTTGGGCGCCGACATCGAGGCGGTGCGCCAGGGCATCGGTTCCGATCCGCGCATCGGCTATCACTTTCTCTACCCGGGCGCGGGTTATGGCGGCTCATGCTTTCCGAAAGACGTTCAGGCCTTGCTGCGCGTCGCGAGCCAAGAGCCCGGCGCATCGTTGAAGGTACTCGCCGCGGTCGAGGCGGCGAACGAGGCGCAAAAGCGCGTGCTGCCCGACAAGGTGAGGCAACGCTTCGGCAATGACCTGCGCGGCCGTCACTTTGCGCTGTGGGGCCTGGCGTTCAAGCCCAATACCGACGACATGCGGGAGGCGCCGAGCCGAATGATCGTGCAGGCGCTGGTCGAGGCCGGCGCAAGCGTGTCTGCCTATGATCCAGCCGCCATGGACGAGGCGCAACGCGTATTCGCCGGTGTTCAAGAGCTGTCCTGCGCAAGCACACCGATGGCCGCCCTCGAAGGCGCCGACGCCTTGCTTATCGCCACCGAATGGAAGGAATTCCGCAGCCCCGATTTCGAGGCGATTCGTGCCGCGCTCAAGCAGCCGGTGATCTTCGACGGACGCAACCTGTACGAGCCGGGTGTGCTGCGCGGCCTGGGCTTCGAGTATTTCGCGATCGGCCGTTGAGCAGCGCGAGTTCAATGCCCTTGCCTGCGAGATGAAGCTGCTGCTGTTCGGCAAGAACGGCCAAGTCGGCTGGGAGCTGCAGCGCGCCTTGGCGCCGCTGGGCGAGTTGGTGGCACTGGACTCCAGCGCAGGTGCCGCGCTGTGCGGCGACTTCAC